>JBBRDH010000218.1:0-6345 GCA_038204125.1 Mycobacteriales bacterium
GACGATCCGCACGCCCAGCGCGGCGATGCGGTTCACTTCAACGTCCAGGACGTCGCGGGGCATCCGGTAGGCCGGAATGCCGTCCCGCATCATCCCGCCGGGTTCGGCGCCGGCATCGCGGATCTCGACCTCGTGACCCAGCCGTGCCAGGTGATAGGCGGCGGACAGTCCGCTGGGCCCGGCGCCGACGACCAGCACCCGCCGGCCGGTCGGGGCCGGCGGCGGATCGAACATCCAGCCCCGCTCCATGGCCAGGTCGCCGAGGAACCGCTCGACCGAATGAACCGACACCGCGCTGTCCAGCTCAGCCCGGTTGCAGACACTTTCGCAGGGGTGATAGCAGACGCGCCCGTGCACAGCCGGCAGCGGGTTGTCGGCGACCAGCTCCCGCCAGGCCTGTTCGTGCCGACCCGCCTTGGTGTGCGCCAGCCAGGCCTGGATGTTCTCCCCTGCCGGGCAACCGGCGTTGCACGGTGGCAACAAATCGACGTAGACCGGCAGCCGTACCCGGGCCGGTCCGGAACGGGACTTCCCGTGCAACAGATCGGGCAACGGGGTGAGGTCCCTGGGCGATCCGGTCATCATCGAGCCCCCTTCGGCGCGCAAAATGCCGCCGCGGCCAAACATAAGACCGAAAAGAAAAAACGGCAACTCCGGGTGCCATCTTTGAACCGGCCGACACCACGTGGCGCAGAAAGCTGTTTTAGCAGCTTCCAAGCGGGGATCGCGGGCACCCGCCAAACGTCGGACCGCGCGCAGATCGTTACTCCCACAGCCGATCGGCGACGGGAGCCACCGGGTTCGTCCGAACAGGAAAAGGGGGCTTTGTACCCTGTCTAAATCGACCGTCGCCCGTCAATATGTCGGACCGACCGGTGAGCGGTCCACCATTTTGCGATCCCGGAGGACTGGTACCAGGAACGCACAACCCGGAGATCGGCTTGGTGCCACACCGGCAGGGCACGGGGAGGCGGCGGTTCGTGCCGGTGACCGATCTGGTGGAAGCCTTTGCTGCCGGCCGACGCCGGATCCGGCATCTTGGCGGGCCGATCTCGCTGCGGCGCGCGGGCGGGCGATTCTGGATTGGTCCGAGGTGCCGCCCTTCGATGTCGGCGCCCCTGGTACTACGGGACGCTGGCCGCTCTTGTCCGGCGATCCGGCGCAGCCCGCGGCCACGCCGCCTGGATTTGCAGCCCGCCGCCACCGCAGCCCGCCACGGCTTGACACTGATGACCCGAAACGGCAGGGACTTCGCCGGCTTGCAGTCCGCCCTCGACGTGGTCGACCTGCCGGACCCACCCTGACCGCGGTGGCCGGAAAGTGGACCGTCCCAGGCCGCAGCCGGCTCGACTTTGCAGGGCTGTTGCTTCCCGGGGTGATCTGCCAGTATCCCGGAATGCCCCGATCACCGCAGATCGGGGTCTTCAGGGAGGTAGGCCCGCATGCCCGCGTTCGACGACGGACTGACCGAGACGGACCTACCCCGATCAGCGGTGCTGGAAACAGAGGTCCTGATCGTCGGGTCCGGGCCGGCGGGCGCATCGGCGGCGTTGTTCCTGTCGAGTCTGGGCATCCGCAACATCATGATCACCAAGTATCGGTGGACGGCCAATACCCCCCGCGCGCACATCACCAACCAGCGGACCATGGAGATCTTCCGCGACCTGGGGGTGGAGGGCCAGGTCCTGGCCGACGCGACGCCGCATGAGCTGATGGGCGACACGGTGTTCTGCACCTCCATTGCCGGGGAGGAGATCGGCCGGATCCTGACCTGGGGGACGCATCCCGCGCGGGAAGCGGACTACAAGCTGGCCTCCCCATCGTTGAACTGCGATATTCCCCAGACCTACCTCGAGCCGATCCTGGTGAAGAATGCCACCGTACGGGGCACCCAGACCCGGTTCTCGACCGAATACCTGTCTCATCGGCAAGATCCCGACGGCGTGGAGGTGCAGGTCCGCGACCGGCTCACCGGCACGGACTACCCGATCCGGGCCAAGTATCTGATCGGCGCCGACGGGGCCCGGTCGGCGGTGGCCGCCGACATCGCGCTTCCGATGGAAGGCCGGATGGACATCGCGGGGTCGATGAACATCACCTTCAAGGCAGACATCGAACAGTATGTGGGGCACCGGCCGTCGGTGCTGTACTGGGTGATCCAGCCCGGTTCCAACGTCGGTGGAATCGGCGCGGGCCTGGTCCGCATGATCAGACCCTGGAACGAATGGCTGGTCGTCTGGGGCTATGACATCAACGGACCGGCACCCGAGGTGGACGAGGCGTCCGCCACCCAGATCGTCCGCAATCTCCTCGGCACCCCCGACCTCCCGGTGGAGATCACCGGCACGTCGTTGTGGGGCAACAACGAAACCTATGCCACCCGCCTACAGTCCGGCCGCGTCTTCTGCGCCGGCGACGCGATCCACCGACACCCGCCGAGCAACGGGCTCGGCTCGAACACTTCCATCCAGGACTCCTACAACTTGGCCTGGAAGATTGCGGCGGTGCTGCGCGGGCAGGCCGACCCTGCCCTGCTGGACACCTACTCGACCGAGCGGGCCCCCATCGCCAAGCAGATCGTGTTGCGGGCCAACAAGTCGAGCCGCGAGTTCGTCCAGCTTTTCGACGCGCTGGGCGTCACCAACGCCAGGACCGAGGCGGAAATGATCGAGCGGATCAACGAACGGAAATCGAAAACGGTGGCGGGGGTGGCGAAACGGGCAGCCATTGCTGCTGCGATGGAACTGAAGAACTACGAATTCAACGCACACGGAGTCGAACTCGGACAGTTGTACGACTCGGCTGCCGTGTTGTCCGATGGCAGCAGCCGCCCCGAGCCGACCAGGGACCCCGAGCTGTACTACCAGCCCTCCACGGTGCCGGGGTCCAGACTCCCCCATGCCTGGGTTGGCGACAACACGACGAAGCTGTCCACCCACGACCTGGCGCCGATGACCCGTTTCACCCTGATCACCGGTATTGCCGGCGAGGCCTGGGGTGTCGCGGCGGAGAAGGTCGCCGCCGACCTCGGCGTGGCGTTGGTCTGCGTTGTCGTGGGTCCAGGCCGGGCGGTCACAGATCTTTATTTCGACTGGGCCAGGCTCCGGGAGGTGGCCGAAGACGGGGCAATCCTGGTCCGGCCCGACAAGCACATCGGCTGGCGCTCGATCAACCTGCCCGACGACCCCGAAAATGCGCTGCACACTGCGATGTCGACAATCCTGAGGCCCGCGGTGACCGGATGAGGGCGGCCTCCGGGCGGCGACTGCGGATGCCATTCCGGGCCATCATCACGAACGCCGGTGAATTGCGGTGAGCTTGCATTTCGAACATGAAAGCCATTCGCAGCGAATCCATTTCGCATCGGGCGGGGCGATTGCCGCCGTCTCCGAGGAGGTTCGGCGACTCGGTGCTTCCTCGGTCATGGTCATCGCCTCAGCGGGGGAACAGGAGGTGGCGGATCGGATCAGCGCAGACATCAAAGTGTCACTGCGGTACGCCGAGGTCGTCATGCACGTTCCGGTCGAGACCGCCGACCGGGCCCGGCAGGCGGCAGCGGAGAACAGCGCAGATCTTGTGCTCTGCGTCGGTGGCGGCTCCACCACCGGGCTGGCCAAGGCCATCGCCCTGACCAGTGGATTGCCCATCGTCGCGGTCCCCACTACCTACGCCGGCTCGGAGGCGACGAACGTATGGGGCCTCACCGAGGGGGCGACGAAGACGACCGGCATCGATCCCCGGGTGCTGCCCCGGGCGATCGTCTACGACGCCACGCTCACCCTGTCATTGCCGGTGCCGCTGAGCGTTGCCTCCGGGTTCAACGCGTTGGCCCACTGCGTGGACTCCATGTGGGCGCCCCGGACCGACCCGATCGACCAGACCATCGCCGCCGAAGGAATCCGCGCCCTACGCCTCGGGCTGCCCGCCGTGGTCGCCGAGCCTGCCGGGCTCGACGGGCGTGAGCAGACGCTGTACGGCGCCTACCTGTCCGCGGTCGCCTTCTCCTCCGCCGGATCGGGATTGCACCACAAGATCTGTCACGTGCTCGGCGGAAAGTACAACCTCCCGCACGCCCAGACCCATGCGGTCGTTCTCCCTTACGTATTGGCCTTCAATGCCCCGTCCGCACCGGACGCGGAACGGCGCGTCGCGGCGGCTTTCGAAGCTGACCGCGCCATCGACGGCCTGCAAGAGCTTCGCGAGGAGCTCGACGCGCCCTGGGCGCTGCGCGACTTCGGCTTCCGGGAAGCCGACATCGCCGAGGCCGCCGCCGCCATCCTGCCGGCCGTCCCGCCGGACAACCCGACACCCGTCACCGCCGATAACCTCGAACGGCTGCTCCGGGCGGCGTGGGAGGGCACCGACCCGCGATGACCGATCCCATCCCCGCAACCACCGCGCAACCGGCCGTACCCGCCATCTCAACCGAACAGCGGGCCAGGGAGCAGGAACTCACCGACCTGGTCGTCGAGTCTTTCGGGCACGCCTCTGATGACCGGCTCAAGCAGGTCATGCAAGCCCTCACCCGACACCTGCATGCGTTCCTCCGCGAGGTGCGGCTGACCGGGGACGAATGGCAGCAGGGCATCGACTTCCTCACCGCCGCAGGACATGTCACCGACGACCGGCGGCAGGAGTTCATCCTGCTCTCCGACGTGCTGGGGGCGTCGATGCAGACCGTCGCGATCAACAACGAGGCAGTCGGCGACGCGACCGAGGCAACTGTCTTCGGCCCCTTCTTCACCGCGGATGCCCCGCTGATCCAGATCGGCGGCGACATCGCCGCGGGCGCCGCCGGCCAACCGTGCTGGGTGGAGGGCACGGTCACCGACACCGGTGGCGCGGCCGTGGCAGCGGCCCACCTCGAGGTGTGGGAAGCGGATGAGGACGGCTTTTACGACGTCCAGTACGCAGACACCCGGACGGCGGGAAGGGCGCAGCTGTACAGCGACAGCGAGGGCCGCTACGCATTCTGGGCCGTCACCCCGACTCCCTACCCCATTCCCTTCGACGGGCCCGTCGGCGCGATGCTGGCCGCGGTGGGACGGTCCCCCTATCGCGCCTCCCACCTCCATTTCATGGTCACCGCGGCCGGTCGGCGCACGCTGGTCACCCATATATTCGTCGCCGGCGACGAACTACTCGACTCCGACAGTGTGTTCGGAGTCAAGGATTCGCTGGTCAAGGACTTCAAGGCGCAGTCCGTCGGCACCCCGACACCGGATGGACGTGACCTCCGGGATTCGACGTGGACGCGGGTCCGGTTCGATATCGTGCTCGCTCCGGCAGCAGGCTGAGCTGCGATCCAAAGAAAAGGGCCGGGCGGGCTGGTTCATCGGCAATGGCGCGCAGCGGCGGGTAGGGCGATCAGCCCGGAAAGCCCTGGCACCGGCGGTAGGGTCGAAGGTCCCCACGCGGCCCCCAGATGTCCCACCCATGACCGACCAACGGTCCTGCTCAGGCACCACACAGCGAATTACCTTTGGTGGAAGCGGGGAAATGTCCCTCCGCAATCGGAGTCCACCGTGAAAGCAGCTGTCGGCAGAGAATTCCACCCGACCCGGGAAATCCAGGAACTGGCCTTCCCGGACCCGGCCCGGGTGGTGTTCGGCCTGTGACCGGAGCGCTGCCGAAGCCTGCGACTGTGACCGGAGCGCAGCCGAAGCCTGAGACATCGGCGCCGGCGAACTTGAGTGAGCTGACATCGGCTGCCGGGCCGCTGACCGTGGGGGTGCTGCGCGAGCGTGCACCGGAGCGGCGCGTGGCATTGACGCCGGACGGCGTACACCGACTGCGCTCCTTTGGTTGTGACGTCGTGGTCGAATCCGGAGCGGGCGGTCGCGCCGGTTTCGCCGATGTCGATTACGAGGCTGCCGGGGCGCAGTTGGGCGACGTGGCCACGGTGATCGCCAAGAGCGATGTGGTGGTCTGCGTCCGCGGGCCCGGCCACTCGGTGCGGAGTCTGCTCAAGAGGGGGCAGACCCTTGTCGGCCTGCTCCAGCCTGCCTCCGACGCCGCCGGGATGAATGACCTCGAGCAGGCAGGCGTCACGGCGATCAGCCTGGAAGGCCTGCCCCGCACCTTGAGCAGCGCGCAGTCGATGGATGCCCTGTCGTCGCAGGCCAATGTGGCCGGCTACAAGGCTGTGCTGGTGGCCGCCAATGCCTACGGTGGCTATCTCCCGATGTTGATGACCGCGGCCGGCACCGTCCGGCCGGCGACGGTCCTGGTCATCGGAGCCGGCGTCGCCGGTCTTCAGGCCATCGGAACAGCCCGCCGTCTCGGCGCTGTGGTGACCGGTTACGATGTCCGCGATGCCGCCCGGTCGGACATCGCCTCGACCGG
>JBBRDH010000219.1:0-6312 GCA_038204125.1 Mycobacteriales bacterium
TGGTCGAAGCAGGCGTAGAGCCGTTTGGCGTCGGCGGTCTCGAACTGCGAATACAGATAGACCGCGTTGTCGACCGGGTCGACGAATCGGTGCAGGCCTTCACCGGTGTTGGTGTATATCCCGACGGCGTCGACCACGAGCACGTTGGTGGCGGCGAGTCCGGTCAGGGGCAACCCGCCGCCGTTGGTCCACCCGGCGACGTCGATGTCCTCTCCGTTGAGGGTCGCGTACCGGATCCCGTCGCCGACGAAGTCGACGAAGGTGTCGGTGCCCGGCCGGGCTTCGAATGAGATCTCGCACCGGGTCGCGAAGGTCTTCTCACCCGGACCACCGGCGCCGTCGGTGAGGTCGAGTTGCACGTCGTAGGCGGAAACCGTCAGCGCGGACGCCCGCTGGGCGGCCACCGCCCGGGTCAGATTGGGCGGCTGGGACGGGTGCGGAGCGGCCTGCTGCGGCCGGGTGACAGCGGGGGAGGGTGCGGACATGGGGACCATCAGATCATGATCGACGCCGCCGTCGACTGCGAACTCCGCCGCCGGGACGCCGGCTCCACCTGCCGGGCGCCGGAGCCCCGCCACGAGCGCAGCGCCCGGTCCCGGGCCGGTTCGGGGAACATCGCCCGTCGGGAAGGCGTTGTCGACGACATGACATCCACCGAAGCCATGACCGCGACCCTCGCCGATGCTAGGGCCGCCGCCGGCAAGGACGGGCAGAAGGACACCGCGGGCCTGTGGTTCGACCCCGCGTGCCCCTTCTGCTGGATCACCTCCCGCTGGATTTTGGAAGTCGCCGAGGTCCGGGACATAGCGGTCGAGTTCCATGTGATGAGCCTGTCGGTACTCAACGAGGGCCGCGATCTTTCCGACGGGTACCAGGCGCTGATGGCGAAGGCATGGGGGCCGGTCCGGGTCGCCATCGCAGCTGCCGCCCAGTTCGGCGACGGCGTGCTGCCCGACCTCTACACAGCCATGGGCACCAGGATCCACAATCAGGACAACAAGGACTTCGCCGTGGTGATCGAGGAATCTCTTGCGGCGGTTGGCCTGCCGGCAGCCCTGGCCGCCGCCGCCGACTCCACCGACTACGACGAGGCGTTGCGGGCGAGTCACCGGGCCGGCATGGACGCAGTCGGGCCGGACGTCGGGACACCGACCATCCACGTCAACGGGACTGCGTTCTTCGGCCCGGTGATCTCCAGCATTCCCCGCGGCGAAGAGGCCGGGAAACTATGGGACGCAACGGTGACGCTGGCCGGTTTCCCGAACTTCTTCGAGATCAAGCGCACCAGGACGGGCGAGCTGAACTTCAGCTGAACCATACGCGGACCTGTTCACGTCGACCGTGCTGGTGGGCGGGCGTGCCCGGGGCTAGGTTGGTGCGGAACGGTCGCACCACAGGCATGTCGGACGACCGGGTGAGCGTCGTCAGGATTGGTGAGCCATGAGCCAGACAGCCAGCACCGGCCCGTCCGGGATCCCGCTGCCACCAGACCTCCGCTCCGGGCCGGTGGTGATCGGGATCGACGACGCGCATGCGTGCGGTCGTCCGCTGCGGGCCGGCGTATTCCTGGCCAGGGCTGCGGGACGATCGGTGCTTCTGGTGCACGTACGCCGACGGAGCCTGCCGATGGTGGACGGCTATGTTCCGATACCGGAGGAAACGGGGCTCACCGACCCTGCCGAGGAGGCCATCGAAGCGGATCTCCGCCGGTTGGTGGCCGAATCCGGAGACGTCGACGGCGTGGCCTGGGAGCTGGTGTCGGCCACCGGCGAGGCGGCCGGGGAGATCATCCGGATCGCGGAGGAACGGGATGCGGCATTGGTGGTTGTCGGCAAGCGCCACCGCGGATTCGCCGAGTTCGTCCACCGCATCGCGTCGGGGTCGGTGTCCAGAGCGGTGGTGTCGACGCAGAAGTTCCCGGTGCTGGTGGTGCCATGAAGCCGTTGGCCGACACCGCTCGTGCGGGGTCCACCGGGCCGAGGCGCGGGAGTAGCTGACAAACTGTTCCCATGCGCGTCTATCTGGGTTCTGACCACGCGGGCCTCGAGCTGAAATCGTTTCTGGTGGCGCGGCTCTCGGCCGCCGGACATGACGTCACCGATCTGGGGGCCCACGTCCACGACGACCAGGATGACTACCCGCCCTACTGTCTGGAAACCGGTCGTCGGGTGGTGGCCGACCCGGGAAGCCTGGGCATCGTCATCGGTGGATCGGGCAACGGCGAGCAGATTGCCGCCAACAAGGTGGGCGGTGTCCGTGCCGCGCTGGCCTGGTCGCTGCAGACGGCGGAACTGGCTCGCCAGCACAACGACGCGAACGTGGTCGCGGTCGGGGCCCGGATGCACGACGTGCCTACCGCAGCGGCGATCGTCGACACGTTCCTGGCCACCGACTTCTCCCACGACCCCCGGCATCAGCGGCGGATCCAGATGCTTGCCGACTACGAAGCCGCACCCGGTCCGCAGGCGCTTCCGAGCTGAACGAGCCTCAGCTGCGCGGCGGTTCGCCGTTCCGGCTGCCCCGGCGCCCACCGGTCGGTCGGTCGGCCCTGTCCGGACCGCTGCCCCGCCCGGTGGCGTGCTCCCGTCCACTGCGGGGGCTTGCGGCTCCGTTCTTCCTGGCTCCGGCGCCACCGCCGGTACCGCCGCCGGATCGGGGTTCGCCGTTGGCCTGTTCGCCGGGGTTGGTGCCCGCCCCGCCGGCCGATCGACGACCGGTGGATGCACCGGTAGGTGTCCCGGGGGATGTCCCTGTTGATGTCCCAGGTGATGTTCCGGAACCGCTGCCCGTCGTCAACGGCGTGGGCGGCACGTAGAACCGCCGCACCAGCACCAGGCTCCGCTCGGCTTCGGCCAGATCGGCAGGGGACGGATTGGCGAACTCCCTGGCGCGCAGGGCGACCGTGGGCGGAAGCTGAGTGGTCCTGATGGACACCAGAGCGCGTAGCGAACGGTCCATGGCCGAGTCGCCACGGCGACGCTCGGGGCGACCGGCGACGGGGGATCGTCCGCCACCCGCGCCCCGAACCGGGTTGACCGGATCGGACCCCCGGTCGGTCCTTGTCGTGGCGTCCCCCGAACCGGTGTAGGCCTGACCCGTCGGGTGGCCGACCTCGGGAGTGTCCCGCTGGCCACGGCGACGCCTGCGCTGTACCTCACCGGCAGGCGGGGGCCCAGGCTCGGCGGGCCACACCGCCGCTGCGGGTTCACTTTTCGGGGCTGCGGTCACGTGCACGCCCGAATTCGAGCCAGCCGAATCCCGGTCCGGCGGCCGGGTCTCCCCGGCGGGCGTCAGGGTCGCCGGCTGACCGTCGCCGTCCGGCGGGGCTGGATCCGGCGGACCGGCGGCCCGGCCGGATGACCGCCGCCGGGGGCGGTGAGCCAGGGCGCGGTCGGCGGAGGACTCCATCCGGTCAGCATGCCCGATGAGTTCCGCCGGGGCTCCCCGACGTGAGGCTGGTTCGCTTCCGACTCAGTGCGCGGCCGAGGCGACCGCGGGCGGCTGGCCGATGCCGGCCAGCAGGTCGACGAACCAGGGCGAGGTCAGATCGAACGGTTTTCCGCCCTTGATCCGGTTGAACTCGATCGCCCGGAGCCGGTCGCCGGCTTCCTCGTCGTGCCCGATCACGCCGGGTTCGCCCCGCAGTGCGCAGTCGACGGCAAGGTCCGTCATCGATTTGATCAATCGGAGATCCTCGACATTGGCCGCGGCCGCCCTGGAGTAGTAGCCGGACTTTTGCACCATCACCTTTTCGGCACCAAGCCGTTCGGCGAACTGCTTGGCGAACCAGGCCCCGGGATTGACCTCGTCGAGCCGCACGTGACCGAAGGGATCACGCGGCACCTCCGCGCCCGACTCCTCCAGCTGGGCAACGATTGTCGACATCCCGGCCCCCTCCGACAGGAAGATGGTGACGTTGCCGACCTTATCCATCACGGTCCGCAACCGAGCCGCCTCGGCCGTCAGATCGAACTGCGCCTCCGGCACGTAGACGGCGTGGATGTCCCAGGCCTGCCGGGTCAATCCGATCTCCGGTAGCCATTCCTTGCCGTCGAGAATCTTGCGGTAGGCGCCGGCGGTGGCCGCGGTCAGCCACCCGCAGTGCCGTCCCATCACCTCGTGGACGATCAGCATCCTGGACCCGGAGTTGTGCTCGCCGATGATGTTCCACGCGAACTCGGCGCCCTGCTCGGCGGCCGTGTGGGCGCCCAGCGACTGCCGGATCGGGATGACGTCGTTGTCGATGGTCTTGGGTAGTCCGACGACGACCAGCGAGTGCCCGTTGGATGCCAGGAATGCTGCCAGATCCGCTGCGGTGGTGTTGGTGTCGTCCCCGCCGATGGTGTGCAGCACGTCGACGCCGTCGGCCGTCAGCCGGTCGGCCGCCACCTGGAGCGGGTCGTCGCCGTCCTTGATGAGCCCCCGCCGAAGGAGATCCTTCGCGTTGGTGAGCTTCACTCGGGAGTTGCCGATCGGCGAACCGCCGAAGCGGTGCAGCACGCCGGCATTGCGCCGAATTTCCGGCGTCACCGTGAGGAAGTCGCCGGCGAGCAGGCCTTGATAGCCGTGCCGGTAGGCGATGATCTCCACCTCGGGCGCAAGTTCGGTATAGCGCTCGATGAGGCCCCCCACGGCGGAGGACAGACACGGGGCGAATCCGCCCGCGGTGAGCAGGGCAACCTTGCGGACAGTCATCATCGCTCTTCTCGGGTGGTGATCGCCGGTGCCGATCTCGGCTGCCGATCGGTGGCAATGATCCACCGTGCTGCCGTTGACACCTGCGTCGGGATCCATCGGCTGCGGGCCGGTCGACGGAGCCGGCGGTGGAGCGGGCGACGAGAATCGAACTCGCGTAATCAGTTTGGAAGACTGAGGCACTACCATTGTGCTACGCCCGCACTGCACTCAAATAATATCCGGCTGCAACATTCCGCTCGAACCCCGGCTGCAATCGGGAGGAATTGTGCAGTTCGATCGTAGCCCAACGGTTAGGCTGGTCCCGGCATGTCGCGCCGGTGCGCGGGCGGGCCACGGGATGTAGCGCAGCTTGGTAGCGCATCCGCTTTGGGAGCGGAGGGTCGCAGGTTCAAATCCTGTCATCCCGACAGATCTGGTCCCGGCGTCGACGGACTTCCCAAGAGCCCCGATCCGCTCACCGACGCAGGCGCGAAACGGATCGGCCGCCCGGGAACCGGGCCGGGCACACGGGAGGGGTGGGCCGTGAACAGGATCAACGGGCTGCTGTGGGCGGCGGCGCTCGCCGTCACCGCATTTGCCGTCAGCTCCTGCGCCGTACGGGGGTCGGCCGAGTCGGGTGCGGTCGCGACTTCCGCTGTCGCGATGTCGCAGTCGTCGGCGGTCCGGCCGGACCCCGCCGCCCCGGCAGCTGGGCCGCTCGTTGCGACGTCGGCGCTGCTCACCACGGCGGCGCCCGGATCGACGGCGGCACTGGTGACATCCGACGCGGGCTCTGTGGCGACCCCGCTCCCGCAGTGCTCGACAGCTCGGTTGAAAACCCATGTGGCGGGCCGGATCACGTTCGCCAGGACCGAGACCCCCCGGGCGCCGTGGTTCGTCGGAGCGCCGCTGTCCGGCGGCGGTTTCGAGGCCGGCGTCGCGGCGGCCGTCGCACGACTGCTCGGCTTCCGGCCGGATCAGCTCTCCTGGGTGACCCGCCCCGCCACGTCGATCACGACGGGGACGGCAGCCGGTTTCGACGCCGCTGTCGGTGAATTCATCGCGCCCGACCGGGCAGGGGCGGTCGACTACTCGACCGGCTATTTCCCGGTCACTGTGTCGGTGGTGGTGCGCCCGGGCCGAACCGTCGGCAAGGGGTTGGCCGGTCTGGCAGCACTGCGAATGGGGGCGGCCGGGCCCGAAGCGGTCGGCTCGGCGTCCGCCCACGTGCGCCCGATAGCCGCCCAGCGTCGATTCGACTCGGCTTCCTCAGCACTGGCGGCGTTGACGTCGGGCGCCGTTGATGCGGTGGCTCTCGCCACCCCGTCCGCGTTGGAAGCGGGTTCGAAAGTCCAGATCGTCGGCCAACTTCCAGGCGGCCAGGGCGTCCCGGCCCAGTTCGGGATGGTGCTGCCTGCCGGGTCCGCACTGACCGGCTGCATCTCGACAGCCATCGACCTGCTCAAGATCAACGGGACGTTGGCTACTCTTCGCACGAAATGGCTGCCCCCCGAGGCGGACCGGCCGCTTCGCTGACCTGTGTCACCGCTCTGCTGAACGGTGGCCTGCCCGGGGTGAACGGCGGCGTCACCGCACCAGGTGGTTGAACGGCCCGCCCGTGCCGGCCCTGGCGAG
>JBBRDH010000220.1:0-6293 GCA_038204125.1 Mycobacteriales bacterium
CCCGCACCAGCGTCGAACGGAAAGTCACTCCGAGTCCAACATGGCCGCGGTGACCGCCGACGGGTCGATGGCGTCGGTCACCCGCACCAGCTTCGAACGGAGAGTCACTCCGAGTCCAACATGTCCGCGGTAACCGCCGACTCTGTATCGGCAACACCCGTTTCCTGGGCGCGCTTGTCGGCCATCGTGAGGAGCCGGCGGATCCGGCCGGCAATGGCGTCCTTGGTCATCGGCGGATCGGCGAGCTGGCCGAGTTCTTCGAGGGAAGCCTGGCCGTGGGCGATCCGGAGCCGGCCGGCCTGGGCCAGGTGCTCCGGTGCGTCCGCACCCAGGATCGACATGGCCCGTTCGACCCTGGCCTTCGCGGCGACCGCGGCTCTGGCCGACCGGCGGAGGTTCGCGTCGTCGAAGTTCGCCAGCCGGTTCGCCGTTGCCCTGACCTCCCGGCGCATCCGGCGTTCCTCCCAGGCGAGCACCGAGATGTGCGCGCCGAGCCTGGTCAGCAGGGCAGCGATGGCGTCACCGTCGCGGACGACCACCCGGTCGGCCCCTCTGACTTCCCTGGCCTTGCAGGCGATCCCCATCCGGCGGGCCGCACCAACGAGTGCGTAGGCGGCTTCCGGGCCCGGACAGGTGACTTCCAGCGAAGCGCTCCGGCCCGGCTCGGTCAGCGATCCGTGGGCGAGGAACGCACCTCGCCAGGCGGCTTCGGCGTCCCCCACCGAGCCGGCGACGATCTGCGCGGGCAGGCCGCGCACCGGGCGGCCACGCTGGTCGAGCAGGCCGGTCTGCCTGGCCAACTGGTCCCCGCCGGCCACTACTCGCAGCACGAACCGGGTGCCCTTGCGCAATCCCGACGCGGACAGGACCTGCACCTCGGCCATGTGCCCGTACAGCTCACCGATCTCCCGGCGGAGTCGGCGGGCGACGGCGCCGGTGTCCAACTCGGCCTCGACGACCACCCGGCCGGCCACGATGTGCAGGCCCCCGGCGAAGCGCAGCACTGTGGACACCTCGGCTTTGCGCGCCGAGACCTTCGGGACCGCAACCCGGCTGAGTTCGTCCTTGACCGAAGCCGTCATTGCCATCCGTTGCGCTCCCCATGTGTGTACTTGTCTGCTGCCGCCGGCCCTGCGAATGCTGGTGATGCCACCGATGCGATCGCCACCGGGTGAAACCGTTCGGGCTGAGCCTGTTCGAAGCCGGAGTTCCTGCCAGATGGGCCGCTCACGGGTCGAATGCGGCGGCCCCCGCCTGCCGGCCGGGCACGGCGCGACCGTCACGACACGCCGGTCTCAGTTCTACCCCGACACCGCCGCTAACCGGACATCGCCCGGTCGATCACCACAGCGAGCGCCGCCGACAACGCAACCGGATCGTGCTGGTCGGTTCCCGGGCGGGCAACGGGCGCAAGGTCGAGCCGGCACCCGAGCCGGTCGGTGGCCGCGGCGAGGCGACGCGGCGAGGCGACAGCGGCCGTGTCGGCCAGCACCGTGTCGATCCGAAATCCGGGGGCGTGGGCGGAGAGCACGTCGAGGTGCTGTTCCGGCGAGAAGCCCTCCGTCTCACCGGGTTGCGGCGCCAGGTTCAACACCACCAGCCGGTGGGCAGCCGTCCTGCTCAAGGCCGCGGCGACATCGGGCAGCAACAGGTGCGGCAGCACACTGGTGAACCACGATCCAGGTCCGAGGATCACCAGGTCGGCCGCCCCGATCGCTGCCAGGGCCTGCGGGCAGCCTGGGGCATCGGAAGGTTCCAGGGTGACGGACCTGACCCGGCCGGGGGTGGCGGCCACCGCGACCTGTCCCCGGATCCGGCGGAGGGTCGCCGGATCGTCCTCGAGCCCCTCGACCTCCGCGACGATGTCGAGCGGGTGACACGACATCGGCAGCACCCGGCCCCGGGCGCCCAGCAGGTCGCCCATCGCGTCCAGCGCGTCGACGGTATTGCCGAGCACCTGGGTCAGGCCCACCATGACGATGTTGCCGACCGGATGTCCGGTCAGCGCGCCTTCACCGGTGAACCGATGCTGGAACGTCCGACCCCACAGCCGCCCGGTGGGGGATGGGGAAGCCAAGGCGGCCAACGCCATTCGCAGATCCCCTGGCGGCACGATCCCGGCCACCTCGCGGCGCAGCCGTCCAGAGGAACCGCCGTCGTCGGCGACCGTCACCACCGCCGTCACATCGGCTTCGAGTAGGCACAGCGCGGACAGGATGGCGTGCAGGCCGTGCCCCCCGCCCAGTGCCACCACCTTGGGCGCCACCATCTTGGGCGCCACCACCGGGGGCGCCGCGTCGGCCGCCACTACTCGCGTCCCAGGTCGCGGTGGACGACGCGGACGGTGGTGGCGTCGTCGGCCAGCCGGACACCCAGCTCCTCGGCGACCGCGACCGACCGGTGCTTGCCGCCGGTACAGCCGACCGCCACGGTCAGGTAGCGCTTGCCCTCCCGCTGGTAGCCGCCGCCGGCCAGCTTGAGCAGCTCCACGTACCGGGTCAGGAACTCGTCGGCACCGTCCTGCGACAGGACGTATTCGGACACGGCGGCGTCACGGCCGGTCAGATCCTTGAGCTCGGGTATCCAGAACGGATTGGGCAGGAAACGCATGTCGATGACGAGGTCGGCATCGAGCGGGAGGCCGTACTTGTAGCCGAAGCTCAAGACGGTCAGCGCGGCCGACCGGGGCCCGACGGTGAAGCCTCGTTCCACCTGGTCACGCAGCTGGTGGACGGACAGGTCGGTGGTGTCGATGATGACATCCGCCTCGTCCCGGAGCGACGCGAGCAGGGAGCGCTCGGCGGCCAAGCCATCGGCGATCCGGCCGCCCCCCTGCAGGGGGTGGGCCCGGCGGTTTCCCTCGTACCGGCGGATCAGGGCGGCGTCACTGGCCTCCAGGAAAAGTAACCGGGGCCGGTACCCGCGGGTGTCGAGATCCTTGATGACGGCCGCGAGATCTTCGGTGAACGCACGGGACCGGACGTCCAGCACAACCGCGATCCTGGTGAGTTCGCCGCGTGCCCTGGAGCCCAGATCGACCATGGTCGCGATGAGTTCGGGGGGCAGGTTGTCAACGACGAACCAGCCGAGGTCTTCCAGGCACTTGGCTGCGGTGGACCGGCCGGCACCGGACAGCCCGGAGACGATCGCCACCTCGATGCCCACCGGTCCAGCACCCGGCGGCGGCCCGAGATCGCCCGAATTTGTCTGCGCCGTCACCCGTCACCTCCCACACCGGGCACCACCCCGTGCCGCCCGGTCGAAGTCCCGAGTATGGCACCGGTGTCCTGGGCAACGCTGTCCTGGGCGACGCTGTCCTGGGCAACGGTGTCCTGGGTTCCGTCCGGGTGCAGTGCGGTGAACACCGCCCCGGCGGTGCGTTTGCCGAAGCCGGGCACCGCGGCGATGTCGTCCTGACCTGCCCGGCGCAGGGCCGCCACCGAGCCGAAGTGTTTGATGAGCGTCGTCCGACGGGCCGGCCCAAGGCCCGGCACCCCGTCGAGGGCGGACACCGTCATCGATTTCGACCGCTTCTCCCGGTGGTAGGTGATCGCGAAGCGGTGCGCCTCGTCCCGCAGCCGCTGCAGCAGGTAGAGGGCCTCGCTGGTCCGCGGAAAGATCACCGGGTCGTCCTCGCCGGGCACCCAGACCTCCTCGAGCCGCTTCGCCAGCCCGCACACAGTGACGTCGGCGATCTGCAGGTCGATCAGCACCGCTGCAGCGGCGTTGACCTGGGCCGCCCCGCCGTCGACCACCAGCAGTTGCGGCGGGTAGGCGAAGCGCCGCGGCCGTCCGGTCTCCGGGTTGATGCCCGGCGGGGGCCCGGCCAGGTCCGCCGTTGGTGACTCGACCAGGGACTCGGTCGGCGGCTCGACCGGGGGCTCCTGCGGGTCCCGCCCGGCGACCCCGTGGGTGAACCGACGGCGCACCACCTCGGCGATCGATGCGACGTCGTCGCCCGGCCGGTCCCGGATCGCGAACCGCCGGTAGTCGCTGCGCTTGGGCAGCCCGTCCTCGAACACCACCAGCGAGGCCACCACGTTGGTCCCCTGCACATGGGAGATGTCGATGCACTCGATACGCAGCGGCGCGGCGTCCATTCCGAGCGTCTCGGCAACCTCGACCAACGCGGCCGAGCGCGCGGTCAGGTCACTGGCCCGTTTGAGCCGGTGCTGGGCGAGCCCGTCGGCGGCGTTCCGCTCGATCGTCTGGGCCAGGTCCCGCTTGTCGCCCCGCTGCGCGACCCGGAGTGACACCTTGGAGCCGCGGAGGCCGGAGAGCCACTCGGACATGTCGTCGGGGTCGGGCGGCAGTGCCGGCACCAGGATCTCCCGCGGCACGGCGGTCGCCCCGTCGTCGGCCGCCCGGCCGCCGTAGAACTGCAACAGGAAGTTCTCGACCAGCCGGCCGGTCCCCGACAGATCCGCCGTCTCCTCGTCCACGTCGACGATCCAGCCCCGTTGCCCGCGGACGCGGCCGCCCCGGACATGGAACACCTGAACGGCGGCCAGCAAGTTGTCGGCAGCGATTCCGATCACGTCGGCGTCCGTCCCGTCGCCGAGCACCACCGCCTGCTTCTCCACCGCCCGGCGGAGCGCTCCGAGGTCGTCCCGGAGTCTGGCGGCCTTCTCGAAGTCGAGATCGGCGGCGGCGACGGCCATCTGTTTTTCCATCCGGCGGATGAGCGGATCGGCCCGGCCGGCCATGAAGTCGCAGAAGCTGTCGACGATCTCACGGTGTTCGTCGACGCTGACCTGTCCGGTGCAGGGCGCTGAACACTTGCCGATGTACCCGAGCAGACAGGGCCGGCCGATCTGGGTCGACCTCTTGAACACACCCGCCGAGCAGGTCCGGGCCGGGAACACCCGCAGGAGCAGGTCCAGCGTCTCCCTGATCGCCCAGGCATGGGCGTACGGCCCGAAGTAGCGGACGCCCTTGCGGTGCGGGCCGCGCATCACCTGCAGGCGGGGGAACTCCTCGCCGAGGGTGACCGCCAGTTCCGGGTACGACTTGTCGTCCCGGTACCGGACGTTGAACCGCGGGTCGAACTCCTTGATCCAGTTGTACTCGAGCTGTAGTGCTTCGACCTCGGTCGACACCACGGTCCACTCCACCGAGGCGGCGGTGGTGACCATCTGCGCAGTTCGCGGGTGCATGGACGCGATGTCGGCGAAGTACGAGTTGAGCCGCGATCGCAGGCTCTTCGCCTTGCCGACGTAGACCACCCGGCCGGTCCGATCCCGGAATTTGTATACCCCCGGCGACTCGGGGATCGACCCAGGGGCGGGTCGGTAGGTGGACGGATCGGGCACGGGTCCGAGGGTAATCGAGGGCACCGACAACTTGGCTCCATCAACCGCCCCGGGTCCAGACCGGGGAGTCGATCATCACGTTTGCCGTCCTGTCGGCGCGGTAACCACTGCGCAGGAAGGTCAGCGCGGACGACCCGCGCACCACCCTTGGCTATTCTTTGGCCTTCGGGAGCCCGATCGGGGCTCCTGTCGTGCGCGCCTCCAAAGACGGGGGCCGCCCCGGCGAGTCATCGCCACTGTGATCGAGGAGTTCAGATGGAGATTTGGCCCGGTACCCCCTACCCATTGGGGGCCACGTTCGATGGAACAGGTACCAATTTCGCAATTTTCAGCGAAATCGCCGAGCGCGTCGAATTGTGTCTGATCGCCGAGGATGGATCCGAGACCAGGATCAGCATGCCGGAGGTCGATGCCTATGTCTGGCATTGCTACCTGCCCACCGTGCAGCCGGGCCAGGCCTATGGTTATCGCGTCCACGGCCCGTACAACCCCGCCGAAGGCCGGCGCTGCAATCCCAACAAACTCCTCCTCGATCCATATGCTAAATCGGTGACCGGGAACATCGACTGGGATCCGTCGCTGTTCAGCTACAACCTGGGATTCCCGGATTCACAGAATGACGCCGACTCCGGGCCGCACACGTTGAAGGCGGTGGTGATCAACCCGTACTTCGACTGGACCGGCGATCGACTGCTGCGCATTCCGTACCACGAGAGCGTCATCTACGAAACTCACGTCAAGGGCCTCACCCAACTGCACCCGGACGTTCCGGAGAGCCAGCAGGGCACCTATGCCGGTGTGGCGCATCCGGCCGTCATCGACCACCTCACCTCGCTCGGCATCACGGCCATCGAGCTGATGCCGGTGCACCAGTTCGTGCAGGACAGCACGCTGCTCGACCAGGGACTGCGCAACTACTGGGGCTACAACACTCTCGGCTTCTTGGCGCCGCACGCCGACTACGCCGCCGCCGGCCAGCTC
>JBBRDH010000221.1:0-6263 GCA_038204125.1 Mycobacteriales bacterium
CTCCACCCCGAACTGGACAATCACCAAAGTCGCCCAGGCCTACGGTTTCACCGCCCAGCCGTACTTCGGCACTGCGGTGTTCACCGGCGGGGTCAACGAAGACGGCAACTCCGTCGCCTTGGCGCCGGAGGTCCTGCAGGCCCTGACGGATCTGGTCACCGCGTAACCCCGTGGGCCCGGGCCAGATTGGCCCGGGCCCACGAGCTCAGATCGAGCCGGACATACCGCCGCATCGCTACAACGACATAACACCTGTGTTCATCACTTACCTTTCACCTGTGATAATCAGGACCGACCATGACCAGCACAAATGCAGACATCTACGACACCCTGGCCTACCGGGCCAGCACCAACGATTCCACCCGCATCGACCACGACGAGACCTACCGCGACCGCCAGCTCCGCATCGTCGCCACCGACTGGCCGCGATCTCACGGAGCCGGAACGCTCTACACCCGAGTCAGCGTCTGGATCGACGGCCGCGCCTTCGGGCGCCGAGCTGACCGACCGGCCGACTTGTCCGAGTACTGGGCCAGTACGTCGACCGCGACATCGAGGATGCCGCTCTGCTCCCCAGTGGCTGACCATGCACGATGTGCAGGACAGCCGGCCGTCGGCGGCCGGTGCTCGAATCGAGCCCGGCCCCACCGCGTACGTCCTGGCCTACCGGTATTGGCGGCGAGGCCTGACCACCGCGGTCGGCAAGACCAGGATCTCGATCGCCTTCACCACCCCGGCCAGCCTGGGCCGGGTGTTCCGCAAGTCGGTACCCCCGGACCAGATCAGCCTCTGACCTGACCATAAGCCCGGCTCACCCGCACCGCGCCGAGAGGGAGATGACACACCCAGCGAGGAGAAAGATCATGCTCGAACAGAGCGAGATGTACGGCACCACCCTACGAATCGCCGGCGCCCACGAGGAGTCACCTTCCAGCCCAGGATCCAGCCCACGGGCCTCGGCAAGTTAATCCCCGCCGCCGCCCCTCGGTCCGAATTTCGTCAGGAATTGTAGGCGCCGACGTAGCCACGAACGGCGTTCCATACAAACCTTTAGCATTAGCCCAACATCATGCGGAAGGAGCGAATCTTGTCATTGAACGTGTTACCGACGAAGGTTTGATCCCCGAAACGAGCGCCGCTACTAGTACCCCCATAATTTCCACCCGTATACATGATGGTTTCGTTACAGCTGTTGTATACCCGATAGGAGGAAGCGCTTTGGAGCACGGCTTCGCCCACAGGGTCGATCGTATACCACCAACCCTCTGCGGTGCCCATGCTCTTGATGCCGTATCCGGATGAATCACAGGGACCATCGTTCCCTTTGATGAAAACACTTTGACCTCCGAAACCCTGGTCCCGGTAGAAGGACACTAAGAGAGTCCCGCTAGCAGCCGGGGAGAGAGTTTCGCTAAGCACTTCGGTAGAATAACTGAGCGTCGATGTAGAACAGGTCATGGTCGGCTTGAAGTTCACATTTTTGGATAAATGTACGTCGCACTTTTGGTGCGCTGGCACACGACCAATTGATTGTGTGGCTGCGTTGGCACTGAGGGGGGCAGCCATCATTGCGACCGCGCAGAAAAGCGTCGTCAGAATCGATCGTTTCGACAAGGGATATCCTTACGTTTATTTGTTGAGTGGAAGTTGCTTGGCCAGGCGACTTTGGTGGCCCAGTTGTAAAGCATTTGGGGCGGGCTGATCTTGTCAAATTCCTCCTGTTCCGATTCGCCGAGAGGTTCGGCGCTCGCGACCGACGGTTGCGAGGTTTCGGCTTCCGCCTTCATGGCACAAACGAGACAGCGGTTTATGGCGGATTATCGGGTGGATGGCGACCCCCGGTTGATCGATACTCGATCTCTGGCCGGTCCGGCACACTGGCCCAGCCTTAGTACCCGCCCGGTACCTCTGAAGCCGTTCCTAGCCTCGTCAGACCAGCCTTGATTGAAGCAGGCCCAGACATTGCGTTGCGAATTCATACCTTATCAGGTGGAAAAACTAAGGGGTTGAGCAGGGTGACATTGAGTAGGGCCGCGACAGGCCGGTTCAGCGGTGGTGGGAACCGGCCCATTGTGAAGTCTGTCGGCCGGAAGTCGCCGGTATCGACCAGTCTTTCGCTGTCGGGTATCCATTCAAAATATGCTGCCGTGGGACGGGTATCGCAGTAAATATCCCTAGTTCGATCCAGCTGCAGCCGAAACGGGACGCATCCGGGCGGGGCATGGGAGGGAATAGCATCGCTAGATACAATATGTAAAGAGTACTGCTGCGGATTTCTGACACGGTCGGGCACCCTCGTAAATACGGCCCCGTATGGGGTGGGAAGCCACCATGTGCGATCGTCGGGGGAAGATTGAACCGGCGTTGAGTCATTAAAGATGTTAGTGGTGTTTGTAAACGCTCGGGCAAACGGCACTACTGGCATCAACGAAAGGTAGGCGGTAAGGGTGTCGCCGAGCTCGGCTGGATGGTTGCCGGTGTGCGCGAAACCGTTGTCCAAGGCGGCGAAGACATGAATTTTCTGCTCAGTGCTCACAGTTTGGTGCACTTGTCCCACTGGGCGGTGCTGTTTGGCCATCCCTGGAGGTAGGCGGTGACCACTGAATAGGTCTCTGACACCGGGGTCAGTGCGGGAAACTTTGTGTAGATGACCCAGCCGATTTCCCCACCTGAAGGATACTTGTAGGCCAGGTTGCCATCTCCGGATGCGGGGGCAGAAACTCCCTTGCTGATAATTTTACGGATGCAAGCGTCGGTGTTGGAGTTGTAGGCGTGGCCTTCCTTGACATGTCGAACACCAAACCCTTGTACCGGTGGTAGATCTTTTCGCCCGCAGACGATGGCAATGCTATGGGCGAAAGTGTCGGCCACGTGATATGTGTCATTCGGCGCCGGAGCGTACAAGCAGGTCGACCAGTCGGTGGCCACGTCGTTGGGTTTCACGATGCCGCTCGTCGCTGCGGTGGCGTTGGTTGTTGCGCCGACCGTCGCTGCTATTGCAGCAACGACCGTCAAGAGATGCCGATGCTTCATTGAAGACCCCCAGATGTCTGGTACCGATCCCTGAATTTCGTGGGGGGACCGTACCGCACACCTCACACCGGTGTGACGGCGGTTATGGGTAGAGGAAGCGGCTGCGGCGGCGACCTGGTCCCCGCCCAGTTGGCTCGCCGTCGCTCCTCCCCCAGTTCGACCACCCGAAGCGCAGGACCCCAGGTAGCATCGGACAACTGAACTATGTATGGTGCAGGTACACCGAGAGGGAGATGGCCCCTCACACCCCAGCAAGGAGAAAGACCATGTTTGCGAACAGAGCGATATGTACGCCACCACCCTACGAATCACCGGCGCCCCCGAGGAGCGTCAGCAAGTCGAACCCACCTATGGGCAGGTCAGGGCAGCCCTGCTCGGCCTGGTGACTGCAGCACTACGGGACACCGATAGTGCGGCTCGGGCCGAGGTGGAGATTGTCGACCTGGTCGATGAGCGCGTCGTGATCTACCTCAGCGGATCCGTGGCGGAAATCCATGACGCCTTGACCGGAGAAGTTCTTCCGCGAGCAGCTGACAGCCCAGAGGAGTCTGGACCACCCGGCGACTCAGTAGACGACAACCACTCCACCGGCTGCACAGCAGATTTCGCCCGCCTGGGACCAAGAAGTAGTCAACGCGATATAGCGGCAACGCCCTAACACATGCGTTAAGGCGTTACCGCTATACACCCATACCGCCAGAGGACCGAACATCATGAACACGACCACATGTATGAAAACGGTACATTTGCCGGATGAGCCGACCCGGATCGATATGACCACGCCGCACCGCGCCCTGGCTCATCTGGCGATCGTCGACCGGGAGGCCGAAGTAGGCCAGCGGATCCGCCGGCAGGCAGTGCGTGATGCCAAAGCCGCAGGCGCGCTGGTCACCGAGATCGCCGCCACACTCGGCACCAAAAACCGCAACGGTCTCTACGAGATGCTCGATGAAACCGTCGGCGATGACGTGCCGGTTCCGCAACTCACGCCTGCCGTCTTCCTCCGCGGCGCCGGCGTCAGCGCCGCCATTTGGTCTCTGGTGACCTCAGCCATGCAGGCGCGTGGCTGGCTCGTCGTCCGCGGCCGCACGCAGGCCTGGCATCTCGCCCGCGGCCGGGTCCCGGTCGTCATGGTCGACCTGTCCCACGCACATCCCAGCGTCGGGCGAGTGCGAGCCCGCTACAACGACGCGCAGGAGCCCGAGCTGCCACTGGCCGGCGACCGCACGGTCCTGGATTCGGTGGATCCGGACCAGCTGGCCTTGGCGGTGATCGATCACCTCACGCCGCAGGACCAGCCGGTGGCCACCGTGCCTCGGACTCAGGCGCAGTCATCGGTGCCGGCCGCTGCGAGTACCGAGGGCGGGGGAGAGGTGAGGAAGCGGTCGATCCCTATCACGGACGCGCTGTGGGATCAGGGCAAGGCCGCGGTCGCAGCCGGCGCCGCCGGCACGCTTCAGGAGCTGGTCGGGGTGGCCTTGGACGAGACCATGTCGGCCATCGAGCAGAAGCACAACGAGGGTCGCCCGTTTCCTGCCGTCGCTCGGCTGTCGACCGGGCCCCGGTCGTTCCATGAACAGACGAGCGGCAAGGCCCGGCAGATCACGCTGCCCGAGGCGTCGTGGGCCCGAGCGCGGTCGATCGTGGCGGCCGGCTACGCCACCTCACTGCCGGCACTGTTCGCTCGGGCGCTGCTGGCTAAAGTGAGCGCAGGCGAGGCTCGGGCGTAAGGACTATGTGTCGGACGGGCGCCGTTCAGCTTGGCGTTCCTTCTGGCATTGAGGGCACTGCTCGCACCGGCCGACGCCGCTATCTTTCGGTGGGGTCGTGGCATGAGCTCCACCGTGACCGCACCTGCCGCAGGTGATTATGTTCATGACGGGGATCATCATCTCATCTGGTGTGCTCTGGGTATGAGACGGTACCAGCCTCCAGCGGTATAACACTCCGCACCGATATCGAGCCATCGGGCTCGACGTAAGGTAGTAAGACAGGAACGTCCTAACGCATGCGTTAGGGCGTTCCTGTCTTACTGCTCGGTCAGAAGCTGCGGTGCCGGAGGAAGTCGAGTCGGCCGGCTGCCGGCTCGAAGTGCCAGCCGTACTGGGCATCGCCCATGTACTCGCGGGCCATGGCGTCGCCGAGGGCGTCCAGCGCTGTAGCCTCGCCGCCGCGGTAGTAGGCGTCCAGGATGTCGCCCATCGCGTCGCCGGACAGATGGAAGTCGATGTTGCGCCGTTTGATGCTCGCCCCGGGGCTGTCGGTGGTCGGGCCGGCGATGCCCTGGAATCGGAACCGGGCCCCGTTGTTCCGCATCCGCGTTTCCCGGCGCTGTCCCACCTGAGCTTGCCGAAAGTCCGCCGTGTTGCGGTGCTCGGCCACTGCCTGGGTGAAGTTGCTCTGGGCTCCGCCCCGGGTCGGGATCTGCCCCGTCTGGGCCCATCGACGGATAGTCCGCTCGGATCGACCGGTCCGCTCGGCGACTGCCCGGTTCCCGCCCAGCTCGGCGATCTGCTGGGCCACGTCGCCGGCCGGCGCCGAGCGGGTCAGGCCTCGGCCCATCAGCTCGCCGACCGGCCGTTGCACCGGTCCGCGGCCGCGGCGCCGGAACCTGGCCATCATCAGCGGTTACCGAGCTTGGGCACCAACGGCAGGAACTGGCTGAGCCGACCGGTCGTCAGCGCATGCCGGATCTCCTCGGTCGCCGGTGCGGAGCGGGTGACCTTGAACTTGCCCAGGCTGTCGCCGAGCTGCAACGGAGCGGGCAACGCAACGACCGGATCCGGTTCGTCGGACAGGTAGAACACCTCGTCGGTCGAGATCGCGACGGGCCACTGATCCGCAGTCTGGCCGGCGGTGCGCAGCTTGCGGAGCAGGTTCGCGTTCGCGGTGCTGACGATCGCCAGCCGCCAGTCCGGGCGGTACAGCTCGCTGCGGTTGTGGGCGTCCTCCTGCCGAGCGAACCGGCCGATGAGCCGGGTGTAGGTGGCCTTGATCGCGTCGAGAACGATCGGGGCGTCGGGGTCGCCGTCGGCGGCCGCGGCGAGCATCGCGCTGCGGGCATCGCGGACGACCTCGGTCCACCGGTCGAAGTAGCGACGGGTGGTGTCCGGCCAGGTGTAGGCCTCCAGGATCTCGGGGGTCTGGCCGGTCTCGACCAGGTACCGGATCACCGGCGTGCTGTACCAGCCGGTCCGCCCGGCCAGTGAGCCCGCCGGCCGGGCGATGTC
>JBBRDH010000222.1:0-6096 GCA_038204125.1 Mycobacteriales bacterium
CACTGGCAAAGTCGGACCTGCGGGCCGCGGTAGGCCTCATGGCCGATTTCGAGGGCGATGTTGCCGTCTCCCGGATCGAACAGGAACGCGTCGATCGTCGGCGCCGCGGCGGCCGAATCTCCAAGCTGACTGCTGGTCAAGAGGTCACTGTCATGAGGCTCTACGAAGCCGGCCACTCGATCCAGGACTTGGTCGAGATGTCCGGCGTCTCCCGGGCAACCGTCTATCGCATCTTGGAACGCGCAGGAAAGAAAGAGTCGGGCCGATGATCTACGTCTTCTCGGTACTGATCACGGCGGCCTTCTGGTGGGGCTGGGTCGCCTACGCCAGACCAGCGATCAATCCCCGGTCCCGAGCACATCGAATGAATCGGTCCGACCGACTGCTACGCGCTGCCGGCGCGTCTGCGTTCGCGATGATTCCGATCATGTTCACCGCAGCAACAATCTCGCTGCTCTTCAACATCAAAGACAGCTCGGGCGCCTCGGCCGGAATGTGGCCGTCCGGTCTGATCGCGATCTTCACGTGGCTGTCTCTGGGTGGCGGCCTGGTCCTGCTGATCACGGCAGGAATCGTTCAGACCATCGATCGACACCAGGCGCGCGCTCAGAACCGAAGCCTTGACATCCTGACCCCGCCACCACCGTGGTGGACCTGGGCCGTTGTCCTGGTCACGCTGACCATCCCGACGGTTATCGGCGCCTGGGTAACCGTCCGGCTGTTCCGGGCGTGGTCAGCCGACCTACCGCTCGAAGCATCCACGATCCGAACCATTGAGCAGGTAGAGACGCTGCGCCAGCACGTCTACGCCCTGATCCGCGAATACCTCATCTGGGCCGGGTCGATCGCCGCCTTCACCATCGTCCTGGCCATCGTGCTGGGAATTCGCCAGCGCCGGCGCCGGCGCCGCTACTTCGTCCGAGTCAACAGAGCCGTCGCCGCGTCGGCCAGCCTAGGAGCGTTGGTATGAACGACCCCGCTGCAGTGCATCACCTCTCGAACTGGTCCGGGTGGAACTGGCTATTGGGTCTGGGGGGCACAACCGCCCTGTTCGCGATCGCCGTCGGCGCCCTGGTCCTCTTCACCGGCTGGTCCCAGTCGTACACGTACGACATCTCCCCGCAGGAGGGGATCAGCGGAAGTTGCGTGGTCGTGGCGACTGTTTTGGAAGTCATCGTGCACAGCACGGTGGCGCGTCACATAGCCGGCAGCGCCGCTGATCGCTGGTGGCTGTTCCTGCCCGTTGTGTTCGCAGTCGCTCTCGCCGCGCTCGGCTATTCCGCTCCGCGGAGTCGCCGATGGGTTGGCTACGCTGCCGCCGGTATCACCTTCGTCGGCGGGGTTTTCGCGGCTATCAACGATGCTCTGAACCGAGTTGCCGCCAACATTCCCATAAGCGTCAAAGGTCTTGTCACTGTAATCATCTTCGGCGGCATCGTCTTCGTCGCCTGGATGGCCAGCCAAAACCAGCGGTCCTACCGGTAGTCGTTCGCACCGCAAGTCTTCGTGGAGTTGGAAACCCCACCGGCGAGAACCGTGAGCGGTCGCGGGTGGCCGGCCGTGCCTGCGTCCATCAATTCGATGGCAGCCAGAGCAAGCGCAACTCCGGTCATCAGCTCAGTGGCACGGTCGTCGTGGTGGATCCAGGCCTTCGTTGGCCACGCCCATAGGTTCGGGACCTCCGAGGCTCCCTTCTCTCGCATGACTTCCGGTAGGAGGTAGCACGCCGCGGCCAGGGTCAGCGCTTCGATGGCCGCCGGCCGGGACGAAGTCGCCGGGTTCAGATCGTCGTAATCGCGAACTTCCATCCGGGTCTGTTCGACCGCCTGGAGGATCCCCGGTCGACGGTCGTCGATCCGTGGTCGTTTGGCGGGGGTGCCGGCAGTGTCAGGGACAGCGGTCAGCGTCCGGCCGGTCCACGGTGGGTTGTGGTGTTCCAGGGCGGCCAGACCGAGCGCGGCGGCCAGGAGCAGCTCGTGGCGCCGGGAGGGGCCGGCGCCCCAGCTGCCGTCGGGCCATATCCACCACAGCGGCACTCCGGTGCGGCTTTGCTCCCTGGCCCAGAGCGGCAGCAGGTAACAGGCCGCGGCCGGGGCGATTCCCTCGACGTAGGCCGGGCCGGTGGTGGCCAGTGGTCGACCATCGGGACCGACAAGCAACTCCCAGATTTCGGCTGCCTCCGCCATGACCGCCGCGGCCACTGATTGATCCCGAGCGGCCTGGCGGATGGTCATCAACGTCTCCTTGGCGGTGGCGGTCATGGCGAAATGGTGCCCGAGGTGACCGGTTCTACGACGAGAAATTGGGGCGCATAAGCGGATAGCTCAGACGACGGTCAAGGCCAGGATCAGGCCGAGAACGAGGGCCGGCCCGGCGCTGAACCCGCCGCCGTCCGGGCCCCGGCGGACACGGACGATCCGACCCGTGAGGACGACCAGCAGCAGGCCGAGTAAGACCGCGAAATAGATCCCTACCCAGCCGGCCAGGCCACCGGCCCAAACACCGATACCGGCAACGAGTTTGACGTCGCCGAGCAGAAATGACTTCGGCTGGATCAGGGCGATGATCAGCATTCCGCCGCCGTAGGCCAGGCCACCGGCAACTGCGGTGATCAGACCAGCGTGACCGCCGGTGAGCTGCAGCCCGGCAAAAACCGCGCAGCCGGAGCCTGCGATCGGGTAGGTCAGCGCGTCCGGTAGCCGCTGGCAGGTGTAGTCGATCGCCGCGGCGGTGACGGCAGCGGCGGCCATGATGCCGGCGGCGATCGCCACCCCGGCCGGGTGGGTGTGCCGGAGCGCGTAGCCGGCGGCGGCCAGGGCGATGATCGCGGCGGTCCAAGTCGGGATCCGGACGCCGGCGACCAGCTGCCGCAGCGAGGTGCCGTCGTTGCCGCCGGATGTTGAAGTCGTTCCCGTCACTGCGATGTCGCTCATCGACTCACCGCGAGAAGACCGTTGGGGAAGACACGACTGATGACGTTGTAGGTGTGCTCGGGCAGTTCCTCGGCGTTGTTCAGATCGTTGGCCCAGACGACTTCCCAGGCGTGCCGATGTGCGGTGGCCATGTCGCCGGCCGCGGCCGCGATGACCACCAGGTCGGTCAGTGGGACGTCGGAGTAGGGATCCGCTTCGTGACCGAGATCTGCAGTCCACCGGCCCTTTTCCAGGTCGTTGATGCTCAGGGCGGCTTGAACCGCGCGATGGGCGACGTCGACGACCCAACCGGGCATCAGCAGGTCTTCCCTGCGGTTTTCGTTGGACAGCCAGCCCCATCCGGTCCCGGTGCGCGGCACTGTCGGCCAGACTTGGGTGGATTCCGGAAGTGGCCGGCCACGGACCGGTTTCAGCGCGGCTTCGTAGTCCTCGATGCCCGACCGGTCGCCGGCTTCCACTCGTGCGTCTCCGCGTTTGCGTAGCCGTTGCATCAACTCGACATCGAGCAGTCGATCCTCGAGTTTGTAGGTGCCGTCGGTCGACAACGGCACATACAGGTCGCCGGTCACCGGATCGGTTCCGAGCCAGCGGCGGATCTTGCTGACCGTTTCGTTGCGAGTGCTCCGGGCGATTTGGCGGGCCTCGCCGGGGCGCCCCTCGGCCGGCCACAGGTCAGCGGTGAACTTGTCGAGCGAGACGCCACCTCGATGCAGCGCGAGGTAGACCGACACTTCGGTGAACCACGCCAAACGCTTTGGGATCTCCCCGGTCGCAGTGACCTCGGCTGTCCCCAAGATGGCGATCCGGGGCCGGCGGGGCGTCTCCTGGCGCCATTCCGCGAGGTCGTCGTTCAGGGTCGGATCCGCATTCATCACTTCGGCCAGGCGGTCTCGGTCGGTGCGATGAGTGGCGGGCCCCGGCATCGGGACGGAGTCAGGATCGTCGGCCTCGTCGAGGTGGTGGTTCTGTGCCTCCAGGAGGTCGACAGGCTCCTCCATGGCCACGGCCGGGACCGGAGCACCGGAGCTGTCCATATCGGCGGCCCAGGGCTCGTCGACGGCGGAGACCGGGATCGGGTGGTCAACCTGCTCGGCGACGTCGAACAGGTCGATGACCAAGTCGACGTCGGCGTCGGTCATGCACGCGGCGGTGATGGTGCCCTCACCCAGGATGCGGGGCATTCGCAGAACGCCGGCGGCGGTCACCTCTGCTGTTGTGACCTCGGCGGTGGATGACCCGACCGCACCGGTTATCAGGACCGCTGTGGCGATCCGGCCTGCGCCGGCCAGCTCGGCGAGCCGCACCTGCAGCTGGGCCAGATCCTGGACCGGAATGTTGCTCGCGTCGATCAGCAGCACCTGCGGCGTCCAGGAATCGCCGGCGATGTCACCGGCGCGGGCCCGGAGAACGTCGGTGCCGAGCACGCCCAGTGCTTCCGGCACGGCCGAGACTCGGGTCCGCAGAGCGCGGAGTACCGCGGCGGTGGTGGCGGCATAGGCCAGACGCTCGGAGTTCAGCGCGACGAGCCGCCGGCCCCAGCCCACCAGAGTCACATTGAGGCCGTCTGACCAGCTCTGATGAGCCAGCTCCGTGGCGACGTGCGTCAAGAGGCCTCGGCAAGCATCCGGGTCGCCGGTCAGATTGATCGCACCAAGTTGTTCCAGATCGACGAACACCGTCTCCTCGCCGCGTCTGCCGATACTGGTCAACGTCGGCAATGGTGCGAGTTGGTCGACGGCGCTGCTGCGGGTAATGGGCAGCTCGGCGCCGGCCGAAAGCAGCCAGGCTGCACCGTCGGCGATGAACGGTTCTGGCGCGGGCGTCGGAGTCGACAGCTGACCTCGGCGACGAAATCCACCCCGATGGCGCCTGCACAACCTGGGTCCCGTTCGACCCAGCGGCCGCCGTCACCATCTCGCACATCCGCCCGACCCCGGAGCGCCCACTGATCATCATCAACGCACCCGAGGCCGCAGCTCCACCCCGCCCTGCGCAATCGGTGCCGGCCACCTACGCCGGGACATGCGGCATGTGCTGGGGCTCCTACCCGGCCGGCGCCCAAATCGTCCTCGCCCACCGATCGGCGTTCGCATCTGTACACCCCACCTGCGCCGAACGCGCCGATCGAACCCCCAACCTGCCCGCCCACTGACGTCCACGACGCCGCCGAATAACTGTCGGCTTCACGTGCCACCCTCCAATCAACCCACCAGCAAAGGAAACCTCTCATGTCAGCCACACCGCGAACCACTGATCAGCACCCGATGCTCGACCCGGACGAGGCCAACCGCTGGCTCACCGATGACCGACGGCCGCTGATCGGCGAAATCGCCCAGGTCGACGCCGTCGGCATCGTCAACCCGAAACCTGGCCATCGTCCGCGGCGTCGCCATCGTCCCCGGCCAGGTGCTCGACCTCCACTACATCGAAGTCGAGACCTTGGCCGGAGAACGCCGACTTCTCCACCCCGGTGCCGTCGGCCGCGACTGGGACGACAAACCCGCCAGCAGCAACGCCTACGTCGAGAACCTGCAAGCGCAGCGGGAAAGCGCCGGAACCGCGCTAAAGCAAGCCCGCCGCAACAACTTGGCCCACCCCACCGCAATCAGCCGCCACGCCCTGCGGACCGCCGAAATCCGGATCGCCGCCCTCGACGAACTGCTCGCCGCACTACCAAAACCCTGGCGGCAGCTTGGGTGGCCAGCCTGGTTCAGAGGCCGGACCTGCGCCACATTCGCTGCGTAATCCCGGCATACAACCCCCACCTGGCGGTTCCGCCGTATAGTCCTGGCGTGTCGTGCACCGTCAACGTCACGAGGCCGTTGTTGCGGACCACCCACGCCAGCACACCGGTGAGCTGCCGTACCGACCGGCTCCCGAACATCTGCTGCACCGACCCGCTGGGAAGCCCTCCATCGACGCAGTACCGGTGCGGCTCTGCATCGCTGTACTGATCGCGGTCCAGGACGATAGTGAGGGTCGCCTCTCCTGTGATGCACAGCTCCAGGATTTCCTCCAAGAGCCCCGCCGTTTGCTCGTTGATCCGCGCTTCGTTCTTGTGCCTGTCGTCAGGGTCCGACTTCACCATCATGTGTCCTTTGCTGCAGAACGGTTCGGCAGCCGGTCAGCTGCCTCACCCCCTACATGCACAGGGGGGCCCGTG
>JBBRDH010000223.1:0-6086 GCA_038204125.1 Mycobacteriales bacterium
CCACCCCGATGACGGTCATCACCAACAACAGCACGCCGGTACCGGCCAGGACCCAGAACACCGTGCGCCAGGTGCCAACCCGGAGTACCTGCGCGCCGAGCAGTGGCGCCAGCATCGGAGCGAGACCGTTGATCACGGCGATCGCCGAGAAGTACGACGCCGCAGCCTTTCCGGCGAACCAGTCTGCGACGACTGCCCGGGAGATCACTATCCCGGCAGCACCGGCGGCGCCCTGCAGCAACCGCAGGACGATCAGCACCGCCATCGACGGTGTGAGCGCACAGGCGGCGGAGGTCAGGATGAAAAGGACCAGCCCGGCGAGCAGGGGCGGACGACGACCCACCCGGTCGGACAACGGGCCGGTGATCAACTGTCCAACGGCCAACCCGACGATGGAGGCGGACAAGGACAGTTGAGCGGCGCCGGCGGTTGAATTCAGGGACGCCGGCAGCTCCGGCAGCGCCGGGAGGTACATGTCAAGACACAACGGCCCGAACGCCGACAGCCCGCCCAGGGTGAGCAGCAGCAACCTGCCGCCTCGTCGCGCGCCCTCCGGTGTCTCACCCGATGGCGGCCCCGCCGGTTCTACTCCCACTCGATGGTGCCCGGCGGCTTGCTGGTGATGTCCAGGACGACCCGGTTGACCTCCGGCACCTCACCGGTGATCCGGCCCGAAATGCGCGCCAGCAGGTCGTAGGGCAGCCTTGACCAGTCGGCGGTCATCGCGTCTTCGCTGGACACCGGACGCAGCACGATCGGGTGGCCGTAGGTGCGCCCGTCGCCCTGCACGCCAACCGAGCGGACCTCGGCCAGCAGCACCACCGGGCACTGCCAGATCTGAGCGTCGACCCCGGCGGCGGTCATCTCCTCCCGGACGATGGCGTCGGCGGCCCGCAGCACCTCGAGCCGCTCGGCGGTCACCGCCCCGATGATGCGGATCCCCAGGCCCGGCCCCGGAAACGGGTGCCGGGCGACCATCGACGGGGGCAGTCCGAGCTCGGCGCCGAGCAGACGCACCTCGTCCTTGAACAATGTCCGCAGCGGCTCGACCAGGGCAAACTTCAAATCATCGGGCAGGCCGCCGACGTTGTGGTGCGATTTGATGGTGGCGGTGCCGGCGCCACCACCTGATTCCACGACGTCGGGATACAGGGTGCCCTGAACCAGAAACCGCACCCCTCCGGATGCCGCCGACACCTGTGCGGCGGCCTGTTCGAAGACCCGGATGAACTCGCGTCCGATGATCTTCCGCTTCGCCTCAGGGTCACTCACCCCGTCGAGTGCCTGCAGGAACCGATCAGCCGCGTCGACGGTGATCAGCTTGATCCCGGTGGTGGCGACGTAGTCCTTCTCGACCTGCTCCCGCTCGCCCGTCCTGAGCAGTCCGTGGTCGACGAACACGCAGGTCAGTTGGTCGCCGACGGCCCGGTGCACCAGCGCTGCGGCGACCGCGGAGTCGACCCCGCCCGACAGCCCGCAGATCACCTTCTCCGTGCCGACGGTGGCTCTGATCGCCTCGATCTGTTCGGTCAGAATCTTCGTCGGGGTCCAGGCGGGACGGATACCAGCGACGTCGTGCAGAAAGCGGCGAAGCACCTCCTGTCCGTGCTCTGTGTGCATCACCTCGGGGTGGTACTGGACGCCCGCCAGTCGGCGGCCGATGTTCTCGAAGGCGGCAATCGGGGTGTCGGCGGTGGTAGCAGTCACCGCAAATCCGTCGGGAGCCTGCGCCACCGAGTCCCCGTGGCTCATCCAGACGCCGAGTTCGCCCGAAAACCCGTGCAGCAGTTCGGATCCCGGATCGATGATCCTCAGCCGGGTGGCGCCGTACTCTCGCCGGCCCGTCCTGTCGACCCGCCCACCCAGGGCGGCGGCCATGGCCTGGAATCCGTAGCAGATGCCGAACACCGGAACGTCTGCCTCGAACAGTGCCGGGTCGATGGCAGGCGCGTCCGGCGCGTAGACACTGGACGGGCCGCCCGACAGGATCACCGCGGCCGGCGATTTGGCGAGCATCTCGGCGACCGGCATCGAGGACGGCACGATTTCCGAGTAGACGGCCGCCTCCCGCACCCGCCTGGCGATGAGCTGCGCGTACTGGGCTCCGAAGTCGACCACCAGCACGGGGTGCGCCTCCAGGTCGTGGCGCGCTATTCCGTCGCCCGACGTGTAGGTGGACCCGCTGTCTGTGGACCCGCTGTCTGTTGACCCGCTGTGGGTGGACCCGCTGTCGGCGAGCGGGGTCGCCGGACCGGGCTCGATGAGCATCGGATCGGAGCGACTTGCGGCGGCAGGGTCGACGGAGCTCACTGGTCGAGTCTCGCACGCACCACCGGGTTGCCGATGCGACGTCCGACGCCGGCCACTGCCTCCTCGCGCGGACCAAGTTACCGACTCCGCTCACTCCATGCCCGAAGCCGCCACATCCGTCCGCGGGCCAAGATGATCCCTGCGGGACACCCGGCGGGGGCTACGCCTGGGCGAGGGCGGCTACGGGAGGGCGGCGGGGCACAATCTGGCGGGTGACGGTATTGATCGACCCCCCGCGCTGGCCGGCTCACGGCCGGTTGTGGTCACACCTGGTCAGCGACACCGGGCTCACCGAGCTGCACGAGTTCGCCGCGGCGCAGGGCATCGGAGAACGGGGGTTCGACGCCGACCACTACGACGTGCCGCAGGACCGGTACGACGGCCTGGTGGCAGCCGGTGCGGTGCCGGTGGACTCACGGGAGTTGTTGCGACGGTTGACCTCCGCCGGCCTGCGGCGCCCGAAGCGGGACCGCCGCTGACGACGCGCAGGTCGGGCGCAGACCGGGCGCCGGCCAGGCGTTGACCAGAAAATTCAGGCCCGAACGACGAGGCCGACCTTTTGGAACTCCTTCGGGTCCGAGTAGCCGGCCTTGGCCATCGCCCGGCGGAGCGCGCCGAAAAGGTTGCTGGTGCCGTCGGCACTCACCGCAGGCCCGAGGAGCAGCTGGGCCAACGGCACGTCGGCGAAACCACACGGACCGGCGAAGCCGCGCGGAAGCACCGGATGCGCCGCAGTGGTCGGCCAGAACCAACCGCGGGCGGGCGCTTCCACAGCCTCGGTGAGTGGCTCGCCGAGCATCACCGCATCGGCGCCGCAGGCGATCGCCTTCGCGATGTCGGCACTGGTGTGCAGGTCACCACAGGCGATGACATGCACATACCGGCCCCCGGTCTCGTCGAGATAGGAGCGCCTGGCCGCCGCCGCGTCGGCGATGGCAGTAGCCATCGGGACGGCGATGCCGAGCACGTCAGCGGTGGTGGCATGCGCACCGCTGCCGGTGCCGACGATCACGCCCGCGGCGCCGGTCCGCATCAGATGGGTGGCGGTCTGGTAGTTCGTCGCTCCGCCGACGATGACCGGGACGTCGAGATCGGCGATGAACGACTTCAGGTTGAGCGCCTCGCCGCCCACCTTGACGTGCTCCGCGGAGACGATCGTGCCCTGGATGACGAGCAATTCAACGCCCGCGGCGATTGCCTTGGGCGCCAGGGTCGCCGCGTTCTGTGGCGACAGCCGGATTGCGACGGTCGACCCTGCGGCCCGCATGGTGCCGATCGCCTCGGCGAGCAGGTCGACCGACACCGGCGGCGAGTAGGCCTGCTGCAGCGCAGCCACCACATCGGCCGCGTCGGCATCCTCCCCGAGGGCGACTATGGAGTCGATGACCCGCTGCGGGTCGGCGTGCCTGGCCCAGAGACCTTCGCCGTCCAACACCCCGACCCCGCCCAGCCGGCCGACCTCCACCGCGACCGCGGGCGATACCACCGCGTCGCAGGCCTGGGTCAGCAGCGGGATCTCGAACCGGTAGGCGTCGATCTGCCACGCGGTCGACACCTCCGACGACGATCTCGTCCGCCGGGACGGGACGATCGACACGTCGTCCAGGCCGAAGGTGCGGCGGGCGGTGCGGCCCATCCCGATTTCGACGGTCTCGTTCACGGCGGGCTCCAGGTTGAGCTATCGGGGTTTGATCCACTCGGGCGAAAGGGCCCGACGACGAGCGGGCCCAGGGAGCGGCGTCGGCGGCGCCGACGAGACCGCTGCTGCGGACCGGTCAGCGGTCGAAGTAGTTGGGGGCCTCGGCCGTGATGGTGATGTCGTGGGGGTGTGATTCTCTCAGCCCGGCGGAGGTGATCCTGACGAGTTTGGCCTCCTGGAGGCGGGAGATCGTCCGCGAGCCGGTGTAGCCCATTGCGGCCCGGAGGCCACCGACCAACTGGTGGGTCACATCGGCCAGCGGGCCGCGGTAGGGCACCCTGCCCTCGATGCCCTCCGGCACCAGCTTGTCGTCGGAGAGCACGTCGTCCTGGCCGTACCGGGATTTCGAGAACGACGCCGCCGCGCCGCCCCGGGTCCGCATCGCGCCGAGCGAACCCATGCCGCGATACGTCTTGTACTGCTTACCGTTCACGAAGATGAGTTCACCGGGCGACTCCGCGACACCGGCCAGCAGGGACCCGAGCATCACGCTGCTGGCGCCTACCGCGATCGCCTTGGCGATATCGCCGGAGAACTGCAGTCCGCCGTCACCGATCAGCGGGATGCCGGCCGGCCGGCAGGCCTTCGCCGCCTCGTGGATGGCGGTGATCTGGGGCACGCCGATGCCAGCCACGATCCTGGTGGTGCAGATCGAACCCGGACCGACACCAACCTTGACGGCATCCGCGCCCGCGTCGATCAGAGATTGCGCGCCGGCCCGGGTGGCCACGTTGCCACCCACGATGTCGACCTTGCCGCCGACGTCCTTCTGCAACCGGGCGACCATGTCAGCCACGGCCCGGGAGTGCCCGTGCGCGGTATCGACGATCAGGACGTCGACCCCGGCGTCGGCCAGGCCCATGGCGCGGGCGTGCGCGGCGTCGCCGACGGAGACGGCCGCTGCGACCAGCAACCGGCCGTCGCTGTCCTTCGTTGCGTTGGGGTATTGCTCGGTCTTGGTGAAGTCATTGACGGTGATCAGCCCGCGCAACCGGTTATCGCCGTCGACCAGCGGCAGTTTCTCGACCTTGTGCTTGCGCAACAGTCCCAGGGCGACCTCGGCGGTGCAACCCACCGGGGCGGTGATCAGCGGCATCGCCGTCATCACCTCGCTGACCGGTCGGGACATGTCTACCTCGAACCGCATGTCCCGGTTGGTGATGATCCCAACCAGGTGACCGCCCTGATCGGTGACGGGCACCCCGGAAATGCGGAACATCGCGCACATCTCGTCGGCCTCGCCGATTGTCGCGTCCGGCGAGCAGGTGATCGGATCGGTGACCATCCCGGCTTCGGAACGCTTGACGATCTCGACCTGTTTTGCCTGGTTCTCCGGCTGCATGTTGTAGTGCAGCACCCCGATCCCGCCCTGGCGCGCCATCGCGATCGCCATCCGCGACTCGGTGACGGTGTCCATGGCACTGGAGACGAGCGGGATCCTCAGCGAGACATTTCTGGTCAGCCGGGTGCGGGTGTCGGCCTCGCTCGGCACCAGATCAGAGGCGTCCGGAAGCAGCAGCACGTCGTCGTAGGTCAGCCCGATGAGGGCGAACTTCCGGTCGGACGCCGGATCGTCGTCGGTAACCCCGTCATCGAGCCTGGTGTCCACGAAACCGTCCGACATGCAGAGCCTTTCACCGAGCAGGCGCAAATGAGCCACCACGGGCCGGCCTGACGCCGAATGGGATGGGCTCCTCATCGTAGGCCCGAGGGCGCATCAGGCCGGGCCGGGAGCATGTCGCCGGAATCGCCATCACCGGGCGGACCGGCCGGAGTGGACAGCACCTGGTGGCGAGCCAGGTGGGAATGCAGGTCAGAATGCCGGGCTGGGTACGACCGGGTCAACGAGCGAGCCGGCCGTCAGCCCGGTGGTCAGGGAACTCACTGCGGCAGCAGAGGAATTGCCGAGTCCCAGAGGCGGCACCGCAGGGCTGATCGCTGCCGGGTCCACCGAGAGCGGCGACGCTGACCCGCTCGTGAGCGGGTCGGGCGCGACCGGACCGGCCGTCACGATGTCGGTGATCGACGGATCCGTCACCGCTGCACTCGTCGGGGGATCCGTCACCGGCGCACTCGT
>JBBRDH010000224.1:0-5905 GCA_038204125.1 Mycobacteriales bacterium
CACCCCTGCATCGCCCGGCAGTCGCCTGCAGTCAGGGCGGCGTCATCCCCGGCGCGGTGAAATCGCTGGCCGGCCGGTCGGGCGCGACGGTGCCTAAAACGGGAACGGGTAAGGGCGCCTTCTGGTTGCTCACCTTCGACCGGAGCCGACTGGTACAGGCCGATCCTTACCCGAGCCCAACGGTCTAGCGGGCGGAAGCGCCGCCCTGCTACTTCGCCTTGGCGGTAGCCCGGCGCGACATCACCTTGGCGGCGGCAGTGACGGCGGCCGGAGCCTTTGCGGCGGCACGCGTCCGGGTGGCCTTCGGCGCCGAGGCAGCCGGGGCGGTCGACGTCCGGGACGCGGTCGCCTTCGTCGCAGCGGCCTTGGTGGCTGCGGGCTTGGCGGTCCGGGTGGTGGTCGCAGCCTTGGGTGCCGCCGGGGTCTTCGCCGCAGCCGCGGCAGCCCGCGCAGTCGTCGCTTTCGTGGCCACCTTGGGCAGCTTCACGGTTCCGGCGATGACGTCCTTGAAGTACTTGCCGGGCCGGAACGCGGGCACCGTGGTCTTCTTCACCTTGACCGCCTGTCCGGTCCGCGGGTTGCGAGCCGTCCGGGCCGCCCTGGCACGCTTCTCGAAGACCCCGAATCCGGAGATCGAAACGTTCTCACCCCGTTGCACTTCGCGCTGGACCAGGTCGATGAAACCCTCGACCGCCGACTGCGCGACCTTCTTGTCACCATCAAGTCGCTCGGCGAGCTGGTTGATGAGATCGGTTTTGTTCACTGTCCCTCCAAGGACTTTCCGGCCCGAGGGAAGAATGGGCCGACTGAAAGCACACGGTAGGCCGGAAATGCGCGCAGCGCTACGCCCCGCGCCGGGCGATCTGCTACCGGACAAGGGATTTCGGTCCGCCGCTGAGCCTTTCCGGCGCCGATTCGGCGACCGGAGAGCCCCTTCCACCGTGTCAGTCGGTGCCGATACTGATTGTGGTGCAACATGTCTGCCCAGCCGATGGGCGGTGAAGACCGCCGGTCAGCGGGCAGCGGTGACTGGCAGGAAGCTTGGCCTGGATGTTTCAAATTTGTCGATGTCATCGGCATGTCGCAGGGTCAAAGCGATGTCGTCCAACCCCTCGAGCAGCCGCCAGCGGGTGTAGGCGTCGATCTCGAAAGGCATCACGAGTGGCCCGGCCGAGACCCGTTGCGCCACCAGATCGACCGTCACTTCGGTGCCGGGGTGGTTTTCCAGGAGCTTCCACAGCAATTCGACGTCGTCCTGATCGACCTGAGCGGCGAGCAACCCGTCCTTGGAGGAATTACCCCGGAAGATGTCGGCGAACTTGGACGAGATCACCACCTTGATCCCGTAGTCCCGCAACGCCCAGACGGCGTGCTCCCGAGAGGATCCGGTGCCGAAGTCGGCTCCGGCGACCAGGACGGTGCCAGCGGCGAACGGCTGTTGATTGAGCACGAAAGCCGGGTCGTTGCGCCAGGCGGCGAACAGCCCGTCCGAGAACCCGGTACGGGTGATCCGCTTGAGATACACGGCCGGGATGATCTGATCGGTGTCGACATTGCTGCGCCGGAGCGGGATCCCGACGCCGGTGTGCGTGCTGAAGGCTTCCATGCTGTGCTGCTCCCCAATTGGTGGGTGGCGGTTGTTGACGCGGTGAGTCAGTAGTAGGCCTGCTGGCGAGAGCGGGAAAACGATGCACTGCATCGGTTCTGGCAGTGGGCAACCTCAGTGGGCGCCGATGGTGGAGTGCTGGTCGAGATCTGCCGGCGCGGAAAGGGTGCCGCGAATCGCGGTGGCAGCGGCGACAAGTGGCGAGACCAGATGGGTACGGCCGCCTTTCCCCTGCCGACCTTCGAAGTTCCGGTTGGAGGTCGAGGCGCTGCGCTCCCCCGGTGCCAGTTGGTCCGGGTTCATACCGAGGCACATCGAGCAACCCGCACTCCGCCATTCCGCCCCGGCCGCGGTGAAAACCTGGTCCAGCCCTTCGGCTTCGGCCTGTTCCTTGACCCGCATCGAGCCCGGAACCACCAGCATCCGCAACCGGGAATCGATGTGCCGCCCGCGCAGGACCTCGGCAGCCGCCCGGAAATCCTCGATCCGGCCATTGGTGCAGGACCCGAGAAAGACTGTGTCGACACGGATGTCGCGCAGCGGTGTGCCGACGGTGAGATCCATGTAAGCAAGAGCGCGCTGAGCGGCGGCCCGTTCGTTCTCGTCGGCGATCAGGTCGGGATCCGGCACCGAACCCGAGAGTGGTAGCCCTTGCGCAGGATTGGTGCCCCAGGTGACGAAGGGCGTCAACTCCTCCGCCGCCAGTACCACCTCTGCGTCGAAAACAGCGTCGTCGTCGGTCGTCAAACTCGACCAGTGGGCGACCGCGGCGTCCCAGTCGGCTGCGGCCGGCGCGTGCGGGCGGCCCTTGATGTAATCGAAGGTGGTCTCATCGGGCGCGATCAGGCCGGCTCTCGCACCGGCCTCGATCGACATGTTCGCGACCGTCATCCGGGCTTCCATCGAAAGGGCCCGGATCGCGGAACCCCGGTATTCGAGGACGTAACCCTGACCGCCGCCGGTACCGATCTTCGCGATGACCGCCAGGATGATGTCCTTGGCGGTGACCCCCGGGTCGAGAACACCGTCGACGGTGATCGCCATCGTCCGGAACGGCTTGAGCGACAGGGACTGGGTGGCCAGCACATGCTCCACCTCGCTGGTGCCGATTCCGAAGGCCAGCGCGCCGAACGCTCCGTGGGTGGACGTATGGGAATCGCCGCACACGATGGTCATCCCCGGTTGGGTGATCCCCAGTTGCGGACCGACCACGTGCACGATGCCCTGCTCGCGGTTACCCATGCTGAACAACCGGATGCCGAACTCGGCGCAATTGGCGCGCAGGGTTTCGACCTGCAGGCGCGATACCGCGTCCGCGATCGGGAGGTTGATGCCGGTCGTCGGGACGTTGTGATCCTCGGTGGCGAGCGTCAGGTCCGGCCGGCGAACGGGGCGGTGGGCCTGCCGGAGCCCCTCGAATGCCTGCGGGCTGGTGACCTCGTGGATGAGGTGCAGGTCGATATAGAGGAGGTCCGGCTCGCCGGCCGTTCGGGACACGACATGCGAGTCCCAGACCTTCTCTGCGAGGGTGCGCCCCATGGGGTCCGCCTTTCGTCTGCTGCGCTCATGACCTGGAACTCGACACCATGCGCATCCGGAGCGGACATCCCGCAGGGGACATCCCGGTGCAACTCCCAAGATGCGGGAATCTAGTATCGCTGTATGAGACAGCCTAGCGGTATCGGCGTGCTGGACAAAGCGGTCGAGTTGTTGACGACCGCGGCGGCGGCCCCGAGTGGGCTGGCCGAGTTGTGTGCGGCGACGGGCCTTCCCAGGGCCACGGCCCACCGGTTGGCGGTCGGCCTGGAGTGCCACGGTCTGCTGATGCGGGATGGCCGGGGTCGTTGGCGGCCGGGGCCGTTACTGGCCGTCCTCGCGGCCGCGGTCCCCGATCCGCTGATCGCAGCCGCATCAGAGGTGCTGCCGGGGTTACGCGACCGCACCGGCGAGAGTGTGCAGCTCTACCGGCGTGACGGGTTGGCCCGGGTCTGCGTCGCCACGGCCGAACCGACCTCTGGGCTCCGGGACACCGTTCCGCTGGGAACCAGGCTGCCGATGGCGGCGGGTTCCGGTGCCAAGGTCTTGACGGCCTGGGCGGACCCGGCCACCGCGAGGGCGGTACTCGCCGGCGCCCGGTTCACCGAGCGGACTCTCGCCGAGGTGCGGCACCGGGGTTGGGCACAGTCGGTTGCGGAACGGGAGACCGGGGTGGCGTCGGTGTCGGTGCCGGTCCGTGACCCGAGCGGGGACGTGATCGCCGCGGTCTCGGTGTCCGGACCGGTGGAGCGGATCGGCCGCCGTCAGGGCCGGCAATGGGCCGCCGATCTGATCGACGCGTCGGCCGAGTTGACCGCTCGGCTCTGACCGCCGAAGTCCCGGCTGAATGGTCGACGCCGGTTCGTCGCCGCCGGTTCGTCGCCGCCGGTCTGTCGCCGCCGGTCTGTCGCTCGGTTCGGGATGGGGATGGGCGGCCTTCCCGTGGGATGTCGACGCCGGGTATGCCACAGGCCCCCTCCGAGATGGAGGGGGCCTGATATGTGGTAGCCCCGAAGGGATTCGAACCCTCGCTACCGCCGTGAGAGGGCGGCGTCCTAGGCCGCTAGACGACGGGGCCCCAGGTGGTTTCCAGGTATCCGATGACGGATGGCCGGGAGCCGAACAGATACTACCTGACCGGTTTGGATGTCCGGTCCGAGTAATGGATCGGCGAAAGATCGTGGAGTGCCGCCCTGGACCGGCGATCTGGACCGCCACACCAAATGGCTGGGGTACTAGGACTCGAACCTAGAATGAGGGAATCAGAATCCCTAGTGTTGCCAATTACACCATACCCCAATGCCTTTCGCCGCGGATGATGCGCGCGGCGGGTGCCGGGAAGCAATGTTACAGGGCGACGCCAGGTGTTCCAATTCGTCGCCGGTCCCACCATCGACGACCGTTCCGGGGCTGGTCGGCCGCTGCGGGCGCCCCCGGTTCCGGGGAGCGGTGCCGGCAACCCGGAGGTCATCCCCGTAACACCGGTGACGGTCGCAGTTGTTTCAAGGACGACCGAAGTGTTGCGGAGTCGACGGCATACCCGCCCACCCCGGTCGCCCGATCGGGTCAAGGGCGGCGGCGCTACGCCGGCGCGGCCGCAGCGATCTCGAGCCCACGCCGGAGTCGGGCCAAGGTCCGGTCGCGGCCGAGCAGTTCGAGCGACTCGTAGAGCGGCGGGGAGATGGTGCGGCCGGTGACGGCCACCCGCAGCGGGGTGAACGCGACCTTCGGCTTGAGTCCGAGCCCCTCGATGAGCGACGCCTTCAGGGCGGACTCGATCGGGGCCGAGGTGAAGTGGCCCAACGGCTCCAGCGCGGCGATGGCGGCGGACAGGACGTCGGCCGCGGGGGCGGTGAGCACCTTGGCCGAGGCCGCCGGGTCGACGGTGAACCTGGACTCGTCGACCAGCAGGAATTCGATCATCGTCGCAGCGTCGGAGAGCAGGGTGCACCGCTCCTGGACGAGCGGGGCCGCCCGGTCGATCACCGCCCTGAGGTCCGGGGTCGCCACGTCCGCGCGCCCGGAGGACAGTACGAACTCCGCCAGTCGCGCCGCGAAGTCGCGCGGTTCGAGCATCCGCAGGTGAACGGAGTTGATCGCCTCGGCCTTCTTCCGGTCGAAGCGGGCCGGGTTGCCGGAGATCCGCCGCCCGTCGAACGCCGCCACCAGTTCGGCGGGGGTGAAGATGTCGCGGTCGTCGGTGAGTGACCAGCCGAGCAGCGCCAGATAGTTGACCATGCCCTCGGTGATGAAACCGTCGTCCCGGTACTGGAACAGATTTGCCTGGGGGTCGCGTTTCGACAGCTTCCGATTTCCCTCACCCGTCACGAACGGCAGGTGGCCGAATTCTGGGGTGTACTGAGCCACGCCGATGTCGGTCAACGCCGTGTAGAGGGCGATCTGCCGGGGGGTCGACGGCAGCAGGTCCTCGCCGCGGAGCACGTGGGTGATGCCCATCAGGGCGTCGTCGACCGGATTGACCAACGTGTACAACGGTTCTCCGTTGCCGCGGACCAGCACCGGGTCGGGCACCGAACCGGCCGGGAAGATGATCGGGCCGCGGACCATGTCGTCGAAAGCAATGTCGCCGGGCGGCATCCGGAGCCTGAGCACCGCCGGGCGGCCGGCCGTCGCCGCGGCCGAAACCACCGCGGGATCAGGGGTGCGGTCGTAATTGTCGTACCCAAGCTTGGGGTCGCGGCCCGCCGCGAGATGCCGTTCGGTGACCTGCTCGGCGGTGGAATGCGATTCGTAGAGATGACC
>JBBRDH010000225.1:0-5868 GCA_038204125.1 Mycobacteriales bacterium
CCCCCAGGGACACGGTGTCGTTGCCGGGACCACCGATGACCCGGTCGATCCCTGCCCCCCCGACAAAGCTGTCATCGCCGGACCCGCCGATCATGGTGTCGCGACCGGCGCCGCCGACGAATTCGCCCCTCGGCAACTTGATGCCGCTGCTCTCGTCGAACTTCAGGACGTTGTTACCGGCACCGCCGGCAATCTTGATCACAGACACGTCAGCCACCAGCACGGTCCCACCCAACACCATTTTCCCGTTCAGGGTGATGGTGCCAGGGGTGGTGCTTCCGGCGGTCGTGGCGGCGACGACCAGTCCGTCGTCCGCGGCGGTACCGGTGATGGTCAGGACGCCCGCGGTGAAGGTGACCCTGGGCGGTGGTGCCGCGGCGCCGGCGGGCGCGGCAAACAGCACGCTGGACAGCGCTGTGCCGACCACGGCACCGGCTCCCAGGATCGCCCGGCGGCGGGGCAGTTTCGGATTGACCATGTCATTCTCTCCTTGCGTTGTAGTGGTGGTGACAATGGGTACGGTTGTCGCCACGCAACGGTTCCGCTAATTCCCGCCGGGTTCGTTGAATGCCTTTGGATGGGCGCTTCCTGGACCTGAGATCGGCGGTCGCGACGCTGGATCAGATCGACGGCTCGATATTCTGGTTCAACCGAAACAGGTTGTCTCCAGACGCGAGCAGTGCGGCGCGGATTCGTCGGCGGTCGCAACAGAGCGTGTCGCCCAATCACCAAGTCAGCCCGATGGTCAGTGAGCGCGTCCGCCTGGTTCCTGTCGGTAACGGTTGGTTCAAGGGAAAGATGACTTGTCGACCCGACAACAAGCGATTCTTTCAAGGATCGGTACCTAGCTTCACCGACTACGTCGTGGACATCTTGCTCGTTGCAGTCGTATTCCGGCAGATGCGGACCTGAGAGCTGACACTCGGCTCGGTGTTTCTACCAGTTGTCCTCGTCGGCGTTGCGTGTCTGAACTACCTAAAACGGTTCAATCCGGGCGGCAACGACATCGTGCTCATCGGCGTGCTGGCCGCCGCCGGCGTCACTCTCGGGCTGCTCAGCGGCCTCCTCGCAGAAGTGTGGCGGCGGGGCGACGGTCCGGTCGTCGCCTGGGCCGGCGGCACCGCGGCCGCCCTGTGGGTCGCCGGCATGGGGTTCCGGTTCGCGTTCGCCGTGTGGGCCAGCACCGGCAGCGGCGGCGCCGACGTCGGTCGCTTCTCGGCGGTGCATGCCATCAGCAGTGCCCGAGCCTGGACGACAGCGCTGGTGGTGATTGGGGTCGGGGAGGTGCTCGCCCGGGTCGCCGTTCTCCAGCTGCGCCGCGCCAGACCGGGCCTGTAAGCAGCTATCGCCTTCGGCCGCGGAGGTGCGGGCGCGGCAACTCGACGTCACTGACCAGCTGCCGATCACCGCGGGAGCCGCAACCATCGGAGCCGACTTCGGTCACCTGGACGTCCCCGGTCAACAATGCCGGCATCAAGTTTCTTGACCCGGTACCAATGGTGGTGCGCTCATTTGACTGCTCATGGGCAGGTGCCCTCGGCGGCGGTATTCCCCATTTCCGGACCGAAATCCCCGGCCGGTGCATGGCTGCAGGTATTCCCGCCGGGCCCGGGTTCGCCATCGAGTCCGCCCTGGTCACGGGGATTTTGACCGCCGGTGTCGATGCGGGTCAGCCGATGGCGACGGGCATCCCACGCGTTAGCTGTGTCGGCGCCTCATCCAGGGCGTAGTCACGCATGGTCGGGTGCGCGATGTTCGGGTGATTGCCGAATGCTCGACCCAGGTCGCTGTCCAGGAACGCGAGATAGGCTGCGCGGTCCGACCAGATGTAGACGCCGCCGCGGATATCCGCATCACCGTGCAGCCAATACTTCACCAACAGGCCTGGAACGGCTGCGAAGGCCGGTGCGAGCTGGTGACAGGCATCCGTCCACCCCCATTCATCGATATCGCGGATGCGGTATTCCGCAACAGATACATGCATGTCGATCCTCCAGATAAGAATGTGGTCTTGCGGCAATTCGCGGTGCGCAGCCCCGTGTGGGGTGCTGTGGCGCTCAACCGGCCACGCGGGCGGTGAGGACCAGGTTCTGGCCGGTGTCGACTGCTACTCGGGCGTCGATGAATCCGGCGTCGGTAAGTAGCTGGAGACGTCGGCTCGGTCCGCCGCAAGTGCCCAGCGCGTAGCTCCCGGGCTGCGCCAACGACGTCGGGGTGCACATCGAGGTCGAGATCGCGAAGTCGAGTTTGGCGATCGGGTTGCCGATGCTGTCGTCCAGTCGGTCGGTGGACCACGGTTCGACGGCGACGATGATCCCGCCTGGGCGTAGCTGTTCGTGGGCGCGGCGCAGCACGGCGACCGGGTCGCCGAGGTCGTGCAGGGCGTCAAAAAAGGTGACCACGTCGTAAGGGCCGGGACCGAAGCCGGTGGCGTCGGCAACGGTGAAGCTGACGGTGTCGGGCGCCCCGGCTTCGGTCGCCCGGCAGCGGGCCACCGTGATCGCGCGTTCGTCCAGATCGAATCCGGTGAACGCCGACCGCGGCCATGCCTGCGCCATGACCAACGTGGCGGGCCCGTGGCCGCACCCGATGTCGGCGACGTTGGCTCCGTCGACGAGCTTGCCCACCAGGTCCTCGACGGAGGGAAACCACTCCTGCACCAGGTGGTGGACGTAGGCGGTGCGGAAGAACCGCTCGATGCCGTGCGTGGCGGTGTCCGGGAAATGCGCGTAGTCGACTGCACCGTCGGTGCGGAATGCGCGTTCCAGGTGCCCCAGGGTGGCGAACTGACCGGCCACCACTTCGGCCGCACCGACCACATAGGCGGGTGAGCCGGCGACGGACAACGCCATCGCGTGCTCGATCGGGAGTTCGAACCGGTCGGTGCCGCCGTGGTGCCGCAGGTAGCCGGAGACCACCTGGGAGGACAGCCATTCGGCGATCAGCCGCGGGTGGAGCTCGGTGCGCCCAGCCAGGTCGGCGGCACTGAGCGGACCGGTCCCGGTCATCGCGTCGAACAGCCCCAGCCGGTCGCCGATCACGGTCATCGCGGTCGCGGCGGCCCCGGCGAAATCGCTGATGACCTGCCCGGCGAATGCTTCGACCGCGGCGAAGTCGATGTCCGGGACCGAGGCCGTGTCCGCGGGGTCACCGGCCGGTTCGGGAAGAGCCGGTTCGGGAGTGGCTGATTCATCAAGGGAGAGTGTGTGTGTCATGTCTGCGACGGTAGGGGCTTCCGCCCCGGCGGCTCATCGGTCGAACGCTCCATTCCCGCAGATGGAGCGTCCGCTCCAGTTCACCCGGCCAGGCCGGCCTGGATCGCGATCCGCGCCGCGGAGGTCCGGTTGCGCACTCCGAGTTTGGTGAAGATGTTGCTCAGATGCCGGTTGGCAGTGCGCTCACTGATGAACAGCCGCTCCGCCAACTCGATGTTGGTCAGTCCGTCGGCCAATGCGGTGAGCACCTCCCGTTCCCGGGCGCTGAGCCGGGCCACGGGTGCCCGGTCGGCCGGCGCCAGCGGCGGCCCGCCGGCCAGATCGGCCGCGACCGACTCGCCGGATTCGACGAGGACGTGCCTGGCCAACCAGCCGTCGACACTGCCCGGCCCGAAATCCAGCGCGCACAGATGGAAAAGCCTGGCCCCGACTCCGATCTCGGGGCCGACCCGGCCGAAGCCCATGATCCGCATCACCGGCCCCACCGAATCCCAGTCGCCGACCACCCCGTACACCCTGGCCAATCGGGGCCGCAGTTCCAGGTACAGACGCTTGAGGTCGACGACCACCGACCCCAGCTCCGGCGACGGATACTCCCCGCGCCTTGCGCCCAACGCGCTGCGGAGCAACAACACCTCCGCATCCGCGGGCAGCGGACGCTGCTTCATATCGTTGAGGACCGCCGCCACCACCGGATCCACTGCCTCCAGACGGGTGTCGATTTCCGACAGGCGCACCACCGCACTGAACGCGGCCACCTCGCCGGACCCTCCACGGCAGACCATGAAACTGCCCTGGTGGGCCGCCCACCACCCCTCGATGGCCGCGGCGCCGGCCGGGCCGTCGTGCCGCCGACTGATCGACAGGATGGCTTCACGATCGTCACGGACAGCCCGCTCCACCGGGTGCTGCTGATCACCCGGCGGGAAATAACTGTTCCGGATCACCGGATTCTGCACCAGATACAGCAGATCGGCGGTGCCGTCCCAACTCCGGCCGCCGCCGGCGTCCCGCAACGCCACCACTGCCGCTCTGCGGCGGACATCGGCGACATACACCGGCTCACCGATCTCCAGCCCCCCGGCGATCACATTGCGCGCCAACTGATCCAACTCCAGGCCACTGCGGGTCATCGAGGTGAACGGCAACCCCCGCAGGGTCCGCCACGCAGCGTCGACGTCCTGGCCGCCGCGGTCCAACACCGCGGTCAACAACGGCCGGGTCACCCTGCGCAGAACCGCCGCCGCCTGCACCGTCCGCCGTTCGGCCGGGGTGAGATCGTCGATCAGTACCTCGAACAACGCCTCGACGACCTCCCCACGCGGCCCGTCCGACAGGTCGAGGTCGGCGTGCCTGACAACAGCCTCCGCCGCCATCTGCAAAGCCAGCGGATGTCCACGGCCGAAACGCCTGACGCGGGCCGCAGACTCTACGGAAAGCCCATACCCGGCGACCAACGCCGCCGCATCAACATCGGTCAACTCTCCGACCACCAGTTCGGCCAGCAGCGCTCGCCACCCCGGCGCTGCCCGCCACGCCACATTCGTCGACCTGCGGCCGACCAGCACCGTCGTCGACTGCGCCGGCAACGCGGGAAGAAAGTCGTTGCGCAGCCAGGCATCCAGCAAGTTCAGCCGCTCGAAACCATCCACCACCAGCACCGCGACCCCGCGGGCCTCCAGCAGCGCGCCCGCCCGCGCCGGCGACGAAATCGGCAAAGACCCCAGGTCCTCGGCCAACGCCCAAAGGAAGCCGGCCGGGGTCGGTTCGATCGCCCGACCGTCCAACCTCACCACGGGCTGATCCACACCCGCCACGGTCGCCGACACCAAGGCCGACTTACCGATCCCGCCCGGACCGGAAACGAAAACCACAGCCGGACCGGACCCGCGAACCAGCAGACCAGCCAGAAGGGCCTGCTCCCGGGCGCGGCCGACGAACTGACCGGCCGCAGCCCGCAGCAGCCGATCCGCCATCGGAGTGCTCGCCCGCTCCCCATCCATCCGCTGACGGTACCGCCCCGGACCGGTATCGAGGGGAGACTTAGGTGCGGTTCCCTGGTCGGGGAGGTGCACTCCGCCGCAGCGACAACCCCATGACCACAACTGTTTTCGACGGTGCCGCCGCGCCGAGCGGCACCGTCGAACGGTCAGCAGCTCCTCATCTCTCAGTGTTCTGCCGGCCCGTGCATCCGCCGTCCGCAGCGTGATCGCCGACCGCTCCCGCCGGCCGGCCGGCCCCGGTGCTCACGTTCTTGCCCAACACGGTCAGCATCAGCCGCCCGAATTGCGCTTGGCTTTCGGATCGGAACGACGGCCGAGCGTTCAGGCTGGATCGGGATTTCCGACTGAGTGGGTAGCGCCCAGGCCCAGAAGCAGATCGGCTGCCTTTTCGCCGATCACAATCGAAGGTGCGTTGGTGTGGCCTCGAATGATCTCCGGCATGATCGACGCGTCGGCGACCCGGAGTCCCTGGACCCCGCGGACTCGCAGTTCGGGGTCAACCACGGACCGCGGGTCCGATCCCATCCGGGCTGTGCTGGTCGGGTGGTAGAGGGTCTGGCTGTACTGCTGCACCACGGTGGCGTCGCGTTCGCTGACCGGCCAGTCGTCGCTGCCTGACGGCTGGATGAACCGTCCGCTACCGCGGGTCT
>JBBRDH010000226.1:0-5858 GCA_038204125.1 Mycobacteriales bacterium
CGTGCTCGGAACCGACTACCTTCAACATCGGACGTGCCTTCCCAACCAGCGCCTGCCAGCGCCGGTCTTGCTTGTCGAATTGTCAGGACCAACGGGGAGGTACGTCCCCCACGCTCATCCACAGGTCTTGATTATTCCTCATAGAGGTCCTGCAGTTCTCTTTCCAGGGCGGCGAGTTCGTCGTCATAGGCGGTCGGATCAGCTTCATCGGCGGCGGTGCTGGGTGGGGCGACGATTGGCTCCATGTCTGCCAGGAGGGGGGTCCGGTCCACGCCGGTAAGGACCCACGCCTCGTCGTGCGTTATTGGCTTGGCGACCAACGGACACGCGTCGGGGGCGGTCCCCACAGGTGCGGCGGGCACGTGGGTCTGCTGAGGCGCGACTTCGGCTTCCTGGGTGGTTTTGGTGACGAGGGTGCGCCATTCCTGTTCCGGGCCCCAGAGAGCGTCGGTCGCAGCGATGCTGTCGGCCCAGGACGGGTCGACGGTCGGCGCCAGCTGGTGGACCAGTCGCAGCCTCCGCTGGGTCTCGACCATTCGGACACCGCGAGCCGATCGCAGGGTGTTCGACGAGCTGACGGCGGCGTGGTTCTGTGGCCGGGTCGGCGGGGCCGGCAGCAGCGGGGGCCGTGCACCGGGGTACGAGCCTGGCAGGGTCGGTGCTGGATCCGGGGTTGGGCGGTGCCCGATGACCTTGTCGTCGGCGATGACTTCTCCGCCGCGGAGATACCCCATCGTGCCGGTCAGGGGGTTGACGTCGTGGGTGATGCCGTGCCAGGCCAGGTCGTCCTCGCTCAGGTCCGCGGGGCGGCATCTGGCCCACGGCAGTACCTGGTAGGTCATCGCGTTCGCCCAGGTGGGGTGCGCGGTGGCCAGGGCCGTTGCGATGGCCACCAGCTGCTCTTGCTGGTCGAGGGGCAGCTGGTCGAGCAGGCCAACGGGCAGCACCAGGTAGGCATTGCCTGCGTCGGTGAGCCGGCCCGGCCGGCGCAGGTAGCGCTGCAGCGGCGGCATCTGCACGGGCGCTTCGCCCTTCTTGCTGGTCCTCTTAGCACTTTTGGTGGCGCTCTTGACGATGTCGTTGATGTTCATCGGGGCCCCTTTCTTACTGCCAGTATCGGTAGGTGTTGCTGTCGGGCGTTTCGGCGTTTCCAACGTTGCTGATTTGGATGAAGGCACCGGAGTAGGGCGCTTCCAGTTGCATGCGAACGCCGTTGAATGTCCCGATATAGATGGTCACGTGGCCGCTGTAACCGACGATGTCGCCGGGCTGGGCGTTGGACCAGGGCACCGCGTGAGCGGAAGCCCTTTGATCACCGGATATTTGTGGAATGGCCGCGCCCCATTTGCTGGCGACGTAGCGGGTGAGTCCGGAGCAGTCGAACCCGGTGACGTGGCAGTCGTTCTCGGCGCCGTCCGGCCCGCAGATCCCGGTACTGGGACCGCCGGCGCCACCGCCGCCCCAGGAGTACGGGGTGCCCAGCCAGCTCATACCGGCGGCGATGGCTGTAGCGACGGCGGGGGTGGGCCCGGTGATGGTCTGGCCTTGCATCGCGGCCGGAACGTGGGCCACAGCTGGGATGGTGACGAGGTTTCCGGTGTGGCTGACGCTGATCGGGCCCAGGCCGCCGGTGCCGGTGCCGGTGCCGGGGTTGTAGCCGGCCTGCTGCACCGTGGTGGCTGCGGCGACCACGCCTCCGCCGGTGTCGCCAAAGTACTTCTGGAACATGCGGAAGTAATTTCGGTTTCCGTACGCCGAGCATTTGTCGCCCTCGCCTGGATATGCGGCCAGACTGGCTGCATTGGGTTGATACGGCGTGTAGACGTACAACGCGGCGGTCGCGATATTCGCGATCGTGACCGGGGCGCCGCCGCAGCCGGACTGCTCGACGTTCCACAAGATGGTGACGGTTTTTCCCGGTTGGTATGGGTAGTACCCCGTGGGGATGCGCTGCTTGTACTTGGCCCATTGCTTGGCCATCTGATAGCCCTGCAAAAAGAAGCCCTTGCCTGCGGGGTCACAGTTGGCACTGCCGCCGGCGCCGGTGTCGGGGCAGTTCCAACCCCACGCCGCGTCGTAGTTGGCGGCGGTCGGGTTGGGACGGGAGAGTCCCTGGGACTCCTTCTGCAGGGTGGTGAGCATGACCTGCGGGTTGATGCCGCAGGCGGTACTGAATTCGCTGATCGCGGTGGCGGCGTCGATCTGATTGCCGGCCGGTACGGCTTGGCAGTACTGGTCGGCGGCCTGGGCCGGGAACGTCACCTTGAGGTTCTTCAAGCACCACGGATTGCTGGCCGCGCAGGCGGTGTCCTGGGCGGTGACAAAACTGCGGATCTGCGCGGTGGTCATCGATGCGGTGTTGAAAAAGACCTGATCGCTGATGATGTTCCCGGGATCCCAGCCGGCCGTAGCGCCGCCCGTGCGCACGCCGGCGGCCGCGCCGTTGGCGGTCATGTCGCAGTATGACGAGGATGCCGCCGGGGCGGCGCCGGAGGCCGGTGCCTCAGACGTTGCGGTGGTCGCAACGTCCGAGGCTGCCACCGATGGTGGCGTCACTACGGGCGGGGTGATCACCGGTGGGTTGACCACCGCGGCGGCGCCGATCGGGGTGGCGAACGCGGAGTGAGGCCCGCGCAGAGCCGCCACGGCCGGTGGGTTGGTGGGCGCGACCGGGACGCTGGCCCAGACTGGGCTGGCGGTCGACGAGCTGCCGACGGACTGGCCGGCGCAGCCGACCGTGTTGGCGGTGGTGCTGCTCGATGAGCCGCTCGATTTACTGCTGGAGGTGCTGTAGAGGGAGAACGCCCCTAGGCCAACGACTCCGACGACGACGAGCACGCCGATGTTGACGATTTTCATCCCGCCTGCACCTGCACATCCACGAGCCATCGACCGTCCGGTGCCTTGAGGATCCGGCGGGTCTGGGTGATTGTTTGCTGGCCGATGAGCTGGCCTTGCCGGTTGACGATCGCTTGGCGAGCGGCGACCTGCACCCACTGCAGGGTGGGCGCGTTCGGTGCCTCGGTCAGTGGGGTGACGACGATCGGCCCGCAGAGCGAGGTCAGGCCGGCCTTTTGCGTCTGGGTCCACGAGGTAGTCGGAACGGCGCGGGACTTGTCGTCAGCCCAGCCGGCCGCGGTGACCCAGGCGGCCTCGTTCGCGAGGTTCTGGTTCGCCGCTCCCGAGGCTGGTTGGTAGCACCAGATCGCCATGTACTGCTTGGCGACCGTGGCCGCCGATGCGTAGTCGGCGGGGCCGCTAGCCATTCTGGGCAGCGGCGGGGCTGCGGTGAGCTGGTTCTGCGCAGGCGGGCCGGCCGAGGACGCAGCGGCCGTGTGAGAGCCCGCGGTGGGGGCGTTGCTGGTCGGTGGGGCCACGCTGACGGGCGCTGCAGTTGCAAGAGGCTCGGCGGATACGGCGGTGGTGGACACGACGGGTTCGGACGAGCCGCCGTCTTGCTCGGGCGCATCAGCGCTGGAGCCGACCGCACCGCTGGAAAGGGACGGCACCGATTGAGCTTCCGACGCGGAGAGGGCCGCGGAGGCTGCTGACTGCGTGGCCGGCGATTCGGTGCTGGCTGCGGTCTGGGCGGCCGCCGACGATCCACTGATCTTCGGCCAGAGGACCACGAGCAGCAGAACGGTCGCCACCGTGCTGATTGCCCGGCCGCGGCTGCGGAGCGGCCAGCGCCAGAGGGCCGACAAGCGTTGCCGCAGTTTCATACCGAGGCTCCGATCTCAGGTCGGCTGGAGTAGTGGGTGTCGTTCTCGCTCGGCGCTGCCGGCGGCAGTTGTGCGGTCGGCCGCCAGATCAGTTCCGCGGCGTCGCTACGGGGCACGATGATCGGCGAGCGAGTCTCCGATGTGCTGCTGGACAACGCATATGCCGACCGGCGCCCTGGCTGCAGGGCGGGCCGGAAGACATCGTGGTTGCCGGTGATCTGGTAGACGCCGGTGTCGGTTCGACTGGCCCGCCTCGGGGCGGGGCGATCGGTGGCTGCGTAGTCGTCGACCAGTTCGGCGTCGATCGGGATCATCTCGGTCTGGGGATCGGCCGGGATCACCTGTGTCGGAGAGTCGGGCGTGACCGTCCTGGGGCCGGCTCCACCCTGTCGTCGAGTGTTCGATCGAGCCGAGCTGGCACGGCCGAGACCACCGATCGTGGCGTGCCTGGACGGGGCTACCCCTACGTCTTCGGGCTCGTCGACCTGGCTCCACGCTCGGGCCCGGGCCGGGTCCTCGGTGTCCCAGCTGGGCATGGGTCGATCGAGCGGATTGATTCGACCTGGAGTTTCTGGTCGGGACAGGCCGAAGGATTCGGTGCGCGGTACGTGGTCTTCACCCAGGTAGCGGGGTCCGCCGTGCGACGGGACGCAGGTGCGTGCGGGTCCCAGATCCATCACCGCAGCGCTGGCCACCGTTTCCGGGCGGGGGGACTCGTAGGCGTAGTCGTCTTCGTAGTCGGATCCGTCGGCGTAGGACTCGTCGAGGTTCTGGTTCTCAGCCTGGCCGCCGCCTCCGGTGTTGCCGCGAACGAAGACCTTTCGCAGTGAGCGCCGCTGTTGCACCCGGCCGATTCCGTGACGGATGGGCCGAGTGGCTCGCTGGGTGATGGACCGACGGAAGTTTCCGATGGCGTTCGGGTCACCGGTGGTGGCCGTGGAGAGCATCTGACCGATGCGCCGCACTGGGTGAATGGTGATCACGGCCAGCAGAGATATACCGGCCAGGATGATCATACCGCCGGTGGGTCCGACCTTCCCGTAGACGGCCGGGTTTGCCACCAGCTGCAGTGTCAGGAAGGACATGAGGCTCCCCACCGCGGCCAGTAGCACGATGGTCGCCAAAGCCGACGTGACCGCGTTGCGGACCTGGCGCAGCAGTTTCGGGAACAGGATCAGGCCGAGCCCGAAGATCAGTCCTGCGATGACGTAGACGCGCAGAAGGAGCCGGCCAGCGAAAACGCCTGTGTAGCTGGCGGCCTGCATGGGGGTGGCTGCGGTCACTGCCGCGACGGCCTCGGCGCCGGAGGAGACTCGGTTGCCGGCTTTTCCTTGGATGTAGGGGTAGCGGGAGTCGCCGGCCGCTTGGATGGCATCGCGGTAGTTGGCTTCGGTGTCGCTCATGATTCGGCCGGGTGCGCCGCCCTGTTGTGAGCGGCCGCAGGTCTGGACGTTGTGGACGTAGCTGCACCAGATCGAGCCGGCTGGCGCTTGTGCACCGGCTGCGGTGTCGTAGGCGGCGGCGGTGATCTCGAAGCGGGTCATGCTCTGTCCGGACAGGAACTGCAGGGCCAGGTCGTAGTTGGGTCCGGAGCGGTCGTCGGTACCGATCAGGCCTTGCTCCCACGAGGGGATGATCAGGTTCGCGTACATCGTTTCGGCGTAGAAGTTGCCGCTGGTGAAGAAGTCCGGGGAGTACCGAAGGATCGTGCCGTCGGGGGCTTTGGTGAACTGGTCGGAGGGGTTGAGGGTGGGTCGGTATTTGACGGCGCACGGGGTGCCGGCGACGGTCTGATAGCCGTCTTTCCATACCGGCGGCTTGTCGAACTGGGTGTAGTCGTAGGAGCAGTACTGGACGATCGGTATCACCGAGTTTGGGAGCTTGGCACTGAACCCGTTGTCGAATTGCTGTTGCAAGTCAACGATTTTCTGATCGGCCATCGCCGCGGCCTGCAGCGGGTAGCTGCCGAGGAACGCGATGATGCCGAGCCCGGTGACGGCGACCAGGATGCGTTGCATCGACTCGGATGCGGCGCCTTTACGGGCCAATGTCAGCAGGATGATCCCCAGGACCACGATGGGTAGGCCGATCCACGGGGTGATCAGCAGGTCATGGACGGCGCCGACGGCGTTGGCC
>JBBRDH010000227.1:0-5749 GCA_038204125.1 Mycobacteriales bacterium
CGCTACAACCAGACCGCCACACCGTTCAAGTGGAAATTCACCACCACCGACCTGGACGACTTCCTGCAACGACTGGACCGCCACACCGACTGCCCGGCCGCCGCGTGACCACCGACGAACTTACGAACCTGACCACTAAGCGATATACACCCGTTTGACGGGTCGAGGTGTCCACGGCGTTCCGCGACGCTGCACCCAGGTGGCCAACTCGGCCTTGTCCTGGGCCAGGACCACGATCTCGCCGTCGATACCTGCCGTCTCCCGGCCAGCATTGATTTCCGTCACCCGCCGTACGCTTGCCAACGCGTTCGCCCGGGAACGGAGCATCAACCTCTGCAAACTGCGGACACGCCGGGTGTCCCCTGCTTGCGTCGCCGTGAAGATGCGTTGCCTCAGCCGCCTTACGTCGTCGTGGACCTGACGCCAATCGACGTCCTGCCAGTCCACACCGCCGCCCGCCGGGTCGTTCACCGATTCGACAACGGAGGGCAGCGGCTGCGCCGCCCCAACCCCCGCCGTGACGGCGTCCAACGTGCCCATCGGTTCTGGTGTCCTTCGCTCATCGGATCATCACGGGCTCACCTGACCCACGTCAGCACTCTTTCGAGTCCGGGCACCAGCCCGTATCCGGCCAGTTATCCACGACCGCCGGCGGAGGCGCCAGCACTCGGCCTTGGTTTCCTGTTGCCTTTCGGCCACCGGCATTGGCTTGTTGGGTCATCCTGCGCCCACTGGGGAATTGGGCCTTCCTCACGGTCGGCTGACCGGACCCGTCAAGCAGGTCCGGACCCCAACGGGGTTGTCACGTTGCACACGCCCGAGAAACGACCGGGGTGGGTGCCCTCTATACGCCGGGGACGGCGGTACCCGCACGGCCGACACCACATCCCCGGCCGCCGCCTGCCGCTTCCCAGCGGGCAGTCCCTACACCCCGGTGCCGCTTCCACCAACCCGGGGCCAAGCATCACGATGCATCATCAAGGGTTCACTCGCGTTCACCCGTCCGGCCTTCCCCAGCCTGTGACCCCCAGGTGGAACGAGGATCCTTGGGCGTTCCCTCAAGCTTCACACCCCGCCGTTACCGGCAACGCATGTCGAGGTGGGGACGGGCAGCTGGGCACTGGCCCGGGACTACGCCGTCGACATCAGTCGGCCCTCCTACCTGCGCGTCCACTCATGACGTGCACCTTCGTGTCGCACTGTGGTACTGCTTGATGGTGGTGTGCTTGTAGTCCGCGTGCAGGCTCGGAGTGACCCCGTCGGTGATCACCCGGGTCCGGAACCGGCCCGGCGTGGCTCGCGGCCCCCTCCGGAAGATCCGTCGGTCGAAGATCAACCCGACCTGATCGGGGCGGCCGATATCCAGGTTCTCCCGGATGACGTTTTCGAAGAACACCCGCCCCGACGTCGGCGTGTCCAGTCGTTGGGTCAAGGAAAACTCGACCTGCAACATCGATACGTCGTAGCGGTAGCCGGCCGCGCGGTCCGCGTCGGTGAACGGACTGGGCAGGATCGCCGACCACTTGTCCAGCAACACCTGGATCTGGGCCGGGCCGAGTTGATCGCAGATCCGCTGCAACGCGGCCGGGTCATCGACCTGGGCGAACGCGTTGTCCAACGGCACAAACCCCAACCCTGTCTTGGTGGCTTGCCGCTGCGCCCAGTGGTTCCCGTTGAGGCACAACTTCGCGTTGTACGGGAAGTAGGAGCAGAACTTGATGAAGAACGGACCGAAATCGGAATCCACACAATAGAAGTAGAAATGGTTGACCATCCCCGTGGTCTTCACGATCCACGGGTAGGCCACACCATCAGCGTGGCGACGCTTCTCGGTGCGGAACAGCGGGGTCTTCTCCTGCGCCCGGCCGATGAACACCACCCCCTGCTCGGCGGTGAACCCGGCCAATTGTTCGTGCATGACATCGTCCTTGCGTTGGCCCTTGACGAAGTCGACCCATGGGATGCCTTCGGTGTCGGCGAAGCGGTGCACCGCCGCGACGAACCGGTCCGTGATCTTGGCCAACGGCGCAGTCGAGGCGATCGGCAACCCCAGCTCCCGGTGCACATACCCGACCAGGCCGGCCGCGTACTGCAACTTCGGTTGATAGACATTCAGATACATCCTGTCGATGCACTCGACCTCGAACCGGACGTGGCCGGACAGGACATCGGCGACACTTCGCGCTACGGTCATCACGGGCTCCGGACGGGTCGGGCGGCCAGCAGGCCAACTAACCGCAACGACGGTTCATACACCCTGGTCTCACCTCTGACCAGGGTCTACTCACCCGACCGGAGCCCCCAACACCCAGCCGAGCAACCGCAAGCCTCGTCGGGCTGGGGCGAAGCCCCGTTAGTACTACAGTCGTACTACAGTCGCGTTTATGGTTGGTGTCCGCGGGTCCGGTAGTGGCAGTGTCTGGCGCGTTGTTGGTGCCGCCGGCGCCAGGTTGATCGGGTGAGGGTGGCGTCGCGGTCGGGTGGGTCGGTCCAAATCAAATAGATCAGCAGTCGCCGTATTTCGGGGACGGTCAGGGCGATGAGGGTGCCGTCGCCTGGTGGTGGGCCCCCTTTTTTGAGGCTCTTGTGACGTTCTCGTGGGCGGCCTGACCACCAGTTGTGGGCGACACACCGTGCCCCGTATAGATTCTGGATTGTCTAGAAACAGCCTCTATCCAGGAGCACGGTGTGCGCGGTGTAACGATATGGCGGAAACTGCTCGGTGTCGAGCAGGTGCAGGTCCTTGAGGTGAGGTTGGAGGACGAGGCCGGCCGGTCGGTGCTGGTCATCTCGGTGCGGCCGACGAAGGGTGCCCGCGGTCGGTGCGGGCAGTGCCTGCGGCGGTGCCCGGGCTATGACCAGGGCGGCGGAGTGCGTCGGTGGCGGGCTTTGGATCATGGGTCGACGATGGTGTTTGTGCAGGCCGCGGCGCCGCGAGTGACGTGCCGGCGGCACGGTGTGGTGGTCGCGGCGGTGCCGTGGGCCCGGCCCGGAGCGCGGGCGACCCGGGCTTTTGAGGATCAGTGTGCGTGGTTGGCGGCGCGGACCGCCAAGACGGTGGTCGGTGAGTTGATGCGAACGTCGTGGCGGCACGTCAGCTCGATCATCGAGCGGGTCGTCGCCGACGGGCTGGCCGGCCGCGATGTGCTCGCCGGGTTGAGCAGGATCGGTATCGATGAGATCTCCCACCGCAAAGGACACCGGTACCTGACGTGCGTCGTGGATCAGGTTTCCGGGCGGCTGGTGTGGGGCGCCGGGACGTAACAGCGAAACGCTGCACCGGTTCTTCGATGAGCTCGGCCCGGCCCGGTGCGCAGCGTTGACGCACGTCTCGGCCGACGGGGCGCAGTGGATCCACGACACCGTCACCGCCCGGGCGCCGCAGGCCGTGCTCGGGTTGGATCCGTTTTATGCCGATGTCCTGGTTATGCCGTGGTGGCGTCGGGAGGCTTGATGGCAGCCGTGACGGCTCGACAAAGGTCGGCATAATCAGATGCTCTGCAGGAACGCGAGCAGCTTGTCAGTGGGCGGTCGGTAGCGTCCGGCTTTCGTCCCGGTCGGCGTGGTTCTGGCCAGCGCTTCCTCCTTCATTTTCATGTTGGCGTGCAGGTATATCTGCGTCGTTTCGATACTTTGGTGGCCAAGCCAGAGTGCGATGACGGTGGTGTCGATGCCGGCTTCGAGCAGCCGCATCGCGGCGGTGTGCCTCTTATGGGTAATTACACATAAGCGCCATTATGTGAACGGCCGGGTTATGTGGCGGGAAGTAGCATCTCCGCTGGTAGTGGGGCTGCTCGTGCTGGTTCGGGCCACATAACGCGGCGAAGAATTGCCTTGTCTGTTCACCATGATCAGAAAGGCAGATTCGCATGGAGTCATCAAGTATCGGTGAGGCGTCGGCGCGGGTGATCGTGGCGTTGGGTGGGGCGGGCCGATCGCGTACGACGATCAAGCGTCACCAGGCGGAGCTGAACGCGTTCGCCAGGTTCCTGCAGGCCCGCGGCGTGAACATCCCGACCGAGGCAGATTGCCTTGATTTCGTGGCCGAGCGGTCGGGGTGCAGGTTGGCGGGCTTGCGGGAGCCCGCCAGTTCCCGGCGTGCGCAGCTCGCACGCCGGCCTTTGGTGTTGTTGATGCAATGCCTGGACGGGGGCTTGCCTGGGGTGGGCGAGGCTACCGCACCACCGGTCGACCGGTGCCCGGCGCGGTTCCGCGCGGCCCGGGAGGAGTATCTGATGGTGTGCCGACGGCGGCGCAACGCCGAGGCGAGTGTGGTGGCCAAGCAGCGCGCCGCGGATGCGTTTTTGGTCTACCTGGCGGAGGTCGGCCGGGAGAACCTCGGCCAGGTGCAGGTCAGGGACCTGGCCGGGTTCTGGGCCGGGCGCCAGCATCGGGGCTACGCCCCGAAAACCAACGGCTCGCTGCGTTCGTGCCTGGCCGATTTCCTGCGCCATCTGCACCAGTGCGGTCAGATCGGTGAGGATCTGGCCGGGCGGCTCCCGCCGCAGCGGTACCCGCGCCGCGGCCAGAGCGCACCCTATCCGTGGACTGCTGTCGAGGTTCGCCTGGTCCTGGACCAGATCGACCGGCAATCGGCGATCGGCAAGCGCGACTACGCGATGATTTTATTGACAGCTCGGTTGGGCCTGCGGGTCGGAGACCTGCGCCGGCTGGAGCTGGGCTGGTTCGACTGGCGGGCCAAGACGCTGGCGCTGACCCAGCACAAAACCGGTCTGCCGCAAAGACTGCCGGTGCCCGGCGATGTCGGATGGGCGGTGATCGATTACATTCGCCACGGCCGGCCCGAGACCGGCTGCGCGCAGGTGTTTGTCAAGCACCGCTACCCGTTTACGGCGTTCGGCTCGTCGACCTCGGCGGGCTGCCGGCTCCGGTATTACGCGCGCCGCGCCAAGATCGTGTTCCCGGCGCGGCGTTCCCACGGCCTGCACTCGCTGCGCGGCGCCCTGGCGGTCGCGATGCTCCAGGCCGACACGCCCCCGCCGGTCGTCACGGCGGTCCTGGGTCACGGCAGTGCCACGACCACCGCGGCGTACTACCTGCGGCTAGATACCGAGCACCTGCGCGGCTGCGCCGTGGACGTTGAAGATGTTCTTGCGGTGGGGAAGGGGGCGCGGCGGTGAGCGCGGCGACGCTGGGCGGCCTGATCGACACGCTGGTCGCGGCACGCCACGCGGGCGGATTCCGGTACACGGGCCCGGAACGGGTGCTGCGCCAGTTCGCCGGGCACTGCCGCCGGGAGGGATACCCGGACGGCTCGATCGTCAAGGAAGCCGTCGAGGATTTCCTCTACGGCCGCCACCTGAAAGGCTCCACCATCCGCCGCGAGGAACTCGTCCTGCGTGACTTGGCCGAACACGCCCGCCAGTTCGGCTGGCAGGCGTGGGCGCCGCCGACGCTGACAGCCGTGAAAAAGCCACACCGGCCGCCGCCGTATGTGTTCAGCGACGAGGAGATCCGCCGGCTGTTCCACGTCATCGACACCCAGCCGTTGTCAGAGAACTCGAATCGGGCGCTGACCGATCCGGTGCTGTTCCGGGTGTTCTACGGCACCTATTCCTTCTCCCGGGGTTTGCCAAGCGTGGCGTGACGTGGCGTTAGTCCGTCAGGTGATGGACTTCCACGGCGCGTCTCCGGGGGTGTGGTGCTCGTGGCTGGTAGTTGTTCACCGTGCCCATTGAGGTCGAGAGGATCCAAGGATGAGGGCGTTCCCTGTGAGGTTGCCGTCCGG
>JBBRDH010000228.1:0-5629 GCA_038204125.1 Mycobacteriales bacterium
GACGGCCGCTTCACCGCACATGCGCTGGCTGTCAACGCTCAAATGCACGTTCAGCCGGGCCGGCGCCATAAATCTGCCGGGAACGTTATAACCCTGCCGGCGCAGACCGAGGCATGGCTCAGCAGCGTCGTTGGACCCATCCAGATCGAGACCGGGCTCGTCCCTCGGACAGGCATCGCTACCCTGCGTATCCGCCCGAAGGCGTCCGGCGGGCGATGGCTCCTACCCACCAATACCGGCTTCGGAATTAGCTACACGCTGCCCGTGATCGTCGCTGGCCTGCTCATGCCCGCCGGCGGTCTCCTAATTGTCGACGCACCCGAGGCTCACCTGCACGCCTCGGCCCAGGCCGCCATAGGGCAGTTCCTTGCCACCATCGCCGGTTCCGGAGTGCAGGTGGTCGTTGAGACCCACAGCGAGCATGTTCTCAACGGCATCCGACGTGCCGTCGCCGTCAACCACATGCTGCCAAGCACCGACGTCGGTTTGGTGTTCTTCGGTGACGGTGAGACCTCGTTCCCTGTAATGGACGCGCTGGGCCGTCTCGATCACTGGCCGCCACTGTTCTTCGACCAGTTGGACACCGACCTTGGAGTCCTGACCCGGGTCCGGCGCGGCTGAGATGCCGGCAATTGATCGCTTCTTTCTAGACGAGGACGGCTTCGCCTTCACCGATGAGCGCCCACAACCTTTGCAGCAGACGCTCGAGACCTTCCTGGACCTGCTCGACGCGATCGAGCGGACGGGCGAGGTGCTGGCCTGGGACGGCATCTGGGACATCCAGGCAAGCTCAAGCCGGACCCTCGCGGGGCTACTGTTCGAATCCGACGACGCCATCGATCGTGACATCCGTCGCCGCCTAGGGGTCCGCTTTGATCGACTGAGGAAGTACGACGACACCCTCAACCCCGACCTGACGTCGACCTGCGACGGTCAAATGACTGGCATCTCACCCGGCATCTCGCTCTGCGCGAGGGCGCGACGCCAGGGCAGGGCGGCTGGTTGCGTGACTACGGACCAGAGTGGCCGACGGGGGGACGTCGAGGTCACCGACGGTCCAGCCTCGTCGATCTCGGCGCCGTTTCTGGCCGCGGTTGACCAAGTGCGGCAGTTTTGGCGGTTCGTACTCGAAGTCGAGTGGCCGCTTGAGATCGAACCTCATGAGGTAGCCGACTGGGCTTATCCGCATTTAAAGTTCGCCCCTGGAGTCTGGAGCCAGGTTCGCCGCTTCACCGGACCAGCGGAGACCGCTCGTAAGCTCCTGCTTCAAAACCTCGCCGGTCTCGACGAGCACGCCGTCGCCGTATGGCAAGAGCAGGTCCAACCCCACCTGATTGCCGCCAGAATGAGAGCGCTGGCCGGGGTCGACTGCTCGTTGGACAGCCCCAACACACACCGCAACGCTGCCGCCATGCGTGAGAGGGCGGTGGACTTCGGCGGCCGCACTCTTGTATGCGAATGGCACGCCAAGCTCGAGCGGCATCAGAACCGCGTTCACTTCAAGGTGCAGGATGGGCGTGTCCATGTCGGGTTGTTCACAGACCATCTGACGTGAGATAGGCACCCCGTCAGACCGAACACCCACCATCCCTGCAGAGTGATCAGGCGCACTGTCGTTGGGGTGCTGACTATGGTCTAGCCAGGGCCGGCGACCGGAACCGCTTGACATTCGCACCGCCAAATCCGGACGTCTCCGTATGCCGAACCTTGCTCCGGCGGCGACATGGAAGTCAGCGCCGGCGACCGCATCACCATGCCGCCAACAGTGGGCCTCTCGCCGTCCCTACCACGCAGGAGGGATAGCACCCACACCACGCCACGCCGACGCGCCAAGCAACTGTGGTACGTAAATGGTAACTGGTCAGGTGTGGGCGGGTAGCCAGGGGTTTCTGCTGGTCAGCTGGGTGAGCGCAGCGAGGGCTGGCACGCCGTGTTTGGCGGTCGTTTGTAGGTAGGAGCGGAGGTCGGCGAAGTGTCCGGCTCCCTTTTCGGTGCGCATGGTGCCCGATATCTTCTGGCGAATCTTGGTCATCCGAATCTCTTGTTCGGCGGGGTTGTTGGTGAACGGGATGGCGGGATCGGATGCGAATTTGAGGTAGTCGACTTCCCTGCGGTGGATGCGGCGGGCCAACGCTCGGTGTTTGCGGCCGATCGCGCCGGCGGGGTGGGTGGCCGCGAGCAGGGCGTGCCGGATTTTGGTGGTTTCGGAGGCGATGATCGCCGGGTCGGCGGGAATGTCGGGGTGAGCGGCGGCCGCTTTGTGCAGGGTGAGCAGCGCTTGGCTGACCTGCTCCGCCCAGCACCAGGCGCTGGGCAGGTCTGTGGTGGTGGCGTGATGGTGGTCGGTGACGGCTTGCAGCTCGCGGAGCAGGTGCGCGTTGCACAGGGCATGCCGGGCTGCGGTGTAGGTGTCGTAGGGGGCCCACGCGTCGTGGACGGCGGTGCCGGTGAAGCCGGGCAGGATGTTCATCTTGGCCATCGCTTCGGTGCCGCGTTTGCGGTGGAAGAACAGTCTGGTCCAGGCGGGGGTGGATGCCGAGTGCAGCCAGCGGTTGCGGCCTTCGCAGCGGAGCCCGGTTTCGTCGAAGTGCACCACTGTGGAGGTCTTCAACCGGGCGGTGACCTGGGCGAGGAATTCGGTGAGATCGGCGGCGGCGCGGCTGGTCACAGCGGCGACGGTGCCGTCGGAGACGGGGATGCCGAACAGTTCGCTGATGGCCTGGGCGGTGCGCTTTTTGGACAGGAACTGGCCCATGAACAGGTAGATGATGACCGCGCACATCACCGGCCCGTACTGAACCGGAGCCGCAGCCTGGGCGGGAGCGAGCCCGGTGGAGGTTTTCCCGCAGTGGCAGCGGCGGCTGATGATCTGATGTTCGGTGACATGCACTTTGATCGGTGGGATGTCGAAGACCTGCCGGCGGGAGCAGCTCACTTCGGCTGCGCCGGACAGGTCCGATCCGCACCCGGTGCAGCAGCTCGGTTCGTGGCGGATCACTACATCCGGGTCGGCGACCTGGGTCAACGTTTGTCCGCGGTGCCCGTCCTGCCCGCCGGGCTTTCGCTTGGACGGTTTGCGCAGGGACCGGGTCGGTGTCGCCGGGCCGTCGGAGGATGGGGGTTGGGAGGAGTTCTGCGAGTTGGTCCGCAGTTGCGCTTCCAGGTCGGCGACCCGAACTTTCAATGCGGCGTTCTCTGTCTCCAATTCGACGATCCGTGACTCGTACGTTTCTCGCATCGAATTCATTTGGTCTTGCAGAACACGGACCATCGCGATCAGGTCCGCGACTCCCAGCTCGTCCATTCCTCAATTATTTCACTGCGGGAATATGAACTACCGCGACAAGCCGACCATTCCCTCAACCATTCTTGCTTCACGTTTCAACCGCCACGTCCTCCGGGAGGGCTGACCAGTTACCGTAAATGATGGTTCGCGTTGCAAGTGTCCCTAACTCGTGTCCAAAACTGCCCTTTTCGAGCATTCGTACACGGGTTATGAGACAGGGCAAGCAAAGGATCGTTCGTGAGACGTGCTCAGCCTCGACCTATCATCGCAGGTCGTCGTTGTAACGCAACCCGTGTAGACAACTACGTCACGATTACCGCTAAGTGCGATACATCTGGGGGGACAATCGGCTACGGACGGGTCTCGACCCGCGACCAGCACCCAGAAGCCCAAGACGACGCCTTGATCGCCACTGGTTGCGAGCGCGTGTTCATCGACGAAGCCAGTGGCAAGCTGGCCCGGCGACCTGAGCTGGACAACGCACTGCCTGCCGCTCGAGCCGGCGATCAACTCGTGATCACCAAACTGGACCACCTCGGCCGATCCCTCGAGCACCTCATCGACCTGTCGAACGAACTACAGCAGCGCAACGTCGACCTCATCGTCCTGGACCAAGGGATCGACACCTCCACCGCGGTCGGGCGGATGTTCTTCCAGATCCTCGGGTCCATAGCCAGGTTCTCTGATAAGCGAGCGCACCCGGGACGGGCTGGCCGCCGCCCGGGCCTGCGGCCGGGTCGGCGAGCCCAAACCCAAACTTCGCCCTCGGCAAGCCAAGCTCGCCCGGGCGATGTACGACCAGGTCGGCGACGACGGCAAGAGCAAGTGGACCGTCGCCCAGATCGCCGCCGAGTTCGGCGTCACGCGGCCCACCATCCACCGCTACCTCGACCAGGCGGCTACTGCGGCCACAGAATCTGCCTCCTGATCTGAGCCCCCCTTTTGCGCTGTCCGGGTGGGTGTCACCAGGCCAGCAGCCCGTCGCATGTCGGGCCCTCACCGGAGTGCTGCTACGGGCAGTTCCTGCGGGGAATCCCACCCATGCTCAGTAGAGATCATCCCTGCCTGCGGTGTTTTGGGCCAGCGCAGCGATCCTCACCGTTACGGCCGTCCTTGCCGCACCCGCCATCACTGCTGACCAAGGCAAAGCCGGCAACGAATCTTCGGCACGGAGGCTCAAGTGACTGCTGATCAGGTTGTAAATCCGTCAAGGGTTCGCGTGCCTCTTCAGAAACGTCATCGGGCGACCCGCAGAGCACTCCGTCTCGGACCCGACCAAGATCGCCACCGTCACCGCAACGGGATCGGTGACCGGTCAGGGTTTCTGCCGGCGGTGATCTTGGCCCTCTGAAGTGTGCCCCGTCGCGGGTCTGCTGGCGTGACTTCTGCTAAAGACGCTATCCCTAGATGGATGACCCGGCTGCCGTCCCAGCAACACTGTGCGACTACCCCGCAAGGCTCGGTCCAGAAGCCATCCAGGTGAACATTGGGATCGGTGCTAGCGGATCAGACCCATTTTATGCCCAGTCGCTCCAGATTTCCATTCAATACCTGAATGGCTGGACTTAGCATTTCTTCAAACCGGTCAGCGATCGGCACCATGACCTCCGGGAGATATACAGTCCTGGTTCGGCCCCACCCGTCGTCCTCGACATACGATCCGGGACCCGTTGGCATCTGGGCAATCTCCACTTCCTCTCTCCACGGCGGCATTCGGCGGCAGCTACTGCAGCCGTCCGACGTGCCGGTGGTCTGAGCCACTCGTAGGGTGCATTCCCGCTGGCGGACCAAATCAGCAAATGACGCTTGAGGCTGAGAGGCGGCATACAAGTCGTTTCGGTCACGCTGACGGGTAATGCCCGGAAAGATTGCCCGTGCGAGACTGTTGGAGGTCGGCAAGTAAACGACTCCGGCGTAGACGCTGCGGCCTAGGACCCTACCTCCCGCATGATCATCGTCACCACTGTCGGGGGTGAGGTAGACGTACTGCTCGCCAAACATGGGCCAACATTGGTCGTCGACGTACTCCGAACTTGATGACAAGAAGCAATCCATCCTTTTTCGCCGGCTCGGCCAGGATCCAACCCGGACTGAGACCTTGTCGAAGGCGAACGTCATTCGTTGTGCCTTAAGAGGCTGGTAGCCAGCAGCGCGTAGGGAATCTACGAAGCGCCGAGCAAGCACCAACGACTCTCGGGAAAACCACTCGCGTTGTTCTACGAATTGATCCTTCTGGCCTTTGGCGGCCTTTTGGCCTTGGTGAGCACGGGCAATCGCATCGTCGAGTCCACTCATCGTAACCCTCCCTCCATGTCTAATCCAGCCGAACGCTCAAGCGACCTG
>JBBRDH010000229.1:0-5520 GCA_038204125.1 Mycobacteriales bacterium
GCCGGGGCTCGCGACCAGGAGGAGTCCGTCGTCCGATTCGATGGTTCCCGAGATCAGACCGCGGTCCTGACCGCCTGGCGCAGGCCGGATGTCGGCGTCGTGGACGTGGCGCAGACCGGTCACGGTGTCGACCAGCAGCCCGAAGAGCTTTTCGCCGGTCTCGACAACAAGGATCTGACTGCCACCCCTGCCGAGCGGCGAGATGACCGTCAGCGGCGGGTCGCCGGGAATCAGGCCGGCTACATCCGGCCGGGCGCCGGGCAGGCTGATCATCTCCGTGACCAGCCGAACTGCACGGGTCGCGTCGACCGGGATGCAGTACTCGGCGCCGGCGGCGCTGAAACACACCATGGTCGTCATGGCCCGCTCGTCCTGCGGCCGCCGCGAAGCCGATCGAGTCATTGTCATGGGGCCAACTCCCGTCCCTTGGTATCCAGCAGTCGGAGCAGCTCGTCGGTCGGGTACCCGCCCAGGGCGAGGTCGACCGGCTCCGGTACCCGGACCGATGTGGTCCGGTGAGCCGTCCGGAAAGCCCGGGCTGCCGAGTAGAGGTCACCGGACGCTTCCATCGCGAGACCGAGATGAAGATGCGCAAGCGGGTCGTCCGGCGTCAGGTAGGCCCATTTCCGGAATGCGGAGACCGCGCTCTCGTATCTGCCTTCGTTCAACGCCCGCTGACCCGCACCTGCCAGGGTCGCCGCCCGGGTCGTGTCGGTGATCGACGCCGTCGGGTTCTGGGGTGCGGGGGCGACCGCCGGAGCAGTCATGACGGCTCGGCGGGAAAGCGCCGGCACGTCATGAGGTTCAGCGGTGGGACTGGGGGACCGCATATGGCGCCCGTCGAGCGACGAACTGTTCCGCAGCCGGTAGTAGAAGGCGTTGCCGGTCCGGACCGGCTCGAAGCGCTCGCTGACGGTCCAGGCGGTCTCGGCCGAACCAAGAAACAGCGCAGCGCCGGGCAGTCCGTCCGCTACCCGCTCCAGGAAGCGGCGGGTGTGGCCGGGCGAGAAGTAGATGAGCACATTGCGGCAGAAGATCACCTGCGCAGAGCGCACCTGCGCCGGAATCGGCTCGATCAGATTGTGACGCAGCACCGTGACGCGGCTCCGTAGGTCAGCATTGACGATGAAGCCCTTTCCGGCCTGGCTCATGTGACGGGCGATCCGGTCGGGGGACAGACCGCTCAGCTCTCGCCCGGTGTAGTGGGCTGCGGTCGTCCGGGCGAGGGCTGCGGTGGAAACGTCGGTGGCGATGACCGAACCGGGGATGCGCAGTTCGGCGAGCACCATCGCCAGGCTGAACGCCTCCTGGCCGTTGGCGCAGCCGGCGCTCCAGATGGTGACTGGCCGGGGCGCACCGGGCAGGATTTCCCGCGCCAGCGACTCGAAGTGCTCCGGATGGCGGAAAAAGGCAGTCTCCTGCACCGTGACCCTGTTGAGCAGGCTCTGCAGGGCGCCATCGCCGGTGATCACGCTGGTGACATAATCCAGCGTGCTCTCGCCGAGCCTTGCGGCCTCCTCGAGAATGCACCGGCGCAGGCGACCGTGCAGGCTGGAGTCGGAGCGCAGGCCGGCCTTCAGATTGAGCAACTCGGCCACCCGGTTGACCGTCTCGTCCTCGACCTGACCGTTCATGCGCGCAGCTCGGCGACGATTCGGCGAACGGCGGCCGCCAACTGATCCGGCGGCAACATGTTCGTGACCGCGCCCAGGAGCTCGGCAGCCCGCGGCATTCCGAAGACGGCGCAGGACGCTTCGTCCTGAGCCAGCGTCCGGCCGCCGGCCAGATGGATCTCCAGAAGGCCCTTGGCGCCGTCCTCGCCCATCCCCGTCATCAGGACGCCGATTCCGGACCCTTTCGCGTGGGTAGCCACCGAACCGAACAATTGGTCGGCCGAGGGTCGGTGGATGCTGGCCGGGGTCGCGGTGAGTTCGATCCGCAGATCGGGACCCATCCGAAGGTGCAGATCACCGGGTGCCAGGTATACGTGGCCCGGTTGCAGGACGTGACCCTGCTCGGCAATCTCGACCGGCAGTGCCGAGGCACGGGACATCCACTTGAGAAATCCGTTGGTAAAATCGGCGTGTAGGTGCTGGACCACCAGCACAGGTGCGAGCACGCCGCCGAGCCCTGACAACAACGCCGCGAGAGCGCTGGGCCCCCCCGTCGACGCCGCGACTGCCACCACCGGCTGCGCTTGGCCATGGGAAACCGCACGGTGACCGGTTCTGCTCAAATTGCCTCTGGGGTGCCGGATGACCGGGACCTTGCGCAGCTGCCGCACGCTGTGCCGGAGTTCGGCCTGGGCTTCCGGCGTCCACTGGGCATGATTGGGCAGAGCATCCAGTGCGCCGGCGACCAGAGCTTCGACCGCAGATGGCGAACGTCTACCGTCGGGCCCGGTGACCAGCGCTAGAATGGGTGTCGGATTCCGCGCCATGATCTGCTCGATGGCGTGTTGACTCCCGTCTTCGGCTAGTTTCAGGTCGATGACGACGACGTCTGGTTTGACCTGCTCGACCAATTGGATCGCCTCGAGCGAGGTCACCGCCTGCCCGATGACACAGATGTCGCCGTCGGATTCCAGAGCGCGGACCAGCTCGGCGCGCCGGAGTCGCGATTCGCCGACCAGCAGGGTCCGAATCGTCGTGCTCGTCATGGCCTGCTTCTCATGACTTGTTCCCGTTCCCGAGCAGGCGGTTCACCGCGACGAGCAGGCTGGACTCATCGAAGCGGCTCTTCACGATGTAGCCATCTGCGCCCGCGTCGAGCCCGCGCTGACGGTCGGCCTGATTGGCCAGTGAGGTCAGAATCAGGATGGGAATGTTGGAGAGGCCGGGTTGTGTTCTGATCGCCTTCGTCAGCGCGAACCCGTCCATGTTGGGCATCTCGACGTCCGTCAGCACGAGGTCGACGGGTTCGTCGGCCAACCTGGCCAGGGCCTGGACGCCGTCGACTGCGACCCGGACGTCGAATCCGGCCCGCTGCAGGATGTTGCGTTGCAGTTCCCTGACCGTGAGGGCGTCGTCGACGACGAGGATGCGGGGTCGGGGTCCCTCGGCGGGAGCGTCCTGAACCTCCCGAGCAGGCGCGACCTGCGCTGACCGCTGTCGGCGGGCGGTCTGGATCAGTCCCGGCGGATCGAGCACGACAACGATGGCGCCGTCCGGCTCGATGCTGGCGCCGGCAACGGCAGGCAGATGCGGGAGCAGTTTGCTCAGTCCCTTGAGCACGACGTCGCGCTGGCCGACGAGCCGGTCCACGGCGAAGGCGTGTCGGCTGGTGGAGTCGGTGAGAACGACGATCGGCCCGGTTGCCGGTCTGCCGTCGCCGATACCCAGCGTGCTGGACAACGACGACACCGTCACCGGTTGGTGTTCGACCCACACCACGGACCGACCGTCGGCGTGGATCTCCAATGCCTGATCATGGGCCTGGGTGAGCACCACCCGATGGAACGGCAGCGCGAATCGTTGGCCACCGGTCTCCACCACCAGGCAGCGCAGCACGGCCAGCGTGATGGGGACGACGATCCGGAACTCGCTACCGCTACCCGGCTGCGAGCGGACCTGGATCCGACCACGGGCGGCCTCGATATTGGTCCTCACCACGTCGAGTCCCACCCCGCGACCGGACACGCTGCTGACAGAATCGGACGTCGACAGTCCGGACCGGAAGATCAGCTCCAATGCCTCGTCGGGCCCGAAGTCGGTGGTGTCGACCCCCGCCCTGGCAGCGGACTCGAGGACTTTACCGACGTCGATTCCTTCGCCGTCATCGCTGACCGAGATGATCACCTCGGACCCCAGCTGCTGCGCGTGGAACGTGATGGTGCCCTGGGCGCTCTTGTGGGCGGCTCGCCGGCCGGGTGGTTCGATGCCGTGATCCACCGCGTTGCGGACCAGGTGCAGGAGCGAATCCGACAACTCGTTCAGTACGGCCCGGTCGAGCTCGGTTGCGGTGCCGGTCGCGAGCCATCGGATGCTCTTGCCCTGTGCCCGGGCAATGTCCCGGACCGCCCGGTGCAACTGGTCGGTGATGGTGGACACCGGCACCATCCGGGTCCGCATCACCCGGTCCTGGAGAACATTCAACGAGCGGGACAGCTCAGTGAATTCGGCGGAGGATTCCGGATCTACCGCGAACCTTTCCTTGAGCATCCGGCCGACGCGGAGATGGGCCGCGGCCGCCTCACCGAGCAGCCGCACCACTTCGTCGAGGCGCTCCATCTGGACCATCACCACGCCCCCGGAGCCGGGCGCGTCCCCGCTCGGCAGCCACCCGTTCCCGGCCCCTGAGATCGGGAGAACTGCGCCTGGGAGAACAGCGCCCTGGAAAACGGCGACGGGCAGAACGTCGACGGGAAGAACGTCGACGGGGAGAGCGGCGGCCGGGGGCGCGACGACCTGTGGCGACCTCGGTGCGGCCGGGGCGGCTCCGGATCGCCCCGGCCCATCGGCCGGCGGCCCGGCGACCGCTGCGGTCAGCCGGTCGGCACCGGCGAACAAGATGTCGAGCACTTCCGGAGTGACCGATCCGCGGCCCGCACGAAGGTCGTCGACAACGTCCTCGAGTTCGTGCGCGAGTGCCGCGACCTCGTCCAGCCCGGCAACCGCGGACGACCCCTTGAGGGTGTGAATCTCGCGGAACACCGAATGGATCAGCTCCGCGTCGGTGGGCGCGTCCTCGAGCTCGAGCAATAACTGATTGAGGTGCTTGAGCCGGCCCTGGGCTTCCTGGGCGAAGAGTGCCCGAATCTCGGCGACACTGAGCCCGGCCATCAGCCTGGTCCGGCAATCGCTGGGTCGAACGACCCGGATGTGGCCGGAAGGCGGTCCGCGCTGCGCAGCGTGTCATGCGCGAACAGCGCGAGAAGGTCCAGCATCACGGCAACCCGACGACCGAGCTGGAAAACACCTGCGGTGCCGGGCAACTCCGAGGGTCCGGTCGCTGTTCCGAGCGACGCGCGCTCCGGCAGGTCGGTGGCCGCCAGCCCGACGAGCCCCTGCGGTGTCTGCAGGACGGCAGCGAAGTTCGGCCCCGGCCCCGGCCCCGGACCGACTGTGCCCGGACCGACCGTGCCCGGACCGACCGTGCCCGGACCGACTGGGCCAAGACCGATTGGGCCAAGACCGATTGGGCCAAGACCCAACATGGCCGCGGTGTCGAACAGCGGCACGATCTCGCCGCGCAGATTGAACAAGCCCAGCACCCGATCGGGAGCCGTCGTCAACGGTGTCAACAGGGGTTCGGCGATGACCTCCCGCACCCATTCCATCGGGACCGCATACAGCTCCGCGCCGACCGGCAGCAGCACGGCTTGCCCCCCCGTCACCGCTGCCCGGCTTCGACGGTCGTGGCGGTGTCTTCGAGATGCCGGGCGAGGTCGGCGAGACTGCCGGCGGCGGCGGCGATCTGGCCGGCGGTGGCGGAGACCTGGCGGCTGGCGTCGGTCAGTTGTTCCATGGTTTCGACGACCTGGGAGTTGGCGCTGCGCTGTTGCTGGGTGGTGAGCCGCAC
>JBBRDH010000230.1:0-5475 GCA_038204125.1 Mycobacteriales bacterium
GACCGAGAGCGTGCCGTAGGCGAACGGGGTGTGCACGGCGAACGTGGCCGACTTGATGCCGGCCTCCTCGGCGTAGGAGGTGTCGTAGACCTCGGTCGGGTACCCGTGCCGCTCCGACCAGCGCAGGTACATGCGCATCAGCATCTCGGCGAAGTCCGCTGCATCCACGCCGCCGGCCTCTGAGCGGATGGTGACCAGGGCCTCGCGGGCGTCGTACTCGCCGGAGAGCAGCGTCCGCACCTCCATCGCGTCGACCTCGGCGGTTGCGGCGGCCAACTCGGCCTGGGCCTCGATGTGTGTCTCTGGATCGTCGGCGCCCAGTTCGAACAGCACATTCACATCGTCGAGGCGCTGCCGGAGTTCCTGCAACCTCTTCAATTCGCTCTGCGCGTGCGACAGCTTGCTGGTCACCTGCTGGGCCTTCTCCTGGTCGTTCCAGAGATCGGGCACGCTGGCCTGCTCCGACAGATCCTTGATGGTGACCTGCAACCGGTCCAGGTCGATGACGGATTCGATACTGCTCATCGTCGCTTCGAGGGCCTTGAGGGCTGCGGCTTCGTCGGCATTCACAAAGCGCCAGCCTACGCGGCGACAGCCCTGACCCCGGCCTGCGCGAGCCCTGCCCCCCCGGGCGATTGGCCCCGGTCGTGCCCCTTCGCGAGGATCAACTTCCCAGGCATGGATGAAAGTGCCGGTTTTGGTGCGGGTGGGACAGGGGTCGCCAACTTCGCCCATGCTGCGGCCTCTCGGCGGTGCCAGGCAGGCAGGCCGGGGTCCGATAGAGGCGAGTCCGGCCGTCGGGTCGGATGCGATGCAGCGAGCCCGGCCCTCAGGCAGGGTCCGATGGAGGAGAGTCCGGCCGGAAGAGGTAGGTGTGCTCTGCCGTTCCGCGGTCGGCCGACGTGATCCTGCGGGTGGTGAACCCGTCCGGCTGCACCTCGATGACCGTGTAGACAACCGCCCGCTCGAACCGACGTTGCACCGTGAACCGGCCGGCCGCGGTGTACTCGCCCCCGCGGGGGTCCTGTTCGTGGGGACCGGGTGACGGAAGTGGACTGGACGGGTCAACAGTGGCTTCGAAGACCCGGCCGCCGGGGAAGAAGCGGAGAATGGTGTTGGCCCCGGGGGCCGTAGGGTCGGCGCCACCGTCATAGAGGCCGTCGTAGCGCGGGATGAACCAGTCCGGCTCGGGCTCCGAGGCCGCTGAGGCCTCCTCTTCCAGCGGGTCCGCCCGGCCCGCACCACGAAGTGTTCGGAAAGCGTCCCGAAGACCCACGCCCGGCCACCGTTTCTCGAGGCCGCGCTCCCGGTTCCCCGGGCCGGGAGGCCCGGCGGTTCGCGGCTTGACAGCTCATCCTGGCAGACCGCGGAATCGGTAGAAAGTTCGCCTCTTTCGTCTTCGGCCCGGCATTGCTCGCTGTGCGGGAGTGACGCGGCGGACCGCGACTGGTCGCGAGTGATGAGTGGACATACCGGACGCCACTGACGGGTCGGTATCCGACGTCCACCCAACGTTCACCCGGCGACCGGCCACCGCGCGCATACGCTCCGACACCGTCCGGCGTTTACCCTCACGCCCTGTTTTGGGGGTCTCCCGTTCGAGTGATTGGCATGGTGCACAGCAGGTTGACCGGCTAATCTCGAGGTACGCCCATTTGGAGCAGCACACGGGCGCTCGATGCATGACCGGGTGGGAGTAACAGCGGGTGAATATCGGTCGTTTCGAACGGCCCCAGGCGGTCCCAGTGACTGACGGAGTATCCGATCCGCTGGGCGATCGTCGCGGGGTCCGCTTCGGTGCCCATCGGGCCGCCGACAGCGGTGCCCACCGGGCCGGTCGCAGCCCCAGGGTAAAAGCGGCCCGCTGGCTCGGCGCGGCCGTCATCATCCTGATTGCCGCGCAGAGTTCGGCGCTGGCCACTGCCAACTCCACCACCGGTGTCATCGACCCGTCAGCAGCGGTAGGCGGCCCGTGCCCGGTCCTTCCCGAAACTGCGGCCGCGCCGGCGCCACCCCTCGGCGGGATTTTCGCCGGCGTCCAGCTCAACGCGCTACAGGTCACCGGCGCATCCACGATCGTCTCTGTCGGCCGGCGGATGCACATCGGCACCCGAGGGATCCGGATCGCCATCGCAGTCGCAATGCAGGAATCGTCGCTGAACTCCGAGGCCGTCGTGGAGGACTACGTCGGGCTGTTCAACCAGAAGGCGGACCCCACCTCCGGGCTGTACACCAACGGGACCCGGCGGAACCCCGACGACGCCAGCCGGATGTTCTTCGAACAGCTGACCAAGCGGGTCCCCGAATACCAGACCGATGGCCGGAGTGACTGGCAGATCGGTGAAGTTGTTCAGGAGACCAACGAGGGCCGCAACGTCGAGCAGTGGTTCGGCTTGTCGAACGCGCTGGCCGCGAAACTGGGCGCTGCCCCCGCAATCACCCTGGGTACGGCTGCGTCCGTGGGCGCCACGGCCGCGAAGCGTCCCACAACGGTGCCGGTCGCCGCGGTCCGACGGCCGTCCCGCCCGGCGATGGCCCCGGCGTTGCGGGCCGAGGGTGCGGCGTTCCGACCCGCTGTCACGACATTGGCCGTGTCAGCACCGACCGGTACCGAGCTCCAGCAGACCGGTTCTGGCTCGACCCTCTCGCTGAGTTCATTGACGGCGCCCCCGTCCTCGTCACCGCCGAACATCCTCCCGCCGGCGCCGGCAGCTATCGTCCAATCCGTTGCCTCGACGGTCCAATCTTCAGCGGTCCCACCCAATGTCGCGACAGTCCCAGTCGCGACAGTCCCAGTCGCCACGGTCCCAGTCGCCACGGTCCCAGTCGCCACGGTGCCAGTCGCCGGAGTCCCCACCGTCGTGGTCCCAACGGCCGTGGTCCCAGTCGCCACGGTCCCAGTCGCGACAGTCCCCACCGCCGCAGTCCCAACGGCCGTGGTCCCAACGGCCGTGGTTCCCACCGCCGTGGTTCCCACCGCCGTGACTGCTCCCAGCACAGCCCAGGCGGGAGTCCCCTCCAGGGCAGCGACGACAGCTGCTCCTGGCACCAGAACATCAGGTTCCGTCACGCCGGGCACCGGGGCGTCAGACCCCGGAGCTTGGTTCACCCAGGGGTCCACACCCGCGGGTCCGACCATCGTCTCCTCGACGACAGCCGCAACAGCGGCCCCGGGCCCCAGCACCTCCGTCGCCGACACGCCGGGCACCGGGGCGTCAGACCCCGGAGCGTGGTTCACCCAAGGATCAACACCCGCGGGATCGACCACTGCCCCCGTCACCACCTCGACTCCGACGACCTCTACCTCGGCCCCGGTCGCCACCACGGTGACGACGACGACCGCGACGACGACGACCGCGACGACGACAACCGCGGCGACGACGACCGCGGCGGCCACGACAGCTGCTCCGACCACGGCAGCGGCGACCACGACAGCTGCTCCGACCACGGCCGCCGAGCCTGCGCCGGTCATCGCCCCGTCCGGCCCCCCGGTGTCGCCGGACCCGCCGGAGCAGCCGATACCGACCGGTTCCGGCGACGACCCCATGTCCGGCCCCGACCCCGTGGTGGCACCTGTGACCACCGACGCCGGGGCGACCGGTGATCCGGCGCCGCTCGACTGCACACCGTCCAGCGGAGGCCGGTCGACCAGTTTCGATCCCGGATCGATCGTCTCCGACGCGGTTTTCTACAACTCGAGGTCGATGACCACGGCCCAGCTGCGCAAGTTCATCGATGAAAAGGGCGCCGCCTGCACGCTGCAGTCATGCCTTCGCCTACTCCAACTGAGTACACCGGACCGCCCGGCCGACCGTTACTGCGCGGCCTACCCTGGCGGTATCGCCGAGGACGTCGCCTCGGTGCTCGCCAAGCTGTCCGTCGCCTGCGGCATCAACCCGCAGGTCATGCTGGTGACGCTGCAGAAGGAATCCGCTTTGCTCACCCGCAGCGATCCGGCACCCGCCTCATACGCGGCCGCTTACGGCTGGCACTGCCCGGACAGCGGACCCGGCGGTTCCGCCAACTGCGATCCGCAATACGCCGGCTTCTTCAACCAGGCGTACGGAATGGCCAAGCAGTGGGCCCGGTACCGGCTCGACCCGCAGAAGTACAACTTCCACGCCGGCCAGACGGTCAAGATCGGGTGGAATGTAGCGGAGAGCGGCTGCGGGGGCTCCACTGTCCTCATTCGGAATACCGCGACCGCTTCGTTGTACAACTACACGCCGTACCAGCCCAACGCGGCCGCCCTCGCCGGATACCCGGGGGTCGGCGACAAGTGCAGTGCCTACGGCAACCGGAACTTCTTCTTCCTGTTCCAGAAGTACTTCGGGGTGACTGGCGGCGGCGCCGATGCGGCGGTCACCCTCAACGGCGTCAACGTGACGGTGCCGATCAATGTCAACGTCGCCCCCGGCGCGGTCGGCCAGGTCGTCCGGGCTCCCAATGCAGCCGTGGCGAAGGGCATCGCAGCTGGATTCGCGTCCATCGGACTGCCTTATGTGTGGGGCGGCGGCACCGACGGGAGCGGCCCCGACCAGGGCTGTTCACGAGCGGGCGGCGCGTCCAACTCGTGCCAGGGCATCGTCGGCTTCGACTGCTCGGGCCTGACGGCATACGTCCTGCGTCAGGCCGGCTACGGGATCGCCACGTACTCGGGAGCGCAACGGTCCGGCGGAATCTCCGTCCCCTGGTCGCAGGGATTGCCGGGTGACATCATCGGCTACAACGGCCACGTGGCGGTCTACCTCGGCTTCATCAACGGCATCAGGTACCTGATGGAAGCGCCGGACGTCGGGAAGTTCGTGCAGGTAAGGCCGGTCTATTACGCGAATGGCGGGGTGGCCGTCGACCCGGTGCTGCACCGCTACTGGAAGTAGCAGCACAGGTCAAGCGACGGGTACCAGCGGGTTAGACCAGCTTTCCGCGCAGCACACTGACAGTGGAGTGCTGCGGGTTACCGTCGAGCGGCTCGTCGGAGATGTCGACGGTGGGGAATTGGGCCATGTCCAGGTCGGCCGGAACCGGAAAGAGTCCCTCGCCGGAGTCGAGCAGGCCGAGCGACACCACCTTTCCCCGGGCGCCGAGCAGCCAGACCTCATAGGTGCCGGCGACCTGGGGGAGCGCGGCGACAGTGATCCGCAGCCGACGGCCGTCGGCCGTGGCCAGCATGGTCGCCTCACCCGACTCAGCGGGCGTGCCGGGCCCGCCGGCGACCGGGCGCAACGCGGTGGCTGCGAGAACCTGAGGCACGGCCGCAGGGGTGGGCCCGTTGACCGTCCGGCTGCCCGTTGCGAACACCAGCGCGCCGCCGATGGCGGCCCCGACCAGCGCCGCCGCTACCGGCAGCGCGAACCTCCGCCGTACAGCGGGAGCCCGGCGAGGGGCGAGCTCGTCGCCGGTGCCCTGGGGTCCGGATTCACCGGACAGGCCGAGTTCGTCGGCGATGCCGGCCCACACCCGCGGCGGCGGATC
>JBBRDH010000231.1:0-5423 GCA_038204125.1 Mycobacteriales bacterium
GCCACATGGGCCAGGCGCGGCCCCTCGTTCGGAGAGCCTGCCGGATCTCTGCGGACGAGCCGGTAATCTCGGCCCGGATTGCAATCCTGCCGGCAGGCCCCTTTCAGATCCCGGAGGTAGTCGGTGACCACCAGTAGGTCATTCGCCGAATTTTTCGTCCCAGAGTCCGAGTCCGTGCTCGCCGCCCGGGGGCGGTCAGCTGATCTGGGATGCACCCCGGTGGGGGCCGGCGCCGCGACCGCGCTGACCTTCCTGGCGGCTGCGCTCAGGGCCAGAGCCGTGGTCGAGATCGGCACCGGAACGGGGGTGAGCGGCCTCCACCTGTTGCAGGGGATGACCCCTGACGGCGTCCTCACGTCGATCGACGTCGAAGCGGAGTATCAACGTGCGGCCAAGGAGGCCTTCCAGTCCGTCGGGGTGACCGCCAATCGGGCCCGGCTGATCAACGGCCGGGGGCTCGACGTGATGCCCAGGCTGACCGACGGGGCCTACGACCTGGTGCTGATCGACGGCGACCGGACCGAGTTTCCGCAGTATGTCCAGGAAGCGGTCAGACTGCTGAGGTCGGGCGGGGTCCTGGTACTTGCCGGCGCGCTACACGCCGACAAGGTCGCCGATCCCACCCAGCGGGACGCCGAGACGGTCGCCGTCCGCGAAGCCGGCCGACTGGTGCGGGACGACGAGACGCTGGCGCCGGTGATGATCCCGCTCGGTGACGGACTCCTTGCCGCAGTCAAGAAGTAGCAGCGGGGATCTGGCCGAAGCGGGCGTCACCGCTGGCTTCCGGCGCCTGCTGATACCCCTGGCCGCAGCCCTCGTCGCCTGCTCCGGCCAGGCGTCCATCCCGTCGGCAGACGGATCAGCCCGCGGATCGGTTGCCGAACCCGTACCGGCGGTCACGGTGACTGCGCGGGCTTTCGTATCGCCGGGCGCAGTTGCCACGCCCTCATCCGTCGGCATCGTCTCGTCCTCATCCGCCCAGTTGTCCACTTCGGTGAGTTCGACAGCCCCGAAAACGCCGGAAAGACAAACTGCGGCGTCGGTGGCCACCATTGCCCGAACAACTTTGAGCGCGGTACCGGGCAGTACCGGGCGGCAGGACGCCGGGGCGATCGCCGACCCCGACCTGCCGGGCCCTGCACACGGGCCCCGCTGTCCGGCCGACCGGGCCTATTCGGATGAGGCGACCACTGGCCTTTCCGGGGTGGTCGCACGCGCCTGGGACAGCGCCAGGACCAGGGCCGCCCGGGCCGGCGTCATTCTCTGCCTCAACGACGGCAAGCGGAGCACCGCGCAGCAGATCGCCTTGTTCGACCAGTACGTCAAGGAACTCGGCAGCGCCGCCCTGGCACGGCGGTACGTCCTGCCGCCTGCCAGGTCGGCCCACGTCAAGGGCTATGCCGTCGACGTCCAACCGCAGTCGGGCCACCGGTGGTTGCAGGCCACCGGCGGGTCGCTCGGCTTCTGCCGCATCTACGACAACGAGCCGTGGCATTTCGAGTTCTCGGCCAGCTACCCGGTCAAGGGATGCCCGCCCCGCCGGACCAGCGCGGCGGCAGCCTCCGCCGACGCCGGGCCCGGGTGAGTCCCGTGCCGCCGGCCCATCCCAGCCGCTCGGCATCTCAGAATCTCGGCATCCAAGAATCTCAGCGGGTGATCGTGATGCCTTTGCCGACAACGGTGATTCCGGACTCGGTGACCGTGTAGGCCGCCCGGTCGCTCTCCAGGTTGATCCCGACCGTCGCGCCATCGGGCACGACCACATTCTTGTCGAGTATCGCGTGGCGGACGACGGCGTTCCGGCCGATTCGGACGCCCGGCAGGATGACCGATGCCTCGACGCTCGACCCGACCTCCACCCGCACGTTCTCCGAAATGACCGACCGCCGCACGGTCGCGCCGGAGATAATCGTTCCGGGGCCGACCATCGAGTCGAGCGCCATTCCGTTCTCCACGAATTTAGCCGGCGGAAGTGTAGGCGGCACCGAGAGGATAGGCCATTTCTGGTTGTACAGGTTGAATATCGGGTGGACCGAGACCAGATCCATGTGGGCGTCGTGGTACGCGTCCAGGGTGCCGACGTCGCGCCAATAACCGCGGTCGCGGGCTTCGGATCCAGGTACCTCGTTCCGGTCGAAGTCGTACACGTTCGCGGTGCCGCGCTCGACGAACATCGGAACGATGTTGCCGCCCATGTCGTGAATCGAGTTCTCGTCGGCCGCGTCTTCGCGCAGGGCCTGGATCAGCGCCTTGGTGCTGAACACGTAATTGCCCATGGACGCATACGAAACGTTCGGATCGTCAGCGACCGCGGGCGGATCGGCCGGCTTCTCCAGGAAGCCGGTGATCCGCTCACCACCCTCGTCGGTGTCGATCACCCCGAAGGCCTTCGCCTCCTGCCGCGGCACCCGGATGCCGGCGACCGTCGCCTCGGCGCCGGACTCGATATGCGCCGCCACCATCTGTGACGGGTCCATCCGGTAGACGTGATCGGCACCGAAAACGACCAGATAGTCAGGATTGTCGTCGTACACCAGGTTGAGCGACTGCAGGATCGCATCCGCGCTGCCGGTGTACCAGCGGGGCCCGAGGCGTTGCTGGGCTGGGACCGGGATGACGAAGTTCCCGAGCATCTGGCTCATCCGCCACGTCGTGGTGATGTGCCGGTCCAGCGAGTGCGACTTGTATTGGGTGAGAACGCAGATGCGCAGATAGCCCGCGTTGACGAGATTCGACAAAACGAAGTCGATCAGCCGGAAATTACCGCCAAAGGGGACCGCGGGCTTCGCACGGTCGGCCGTCAACGGCCACAACCGCTTTCCTTCGCCACCGGCCAGGACGATTCCGAGAACTCTGGGCTTGCCAACCATGAGCGGAACCCTAGCGGGCGCTCCGGAGGCCCGCGCGACGAGGTTCGGGCACCGGGGCTAGATTCCACCCGTGCATACCGCGATCCTCACCCGCGAGTTCCCGCCGGACGTCTACGGCGGCGCCGGAGTACACGTCGACTATCTGGTGCGTGAATTGCGCAAGCTGGTCGAGGTTGACGTCCATGCCTTCGGCGAGAACCGGCCGGGGGCCACCGGACATCGCCCGGCCGCGGAACTGGCCGCCGCCAACGCAGCCCTGTCGACCCTGTCGGTCGACCTGGCCATGACGGCATCGGTCGGCGATGTGGAGCTGGTTCATTCGCATACCTGGTATGCCAACATGGCCGGGCATTTCGCCAAGCTGATGTACGACGTGCCGCACGTCGTCACCGCCCATTCCCTGGAACCCCGTCGGCCATGGAAGGCCGAGCAGCTCGGCGGCGGTTACCGGCTGTCCAGCTGGGCCGAGCAGACGGCCTACGAGTCCGCCGACGCCGTCATCGCGGTGTCCGACGGGATGCGGGCGGACATACTGCAGTGCTACCCGCAGCTCGACCCGCAGCGGGTCACGGTGATCAGGAACGGGATCGACACTTCTATCTACCGGGCGACCACCGAACGTTCCGTCCTGGCCGACAAGGGCGTCGAACTGGACGCGCCGATCGCCTCTTTCGTCGGCCGGATCACCCGGCAGAAGGGTGTCGGCCACCTGATCGCGGCCGCTCACCACTTCGATCCCGGCATCCAGCTGGTGCTGTGCGCCGGTGCGCCGGACACACCCCAGCTGGCTGCCGAGACCGCCGACGCGATCAGGGCGCTGCAGGCCGTCCGCCCTGGCGTGTTCTGGTTCGACGGAATGCTGACCCTGGACGAGGTACGCCAGGTTCTCACTGCCTCGACAGTTTTCTGCTGTCCATCGGTCTACGAGCCGCTGGGGATCGTCAACCTGGAGGCGATGGCATGCGGCGCCCCGGTGGTGGCCAGCGATGTGGGAGGGATACCGGAGGTGGTCGACGACCCGACAACCGGGACCCTGGTTCACTACGACGCGGACGACCCGGCCGGGTTCGAGGCCCGATTCGCAGCGGCCGTCAATGCAATGGCGGCCGATCCGGTTGCCGCTGCAGCCAAAGGGGAAGCCGGGCGGGCGCGCGCCGATTCCGAGTTCTCCTGGACCGCGGTCGCCGAGAAGACGGTGGCGCTGTACCGGTCACTCCTGGATTAGCGGGCTCCGCCCGATGGGCCCCCGGGCTGTCAACAGCAAAGTGCCCGGACCCGGCTGACCTAGCGGCCGCCGGAGTCCGGGCGTCGGATATCAGCTGACGACGGCCTTCAAAGCATCGCCGAGAGCGGATGCCTCGTCGGCAGAGATTTCGACTACCAGGCGTCCGCCGCCCTCCAGGGGTACCCGCATCACGATGCCGCGGCCCTCCTTCGTCACTTCCAGGGGACCATCCCCGGTACGGGGCTTCATGGCCGCCATTTCCGACTCCCTCCACACTGAGCACGTCAGGTTCGGCATCGTGCAGATCCGATCCGACGTGCGGCTCATCCGTACCGGACGGTGGTGTCCGTCCGGCGATCCACCCACACTTGTGGTTGCCTTATTCTCCCTCATGCCGGGTCGGGCGCCGACCGCAGGCAATCGGGACGTCCTTTCCACCCCGTCGGCCACCAGGTTCGGGTGATCGCCCGACACCGAGACAGGAGCGCGAGGTGACCGCTTCGATGGCTGCCGAAAGACCACCAGGGACGGATTCCGGGCCGCTGCAGATCGGAACCGCCGGCGGCGTCCGCACCCTGACGTTGAATCGGCCCGGCTCCTACAACGCGTTGAACCTCGAGCTCAAAGGCGCGTTGTTGTCGGCCCTGACCGAGGCCGCAGCGCAGGAGAGCGTACGTGCGGTGGTGATCTCCGGTGCAGGAGGTGCTTTCTGCGCCGGTCAGGACCTCAATGAACACCTTCAACTGGTGCAGTCAGGCGATCCGCGGGTCGCGACCACTGTGCGGGACTTCTACAACGTCGCGGTCCCGGTCATCGTCGGGATGCGAAAGCCGGTGATCGCGGCCGTCAACGGCGCTGCGGCGGGCGCAGGAGCGGGTCTCGCCTATGCCTGCGACCTGCGGGTCGCCGCCCGCTCGGCGAACTTTTCGATGGCGTTCGCCGGGGTGGGCCTGAGCGCCGATTCCGGCGCGAGTTTCACCCTTCCCCGACTCGTCGGCGCCGGCCGGGCCGCTCGCCTGATGCTGCTGGGAGAACGGGTGGATGCCGATGAGGCGCTCCGGATCGGACTGGTCGACGAGGTCGTCGATGACGACGAACTGACCAGTCGGGTGGCAACGCTCGCGGCAACCCTGGCCGACGGCCCGACTCTGGCCTATGCCGCCATCAAGTCGTCGCTGCATTTCGCGTCGACGAACAGTCTCGAGGCGACCCTCGACTTCGAGGAGCGGACCCAGGCGGCGCTCTTCGCCGGCAACGATCACCACGAGGCCATTGCGGCCTTCGCGGAGAAGCGACCCGCCCGCTTCACCGGTACCTGAGCGGCCCCG
>JBBRDH010000232.1:0-5383 GCA_038204125.1 Mycobacteriales bacterium
GATCTCGACGAACGCGCCGGCCTTCGCTCCGGCATCCAGTACCGACCCGGGGCGGAGGTAGGTGAACGGTCCGACCGACGCGCCGGGGCCGATGTCCGCTCCCTCGCAGTGCGACCGCACGACACGGGCGCCGTCGGCCACTGTGCAAGCCGAAAGTGTGGTGTCCGGGCCGATCAGACAGCCGGACCCGATCGTCGTCCCGGCCTGCAGCGAAGTGCCTGGGAGCAGTTCGGTGTCCGGCCCGACCGTGACATCGGCGTGCAGCCAGGTGGTGGCCGGATCGGTGATCGTGACGCCCGAGACCTGGGCGGCCCTGACGAGTCGGGCGTTGAGCCGGCGGGCCAGGTCCGCGAGTTGGACCCGGTCGTTGACCCCCTCGGTCTCCGACGGGTCCGCGGTCTGGAACGTGCCGACCCTGGCGCCGTCGCCGCGGGCAAGCGCGATCACGTCGGTGAGATAGCGCTCGCCCTGGGAGTTGGCGGTGCTCAGCCGGGCCAGCGCGGCGGCGAGGACGGCACCGTCGAAGGCGTAGACCCCCGAGTTGATCTCACGGATCGACTGCTCCGCCCGATCGGAGTCCCGCTGCTCGACGATTGCCACCATGTCACCGCTCTGGTTGCGGACGATGCGTCCGTAGCCGAAGGGATCGGCCACCTCAGCGGTGAGCACGGTCACCGCGTTGCCGGCCGACCGGTGCGCCAGGGCCAGCGCGTCGAGCGTCCGGCCGGTGAGCAGCGGGGTGTCCCCGTAGGTGACGATGACGGTCCCGGTGGGCGGTGCGGCGTCCGCGAATGCGCAGATCACGGCGTGCCCGGTACCCAGTTGCTCGGCCTGGACAGCCTGCTGGACGGCGGGGTGCTCCCTTGCCAGATAGGCCCCGACGGCTTCCCGGCCGGAGCCGATCACCGCTATCAGCCGGCCGGGCCCGATCGATTCCGCGGCGGTGATCGCGTGCCAGAGCAGCGGCCGGCCGGCGATCTCGTGGAGCACCTTCGGCAGAACTGACTTCATCCTCGTTCCCCCGCCGGCTGCCAGAATGACCACCGAGCTCACCTGCGACACAGACGGTGCGGGAGTCGGGTGTCCTTCGCCGTCGGGCACTGGCAAGTCCTCCAGGTCGGGGCGATCGATCACGGCAAAAGGTAAGGGCGAACGCGGGGCTGGGCACGCCCGGGGCGAGATCTTGATCGTGCTGCCTCTTCACCCACCTCGCCGCTCCGCCGCCAGGATTCGAACCTGAACCATCTGAACCAAAATCAGAGGTGCTGCCGTTACACCACGGCGGATTGGGTACTGACAGATCATCCCACGGCATCAACCCACCGGATCATTCCACGGCCGCGGCGCCGAGGGGCCGGACACTCCGCCGATCAGCGGCCTATTGGTCGCCGGCCCAGCGCAGGCTCGGTCGCCGTCCCGGTACCGTTTGGAAAGGGGTAGAACCGACCTGGCGCACAGGGCTGGGCCCCGGCGCAACGCGTCGGGGCCACCGGTCGGTGCAATTAGACAACGCAATCCCCGAGCAAAATCGCTGACCACAATCCCCGAGCAAGATCCCCAGCAAGATCCCCAGCAAGATCCCCAGCGCAAGCCGTCGAGGCCAAGCGCTGAACAGGAAGAGAGACGCCCGCAAGTGACTGCAGAAACCGCCCTTGCCCCGGTCGGGGCCGGTCCGGCCACCGCCGGGCCGGTTGCGCCTGGGCCGCCCGCCGCTCGCCCGGCCGGCGAGAGCCCGTCCGTCACCGCGGGTCCGAAGCCTGTCATCGACGGAGCGCGCGGCATCGCCGCCCAACTGGCCGTCTACGGGTTTTCGCTGGTGCCGCTGCTCGCCGTGTTCCTGGCGGTGCCCTTCGCCTGGGGCTGGGGCCTCGGCTGGATGGATGTGGCGATCGCCGCCGTCTTCTACATCATCTCCGGCATGGGGGTCACCGTCGGTTTCCACCGGCTGTTCACCCACGGCTCGTTCAAGGCGAACCGGGCGCTGAAGATCGCCCTGGCGGCCGCCGGCCAGATGGCAGCCCAGGGCCCGGTGATCATCTGGGTCGCCGACCACCGGCGGCACCACGCTTTCTCTGATCGTGAGGGTGACCCGCACTCGCCGTGGCTCTACGGCACCTCCGTCGGCGCGCTGGCCAGAGGTTTCTGGCACGCCCACATGGGCTGGATCTTCGACCGGGACAGCACGAATCAGCAACGGTTCGCCCCGGACCTGTTGGCCGACAAGGACATCGCCCGCCAGAGCAGGTATTTCTGGGTATGGACGATCCTTTCGATCTACGCCCCAGGGGTGATCGGCGGCCTGGTCACCTTGTCCTGGCATGGCGCGCTCACCGCGTTCTTCTGGGCCGGCCTGGTGCGGATCGCGCTGCTGCACCACGTCACCTGGTCGGTCAATTCGATCTGTCACATGATCGGCGAAAGGCCCTTCAGTGCCAGGGACAAGTCGGCGAACTTCTGGCCGCTGGCCCTGCTCTCGTTCGGTGAGTCGTGGCACAACCTGCACCACGCCGACCCGACCTGCGCCAGGCACGGCGTGCTCCGCGGGCAGTTGGACATTTCGGCCAGGACCATCTGGTTGTTCGAGCGGTTCGGCTGGGCGACGAAGGTGCGGTGGCCCAACGCTCAACGTTTGGCCCGGATCCAGGCCACCGCCGGCGAAATGGGTCACTGACAGCTCGGCGGCCCACCTTGGCTGGTGGGTAGTCTGGTTGCCGACAACCCCCGTGCCAGCGCGGCCGGGGGTTTCTGGCGTGCCGTCGGCAGGCCGGAACCAAGCTGGGCCGGGAACATCGAAGTGTCACCGGGCAGCAGAACGAGGGGTAGGACAGCGTGGCGCAGAAGTTGCCGACGAGGATGACGGCCGGTCCGGCGGCGCATCCACCGGCGCTCGGACCGCTGCTGGCCGCCGCCCTGCGGATGGACCCGATCGCCGGCGTGGTGACCGCCGCCGGTGCGCCGACCCACCGGGTGATCGCCCCCCCCGGTGTCCGGCCGTTCCTGGCGGCGGCCCTGGCCGCCCCTCGCTCGATCGGAGGGGCGGAGGTACCGGTGCTGCTGGTCACGGCCACCGGCCGGGAGGCCGAGATGGCGACGGCGGCGATCGGCGATCTGCTCGGCGACGACCGGGTGATGATCTTCCCGTCCTGGGAAACGCTGCCGCACGAACGGCTCTCGCCCAGGGCGGACACCGTCGGCAAACGGCTGGCCACCCTGCGCCGGCTCGCCCATCCGGAGGAGCACCCGACCGGTGCCGCCGCCGTCGTCGTCGCCACCATCCGGTCGTTGATTCAGCCGATGGCCCCCGATCTGGGCGAGCTGGCCCCGGTGACCCTGCGGGTCGGCGACGAATACGACCTTTCCGAGCTGGTGCGCCGGCTCACAATGCTCGCCTATACCCGGGTGGAGATGGTCGAGAAGCGTGGCGAGATCGCTGTCCGGGGCGGCATTCTCGACATCTTCCCACCCACGGACGACCACCCCGCCCGGGTCGAGTTCTTCGGCGAAGAGGTCACCGACATCCGCACCTTCGCCGTCACCGACCAGCGCTCCATCGAAGCCGTCGATTCGCTGTCGGCCCCGGCCTGCCGGGAGATCCTGCTCACCGAGGAGGTCAGGCAACGCGCGGCCCAGCTCGCCGCCGGCGGCACCGCCGACCCGACGCTGGCCGCAATGCTCGGCAAGCTGGCGGCCGGAGTGGCGGTCGAGGGTATGGAAGCGCTCATTCCGGTACTGCTGCCGGGCCGACTGGTGATGCTGCCCGAGCTGATGCCGGTCGGCACCCACGTCGTCCTCGCCGACCCGGAACGGATCCGCAGCCGCGCCGAGGATCTGGTGCGGACCGGAGCGGACTTTCTTGCGGCGTCCTGGATGGCCGCTGCGACCGGTGGCCGAGCGCCCATCGATCTGGGGGAGTCGGCCTATCACTCGCTCGGCGAGGTCCAGGACGCGATCCGGGACGCCGAACTTCCGCTGTGGCGGTTCGCTCCTTTCGGGGGAGATACACCCGATGCCGACGCCGCGCCGGCACCCACGGCGGCCCAGAACGGCGCCGCAGAGCCGGACCCGCTGCCTGACCTGGCGACCCGGCCGACGATGCTCGCCGCCCCGGCCTACCGAGGGGACATCGCGGCCGCCATCACCGACGCCCGGGGCCGGGCCGAAGCCGGCGGCATCACCGTGGTGGTGGCACCAGGCGCCGGAACCGTGGCACGCGCCGTGGAGCGGCTGGCCGAAGCGGACCTGGGGGTCGTCGGGGCCAGCGATCCGATGGCAGAAGCCCCCCTGCCGGGCCTGGTGACGGTGGCCCGCGGCCGATTGGAGGACGGCTTCGTCATCCCCGGACCGATCGGTGGAGGCGCCGCCTTCGCGGTGATCACCGAGACGGACCTCACCGGCACCCGCGGCGGTGCCGCTGCCGGTGCCATCAAGATGCCCTCCCGGCGGCGCAACGCCGTCGACCCGCTGGCGCTCAAGCCCGGCGATTACGTGGTGCACGCCCAGCACGGCATCGGCAAGTACATCGACATGGTCAGCCGTACCTCCGGCGGCGCCGTCCGCGAGTACCTGGTCGTCGAGTACGCCCCGAGCAAACGCGGGCACCCAGGGGACCGGTTGTTCGTACCGACCGACTCGCTCGACCTGCTGTCCCGCTACATCGGCGGCGAGTTACCGACGGTGAACAAACTCGGCGGTGCCGACTGGGCCAAGGCGAAGGGTCGGGCCCGCAAGGCGGTGCGGGACATCGCCGCCAAGCTGGTACAGCTGTACGCCGCCCGGGCGTCGGCCCCCGGTCACGCCTTCGCCCCGGACACCCCCTGGCAGCGGGAACTCGAGGACGCCTTCCCCTATACCGAGACGCCCGACCAGCTCGCGGCGATCGACGAGGTCAAGGCCGACATGGAGAAGGCCGTGCCGATGGACCGGGTGATCTCCGGCGACGTGGGCTACGGAAAGACCGAGATCGCCGTCCGGGCGGCCTTCAAGGCGGTCCAGGACGGCAAGCAGGTTGCGATCCTGGTGCCGACCACTCTGCTTGCGCAGCAACACCTCTCGACATTCGGTGAGCGGATGGCGGCGTTCCCGGTGACGGTCCGCGGACTGTCGAGGTTCAGCTCCGACGCCCAGGCGACCGAGACGGTCAAGGGCCTGGCCGACGGCAGCGTCGACATCGTGATCGGCACCCACCGACTTCTGCAGCCCAGCGTCCGGTACAGGGATCTGGGGCTGGTGATCGTCGACGAGGAGCAGCGGTTCGGGGTCGAGCACAAGGAACAGATGAAGCGGATGCGCACGTCCGTGGACGTGCTCAGCATGAGCGCGACCCCGATCCCGCGGACCCTGGAGATGTCGATCACCGGCATCCGGGAGATGTCGACGATCACCA
>JBBRDH010000233.1:0-5376 GCA_038204125.1 Mycobacteriales bacterium
GACACCGCGAGAGTGTGATCCGCCCGGGTCGGGCGGCCGCCTCCTCCCGCTGATCCGGCGCCGCGTCCTCAGTGCCCCGGGGTTGATCAGGGGGTCCTTGAGCCCGTCGAGAAGGGGCTTTCGACTGTCGCGCCGGGCGGCGTGCCGCTGAATTCTTGGGGTTCAGTGCGGGGCCCGAAGCAAGGACGGACACGAGTTCACCGGTGGTCACGCCCAGAACCACACAGGTCACGCCCAGAACCCAAGCACCCCTGAACGGAACGATGACGGGCCCAGTATCCGGTTGCCGCCCCGCACCCGTGATCGCCAGCCGGTCGTGCCGGCTGCCGCGGCGGTCGTGATCGTTCTTGCCTGGCCGCCCACCCGGCCCGGATGACGTGACGCAGCAGTACTTCCGAGGAGTCGGGACCTTCGACCCTGCCCACCGACTGCTTCTGAGTGTGTGATCGAAGTGGCCCCTCGCATCGGCCGCAGCCGGCCATCAAGGCCGCGACCGCACCGAATTCGAACGGGATGCCCGTGGATTCATGGAAGGACGGTCGTGAAACGTCGCCGTGCGGCTGGGCCTGCGGCAATCGTCGACGAGATGGAGCCGGCGGTCGAGACCGCGTTCAGCCATGACAGAGAAGGTGGGTGAACCGCCGACCGGGCCGGCTCGTCGTTCCCAGGCAATTCGCGGCCGGTCATCCGACCGCCATCGACCAGTGAAAGGGCAGGAATATGAAGGCATTGGTGTACCACGGGGCCGGAAAGCACGGCTGGGAAGAAGTTCCCCAGCCCGAGCCGGTCGACCCCGGTGACGCGGTGGTGCGAGTCGATGCGGTGACGATCTGCGGCACCGATCTGCACATTCTCAAGGGGGACGTCCCGGAGGTCACCGACGGGCGGATCCTGGGCCATGAGGCCGTCGGGACCGTGGTGCAGATCGGGCCCGGCGTGCAGACGATCAGCGTCGGGGATCGAGTCCTTGTTTCCTGTATCTCGCCCTGCGGCAGGTGCCATTACTGCCGCAGGGCCAGCTACGGGCAATGCCAGGGCGGTGGCGGCTGGATCCTCGGACACCTGATCGACGGCACCCAAGCGGAGTTCGTCCGGGTTCCGTTCGCAGACAACGGCCTGTATCCCCTTCCGGCCGAGGTCACGGATGAGGCCGCCCTGATGCTCGCCGATATCCTCCCGACCTCCTACGAAGTGGGCGTGCTCAACGGGAAGGTGAGCCCAGGGGACACCGTCGCAGTGATCGGGGCCGGCCCGGTCGGCCTCGCCGCCATTCTCACCGCGCGGCTCTTCGGCCCGTCCCGGATCATTGCGATCGACCTCTCGCCGGCTCGACTCGAAGCGGCCGCGAAGGTGGGCGCGAATGTCACCCTGGCGGCTTCCGAATCGCCGGAAGCGGAGATCGACCGCCTCACCGGAGGGACCGGCGTCGACGTCGCCATCGAGGCGGTCGGCGTCCCGTCGACCTTCGAACTCGCCACCCAGATCGTCGCGCCCGGAGGTCATGTCGCCAACGTCGGAGTACACGGCAAACCGGTCACGCTGCACCTGGAAACACTTTGGTCCAAGAACGTGACGATCACCACCGGCCTGGTGGACGCCTATTCGACGCCCCAACTCCTGAAAATGGTGACGGCCGGGCAACTTGATACCGGGAGTTTCGTCACCCATCGGTTCGGGCTGCACGAAATGATGGAAGCCTATGACGTATTCGCCAGTCCGGACGACTCCGGATCTTTGAAGGTCGGCTTGTTCCGCGCCTGAAGATGCATCCGGCCCGTTGATCCAGAATGGACCCAGAATGACCTCAATAAATAGCGTTCGGTGGCGGGCCATCGGGTAGATCCGATCCAAGCCGGATGGCCCCGGTCCGGGCCGGGGCCGCCCGGCGACCTGTATTCCGGAAAATGATCACCCCTGCAAGCACCATGACCGCGGTGGAGGTGATCGCGGCGCTGATGCCGTTGGTCGCCGAGGTGAAGTTGAAGGCCGGGTGCCAGACCGCCACCAGAGCGATGCTCCCGCCGGATCCCGAATACATCCACGTCAGCACGATCGACCCGGCGACCAGTCCGATCACCCAACCCGCGGCCGCCCATCCCAGGCCGCGAAAAGGAGCTCAGCACAGCGAAGAGCGGCAGATGCCAGATCGCCCAGGGGACAGCGACGATGAGCGCGGTCCCGGTCACTCCGCGGCGCCGGAGCAGATGATCCGCGGCAAACCCCCGCCAGCCGATCTCCTCACCGAACCCGTTGACGAGTAGGGCGACGGCCCCGACCGCGACCGGTCCGATCGACGTACCGATGCCGGTATAGGCGTAGAGGCTACGGGCCGCTATGGAACCGCCGCCGGCGATCGTCCACAGCAGCGCCGCCGCGCCGAGAACTAGAACGCCGAGGACCAGTGACCACCACTTCAGGCCCACGCCGACCCGCCCCGCGCGCCGGGGCGAGATCCGCGAGTCCGGCGCGCCCGTCCGCGATCGCGGTGACTACAACTTTGGCGATGGCCGCGCCGGCCAGCCCCGGAAGTTCGGTCGGCCGGCCAATCCCGGGTGCGACGATGTCGCCCCTGGCCACCATTGGCAACCACCACGCCCATGAGATCGAAATGGCGAGGACGAAGAACACCCCCAGCCGATGACGGGCAACGGTGGCTCGAAACGCGCTGTTGCCAGAGTCGACGGTCACCGTTCCCCCGTTCTGGACGGTGCCGACCGCGCCGGCCATTGCCACCGCGCCGTCCAACGAAGGTGAGTGCGGGCTGCAGCGCGGGTCTCACGTTGGCCGTCGTCAGCCAAAGGATCGCAGTTCGCCGTCTCCCAGGTCAGAGGCAAAGGTCCCTGATCGACGGCGCTGTCCTGCCGATCGAGGCGTCCCGGAGCACCGGCTGCCGCAGTCAAATGCGAACCTGGGTCGGGCCCACTGGCGCCTACCAGCTGGACGGGCGGCAGGGGGCCGTCATGGCCAGGAATTGGGACCTTCGGCCCTGGTTGCGTTCTCAGAGTTCTGCTTCGCTGGACACAAACTGCAACACGAAGTCGGCGGAGGAATGCCATGAAATGGAATGAGACCCAACGCGCGGTCATCGAGGCTCGTCAGGTGGCAACAACAGCGCCGGACAACCGTTTCGACATCGCTGTGCAGCGGCAACTCGCGGCTGTGCAATACGCGGATTGGCATTCCGCGGGTGTCATTCCCGTCGCCGCCCCACTCCTGCCTTCGGGGGGCACCGCCGGGGTCGCCGGAGAGCCGCCCGCCGAAAGCGCCGAAGCCGTCGGCGACGGCGGCAGTGGCCGTCTGGACATGCTGCGGACCGATGTGATCGTGGCCGGCGTCGACGGTTCGCAGTGGGGCCGCCAGGCGGTCGCCTGGGCAGCAGCGGAGGCTGAACTGCGGCGCGCCCCGTTGCGCTTGGTGCACGCGTATCTGTTGCCGGAGTGGGGGTATCCCGGTTACGACGCCATCTCCGACGATCTCGTGGACTCGCTTCGCGAAGGCGGGGAGGTGCTGGTGGCGAACGCGGCCGCGGCCACCCGAAAAGAGCATCCGGAACTGGATGTCAGCGTCCACGTTGTGCACGGCCACCCGACGACCGTGCTCCAGCACGAGTCCGAGCGAGCCATGTTGACGGTCGTCGGTTCGAGCGGTGCCGGCCGGCTCGCCGACGTCATCCTGGGCTCGGTGGCGCTGGCGCTGGCGTCGGCCAACCCCGTACCGCTGGTCGTCGTCCCTTCGCTGGCGAGCATCGGCCGTGGCGGTCCGGTGGTACTCGGGGTCGACGTCACCGCCACCAGCGACGCTGCGATCGATTTTGCCTTCCGGGAGGCCGAGTTGCGCAAGGTTGATCTGGTCGCGGTGCACTGCTGGCAGGACGTGCTCGCCGACACCACCCTGCCGGGCCACCGGCTGACAATCGACGCCGTCGCGGTCGAGAAGCAGCAGTCTGCGTTGATGTCGGAGCGGATGTCGCATTGTGCCGCAGCCCATCCCGCGGTGAATCTCCACCAGCGCGTGGTGTCCGGTCGGCCCACCCGGACGTTGCTCGAGCATGCCGACGCAGCCCAACTCGTCGTGGTGGGCAGCCGGGGACGCGGCGGCCTGGCGGGTCTGCTGCTCGGTTCGACGAGCCAGGCTCTGATCGTCCATAGCCCCTGCCCGGTGGCGGTGGTCAGGCCGCCCAAAGCACTGGACAGGTAGGACCGGCCCGACAGTGCGCCGTCCGACAGCTCTCCACCGACGAGAGCCGACCGGTCGAGTTCGTTGTGCCGGTGATCCTTCCGTTCCAAGCCACCAGCGACATGGCATTCCCGGACCCGTCGCTGGTAGCCGCCCACCGATGGAGGCTTGAGCCGGCGTCTTCAGTTCGTTCGTTGCCGGGTCGGAACGGCACACTGGGGGGATGGACACCACCACCGATCTCGTCGTCCTCGTCGATGAGAACCTCCAACCCACCGGAACAATGCCCAGACGTGACGTGCACGGCCCGGACACCCCGTTGCACCTGGCCTTCTCCGTTTATGTGTTCGATTCCGCCGGGCGGGTGCTGCTGACCCGGCGAGCGTTGTCGAAGGTGACATGGCCGGGCGTCTGGACGAACGCCTGTTGCGGCCACGTCCGGCCGGGCGAGACCGCGCAGGAGGCAGCCGGCCGTCGGCTCGCCGAGGAACTCTCACTCTCTGTGCCTGAACTCATCCCGGCGTTGCCCGACTTCCGCTACCGCGCGATATCGGCGGAAGGTGTGGTCGAGAACGAGATCTGCCCGGTGTTCACCGCGGTGATCGACACCGATCCGGTAGTGGATCCCGACGAGGTGGCCGAATGGTGCTGGATCGAGTGGAAAGTGTTGCAGGACATCGCCGTTCGCGCACCGAAGATCATCAGCCCCTGGGCCGCGACGCAGATTCCTCTGCTGGCGGCGGTCGGCACGCAAGGACTGTTGACGAACTGAGTCGTGGACAGACCCGGCGTCGAGCCTGTTCGCAACCGTGCGAATCGACTGCCTGGGTCAGCGGGCGCGGGACACGGCCCGGGAGCGCTGTTGCAGCACTTCCATCACGGGGCGAGGAGTGGCAGTCCCAAGGATCCGGCTCTGCTTGGCGATCAGCTCGGCGAGTCTGACCCTGGTGGACTCACGGTTCCCCGGCGGGACGCGGTGGAAGATCTCCGATAGATCCGCTGTGGTCATCGCTGCTCACCTTCTTCGCGCGGGGTTCCTTCCTCTCCAGTATGGCCGTTCTCGCCCTGCTGCGTCGAGATCTGCGGGTCCGAGATCTGCGGGTCCGAGGTCTGCGTCGCCGATGTCTGCGTATCCGAAATCTGCTGAGCCGAGATCCGCTCCTCCGAGGTCGGCCCGTCCGGCAACTGCTCCTCGGTCGT
>JBBRDH010000234.1:0-5308 GCA_038204125.1 Mycobacteriales bacterium
CCAGGTGATGACGGCCCCGGGCCCGGCTCCGGTCCAGGTGCGGACGGCGAGTACGGGTGCGAGGGCCGGTGCGGTCCAGCCGGCTTTGTGGAGCGCTTCGGCCCTGAATTTGAGGGTCGAGGTGGTGAGTTGTTGGCGGAGCTGGTCGGGCAATCGTTCGCGGATAGTCCAGAGCAACGCGTCGACCTGGCCGTCGTCGATGAGTGGGGTGGCTGGGAACTCGGCCGCCAGCGGACCGATAGGTCCGCCCGCCCGCGGCAGGTCTGGTGGTGGTTGTTCTTTCTTGGTTTGTGGTTCTTTTCCTAGATGCGCAGGATCCTGCGCAGGGGCCGGTGCAGGATTCTGCACGGGGGGCCAGCTATCGGGCGACCCATGGGCAACTTTCTGCGCCGGGGCCTGACCTGTGCAAACCGGGAAGTAGACGATCGGCTGCGGACCGGTTTGGGGCGCACCGGCAGCGTGCTGCGCTGGGGTCTGACCTGCGGCAGCGGGTTGGCCGGGCGGTTCGACACCAGTTGCCGAGATTGGGTCGGCTGGTTCCCATTCGAGGATGTAGAGGCTGCGGGCCCGGCCGCGGTCGTTGCGCCACCGCTGCTGAACGGTGAGGTAGCCGTTGTCTTGGAGTTCGGTGAGGTAGCTGTCGACTGAGCGGACCGATTTCCAGCCGACGTCGCCGGCCAATTGGGCCCGGGATGGCCGGTCGGTGGCCTGGTCGCCGTAGGTGTAGGAGGCCAGCACGGACCACAGCCGGACGGCGTGTGAGCTGATGGTGGGGTTGCGGAGCAGCGAGGTGGGTGTCATCGCGAACGGTGGCCGACCACGGACGATCAGGCCGTCCGCCGCGAATTCCAGGGTTTCCATGGTGCGCGCGGTCAGCGGGGCTCGAGGTCGACGGCGATCTCGCCGAGCCGCTCGAGGAGGCTGGCGAACACCGCTACCTGGTCGCGGAGGGCACGCTCGAGTTCTCGGATCCGCCCCGTCAGCTCTTTCCGGTCGCGTTCGGGAGTCTCAGCGTCGACGGCCGTGTCGAGCTTGGCGTCGAGCTGTTCGAAGCCGGGCATCTGATCGAGAAGGCATGCTGCCCGTTCGATGGTGTCGAGCAGGCTGCTGGTGCCGCCCGTCCTTGCGGGAGCGGCCTGGTTCGGCGGCTCACTCGGCTTCTTGTTCGTGACCGTTCGAGCGGTCGTTCGGGATTGGGGCGAGGGGCCGGATCCGCCGCGAGCCCGAATGGCCGGGGCTTCCGAACCGCCCGGCGGGGGAGCGCTCGGTTGTGGGCCTGTGCCTTGGGCGTAGAGCTCCCACGGGCACTGGGAGGGATCGCCGGCGTGGGCTTCCCCGCAGGTCCGGCAGAGCGCCGTGATCGGCGGGCGGCGGCGCGGGTAGTGCTTGCCGTCCCGACCCAACGTGGACGGCGGCGGGATCTCCGAGTCGGGTATTCCGTCTGAAACATCTGCGGTGCCGGTGATTTCGCGGTGGATGGTGCCCACGCCGACGCCGAGCAGTTTCGCGATGGCCCGAATCGACATCGACGCGCCCGACAGGGCGGCGACAGCGTGGTGGCGGTGTTCGCGGGGGACGGTGATCCGTAGGTCGCCGAACCGGGCGTCCACGTAGGCGTCCCAGTCGGGATATCCCAACGCCAGGAACGCTTGGCCCTGGTAGGCCAGCGCGACGTATTCCCAGCCACGGTCGAGCAAGGTCCGGATCTGCCCGGTGACCTGCTCGGCGCTGGCCGCCGACATGGCGAACAAGCCGACATCGCCGTCCGGATCCCCTGCTGTGACAGGAGCGACCGGCTCGGCTTCGGGTTGCGCGGCCGGGACGAGCCTCAGCGACGCGGTCATGACAGGCCTCCAGGGGCGCGCCGTCCGGTGCGGACCGGGTGGCCGGCGACGGCGGCTTTCACTATCCGCATCAACGCCGGGTTGCACCGGATTCCGGCGGCGCCGAGCAGGTCAATCTGGACTGATGCTCCGGGGGTGCGGGATTCGGGTTGGCAGCCCGGCCCCGAGCCGAAGGTCAAGAGGTCCAGCGCGGACCAGGTCGCCGCGGGCACGCCGGTGTCGTGGGCGGCCAGAGCTGATCGGGACCGGCGGCCGGTCCGGGCGACCCCGGCGGCGGAGGCCATCACCGCATGCAAAGCGGGGACCGGCCACCGCCAGCCCTCGACCGCCAACACGGCGGCGAGGGTCCGCATCCACGGCGGCGCCACCGGCCCAGCCACCTCGTCGCGCCGAACATCGGCGGCTTCGTCGGCGAGGTCGCGGACTGTTCGGGCTTCGGAGCGTTGAATGGCGGCGATCAGGCCGCGGGTGGTCGGGGAGCCGAACCCGGTCTGCGCCGCGGCGGCCTCACCCGCGTAGGCGCGGCGGACCACGACCCGCAGCAGACCGGGTGCGTCCTCGAACCGGCCGGCGAGGACCAGCCGGTGCAGCTGTTCCCACACCGTGGCCAGGCCCTCGTCGGTCAGCCAACCGGCGGTGCGCGTCCAGCGGCTGGCCTCCCGGCGGCACGCCTGCCGCATCAACTCCACCGCCCGCCGCCCAGCGGGGCTGTCCCAGCCGAGCGCGGCGACGTCGGCGAGCAGTCCAGGCAGCTCCGCGGACGCCGGGTCACCCGACGCGCTGCCCCGGGGAATCCCACGGGCAGGCAGAGGCCGGCCGGGAGCCGCCTCGGCGCCGGCCTCCAGGAGGCCGGTCACCTGGACACCTCGGCGACGGTCAAGGCTAGGAGATACCGTTGGGGACGGTTGGATCGAAGCGATCCGAGGCGGTGGGAGGGGGCAGTCTGGTACAGCCAATTGTGAGGAGGCTGGTACAGCCAATGGTGAAAAGTCTGGTACAGCCAATTGTGTTGCCTAGCGCCCGGACACAGCTGGTCGTCGGCGTACTCCACGGGATTGTCTTTCGAGGTCACGAACCCCAGCGCACATCCCCGGACGTAGTGGACCGAATTTGCAAGGCGGGGGTTAGGGGTTCGATTCCCCTCGTCTCCACCACCTCTCACCTGCGAAACAGCAATCCGCAGGCCCGTTCCTACACATTTCAACCCCCGCTCTTTTCGCCTAACAGTGCGGGCGGGGTCACTCCGACATCGCCGGTAGCGGTGTTTATGCAGGTCAAGGCGGTGACGGAGCTGCGGACCCCCGCCTTTCCCGGGCGAAGCGGGGGTTTTCGTTCCTTGTGGCTGCGGCGCAACAGTATTCGCCGATCCCGTGGGTTGTAGTCCCCCCACAGTCCGTGAAACCGATTGCGGTGGAACGGATTGCGGTGATGCCAACCGTGGCCGGGCCTGGCGTGCCACTGCCCCGTCTAGCACTGAGAGCAGCGTGTCGTGAAGCGGTCGGCTACGCTACCGCCATAAGCAAGCGGATGGCGCGGCGACCTTCGGATCGCGTCCCGATTTCCCCTCAGTTCTCGGGGTGTCGCGCTCGGGACAGAGGGGCCGGCCTGGCCGGGGGCCGAAGTTACAGAATTAGTGTTGATTTTCTGTGAACCGAGCGGCGATTGTCGCTGAGTACCACTACCGACCCCAAAGTCCCGGACCGCTGGGTGGTATATCGAAATCGCCGTCGGCGAGGCGCCCGACCGGCAAGCGTTTGCGCCGTGCGGCGAGAACGAGTTCTACCCAGATCGCCTTCTGGGCCCGCCCGACCACGGGCCGTCTCCGCTGCAGGACCGGATGTCCCGACTGATGGGTGTCAAATTCCGCACCTGCCGGCGGATTTCCCGTCCGCATGGTTTCCGACGTGCACAACGAAGGTACTAGTACCTGGTCCTACTACGCCACGAATTGGGGATGGTGCGCCATAGCGCCGCGGTCGATTATGACGAAACAGAGGCTGCGCTATTCGGGAAAGCGGGCAATATGATTCGGGTCCTGGTTGTCGATGACCATCCGCTGGTCCGGGTGGGCGTTACCGCTGTGTTGAACGCGGCCGCCGTTATTGGCGTCGTCGGCGACTGCTCCGACGGTGCTCAGGTGGTTCAGGTGGCGGGTGTGCTGTGGCCCGACGTGGTACTAATGGACGTCCTGATGCCGGTCAAGTCGGGTATCGAGGCCACCAGGGAATTGATGAAATCCCAGCCGGCAGTGCGGGTCCTGATGCTCACCGGCCTGATGAAGGAAGAATTCGTGCACTCGGTGGCTGCAGGCGCGGTCGGATACATCCTCAAGGGCGACCCGGACCGGCTCGTCGACGCCGTGCGCTACGCGGCTTCCGGGGGCACTCTGTGGCCCGGTGAATCCCTGTTCCGCGAGGCGGCGAACCGACCGATTCGGCAGCCGGCCCGAGGCCGGTGGTCGGTTTCCGCGGTCAGCAGCGGCAGCGGCGAATCGGTGAACCCGGGGTGGTGTCCCCAGACCCGGGAACAGTTCACCCTGTTCGTCGGCTCAGACGTGGACGGGGTTGCCGTCGCGGACGTGGGCGGACGATCGACCGAGCACTGACCTGACCCGCACGGCCGGGCCCTGAGGAGCAAAAGCCGATGGTGGTCCCCACGCCGGCGAGTGCCCCGGCTGGGGCCGTTCCGCTATGCCGTTGAGGTGAACCGCAAATTTCCAGCCTGGATCGGTTGCTTGCGGCCCCTGCCGAATGGGGGTTGCGGTGGTGAAAGTGCCTGTCTCGTCAAGGATAATGGATCTTGCGAGGGAGTCCACGATCGGTCGGATAAGGCACTTTCGAGGTGAACGGTAGCAACGGTCAAGCGGGCCTGCTGCAGGTCCCCCGTTGAAGATTCAGCCGAACGCACCTGGCTGGTTTCTCCGGCCGGGGTCGGTTGCTGCGGGACATCGCGAACCTGTCGGGCCTGTCGGCGCAGTCAGCGAAGTTTTGGACACGTTCAGCGAACCCCGAGGCTGCACGACCCCGGCTAGATATTCACCGACCTGGTCGAGGAGTTCCAGTACCAGATAGCTGTCCCCGGGGGCACAGGTGAGCCCACCTGCGGGGAGCCGGCGATCCGCGCGTCGTAGAGTCCGACCGCTGCCGGCCCGGTCCAGGGGCGACAGCGGCAACTTGGTGCGTCCTCGCGCGAAGTTCAGGTAGGTCACCCGCAGTGGAAGACCGTCACCGCCACCGGCGGCCCCGTCCAGTGTGGGCTTGCCGGCCGAAACCGAATGCCTCGACGGATCGCCCAGGGAGGAGGATCTTCGGGCACCTGGCCTGCCGCCTTTCCTCTGCCGGTCACCCCAGGCACCGTCATATCGCAAACGTCCACGACGGCTGCGGTGCGGTCCACCGACCCGGTCATCACCGTCAGATACAAGCTGGACGACCTCTACCTCACCCAGAAGGGCTGCACCCTGC
>JBBRDH010000235.1:0-5270 GCA_038204125.1 Mycobacteriales bacterium
ACCTCTACCTCACCCAGAAGGGCTGCACCCTGCGGCTCGCGGTGAACCGGCCGAAAGACTACCTGTGCGACAACCCGGCAACCGGCAAGACCGACGAGGTCTATTTCACCTTCGCCGCCCTTGACCCGACCGCGGCCGATCCCTCCCGGTCGCAAACCAACGCCTTTCTCGTGACAGCCTGACCCACTGCCGACCCTGACCCACTGCCGACCCTAACCCACTGCCGACATGGAGGGGGTCCGGTCATCGATCTGCCCCTGGGTGGTGGACGTAAACTTCATCGTCGCCGGTCGCAACCCATTCATACAGCTGACCGGGCCAATTCGCTACTGCGCCCGCGATTGTCCACACCGCGTGGATCAGCATCCGGGCGTCGCCGCTGTTCAGGGGCCCACCGCACCCGCCCGGAATCAACTCGTCGGTGGCTGCCCCGGTTCCGGTCCGGTCAACGACAACCCGGCAGCCTCAGCCTCGCTGGCCCAGCTTCCGCGCCGCCGCCAATCCCAAACCGCCCGGATCCGGCCCGGACCCATCGGCGTGTGCATACCTACCAGAGTCTCGGTCGTGGCAGCTCGGTATCCGGCGTCGCCGGCCGGCAGCAGCTACTGGCCTTCGCCGACCCGGTCCGGCCACGGTGGAGCTTCGGCCAATGTGCAGGTATCCGCTGCGGAAGGTGACGTCGTCGGCGGTCACGGTGAACTCCGTGCCGGCGGCGCCGGCTGCGGCGTGCCGGGTCCAGGTGATGGTGTTCGGCGTGACGTGCAACCGGAAACCCATCCACTTCCCTGGGTCCGGCGTCGGGGTCGGTGTGGACATTCCCAGTTGTTCCCCGCCGGGGCCAGCCGTTTTACGCGCTCTCAACCTCCAGCACACCCGTCATGCCGCTCGCCGTGGGATACAGCCGACACGTCACCACACACGGCGCGCCCGGCGCCGCGAACGGATCGACGCCATCAACTAAAACATCGGCGAACCCACAAACCCCCGCCGCAGCGCGTCTGGGGCAGATTCGATGACCGACACCGTCGCGGTCACTTCCGCACCGGCCAGGTCGCACGCGGCGCGCAGGATAGCTCGCGCCGAACCCTCGTTCGGGCAATCCGCACCACCAGCAACTCGACCCATCACGCCCCAACTATCCGCCTGGACCTTCAGAGAAACTAGGCCGGAGTGGACAGCTTGCGGGACGCTGATCCCCGTCACCTTCGCCCGCCCCACCGGCTCGGCGAGGTTCGCCACGACCCACCGCCGCACCGAAGAAGCCGTCACACACCGCTCCGCAATCAGCCGGGCGGCAATCGTGCACACCGCCACCCCGGCCGTCAACTGCCCGACGATGTACTCCCGTGGCGCCTCGGCCTCCGGCCACGTCAGCTGCCGCAGCCGGCCAACAGACTGCAGCGTTCCTCGACGGGCTGGAAGCCGCCGCGCTGGCCGGGCGTGATCTGTCGCAGATCGCGTCGGTAGCCTCGTTTTTCGTCACCCGCGGTGACACCGAGGTTGACCGCGGCTCGACAGCATGGGCTCCGCTGCGGCAGCTCGACTGCGAGGTAGCGCGGCGATCGCGAACAACAGGGCCGCCTATGCCCGCCACGAAGCAGATTTTCTCCTCGCCGCGCTGGCAAGCACTGGCCGCCGCAGGGGCCCGGCCGCAACGTCCGCTGTGGGGCATCGACGTCGGTGAAGGCCCCGACCATTCCCGACACCCGCTACCTCGTCGACCTGGTCGCCCCGGGGGTGGTCAACACCATGCCGGCGGGTACGGTGCGCGGTGGCCGCTCACTGTGATGTACCAGCCGACTCGATCAATCCCTACGCCGACGACGCCAAAATGACATTGACCAGCCTGCGAAGCGTCGGGATCGACCACGACGACCTGGTGCAAACCTTGGAGGACCAGGCGGTCGCCGCCTTCGACAAGAGTTGGAGTGCACTGGCCACCAACTGGGCTGTGCCCTGCACCTTTAAGACCCCGCCACCACCGCATAGGAAAGCTGATCATGGACACCGAAGAGACGTTTGTCATCGTCGGAGCGAGCCAGGCCGGAGCCAGCGCTGCGCAGACTCTTCGCGAGCAAGGCTTTCCGGGACGGATCGTCCTGATCGGCGACGAGACCGAGCTGCCGTATCAACGGCCCCCGCTGTCCAAGGACTACCTGCTGGGCAACGCCGACCGCGAAACCGTGTACCTGCATCCACGGCAGTGGTACCTCGACAACGACATCGATCTGCGGCTCGACCTGCCCGTGGTGAGCATCGACCGGGGCGCCCACCAGGTGTCGCTGGCCGACGGCAGCCAGGTCCGCTATGCCAAGCTGCTGTTGACCACCGGGTCCTCACCGCGGCGTCTCCCGATCCCAGGTGCGGAGCTCGACGGGGTGCACTACCTGCGGCGGATCAAGGACAGCGACTCGATCAAAGCGATGTTGCAGACCACTCGTCGGGTCGCCGTCATCGGGGCCGGGTGGATCGGGTTGGAAACCGCCGCAGCAGCACGGGCCGCAGACGTGCAGGTCACGGTTCTCGGCAGCGCGCCGCTTCCGCTGATGCGGGTACTGGGAGCCGAAGTGGCGCAAGTGTTTGCCGACCTGCACCGCGACCACCAGGTTGATCTACGCCTTGGCGTTGAGATCTCCGAGATCACCGGCCATCGCGGCCATGTGGACGGCATCCGTCTGTCGGACGGGACCCGCATCGAGGCCGAATCAGTGATCATCGGAGCCGGCATCGCCCCCAACACCGCGCTGGCCCTGGAAGCCGGGCTGACCGTCGACAACGGGATTCGAGTCGATGAGCATCTGCAGACCTCCGATCCGGACGTCTACGCGGCCGGCGACGTCGCCAACGCCTTCCATCCTTTGCTGGGCAAGCCCATTCGGGTTGAACACTGGGCCAATGCACTGCACCAGCCACAGGTTGCTGCCAGGGCGATGCTCGGCCAGCAGGTCTCCTACGACCGCATCCCGTACTTCTACACCGACCAGTACGACCTCGGCATGGAGTACGCCGGCTACGTCGGACCCGACGGCTATGACCGGGTCGTCTTCCGAGGAGATGTCGCCGGGCGGCAGTTCCTCGCGTTCTGGCTCCGCCAGGGCCGGGTGCTGGCCGGTATGAACGTGAACATCTGGGATGTCACCGACCAGATACAAGCACTGATCCGAGCCGGAACACCCGTCGTACCGGATGACCTGGCCGATCCGGGCAGGTCACTGGAATCGTTCATCGCCCCATGACGGCCGAAACACTGACACAGGAGGCCTTCTCACCCAAATACTCGTCGAACTTCGTTTTTAGACCGATGAGCCTGACCTAACCGTCCTGACGTCCGAATCCCCGACCGCAGAACAGCGCAGCCGGCAACTGGCGGTGATACGGCTGGTTCAGCGGCGGCAGGTCAGGACTGGCGTCGTCGAGGCAAGAGGAAACCCCGAGTGAATCCGCGACTGCCTCACAGCGGTGAGGGGAACGAACCTCGGTCATCTAGCACTGAACGCATCGCACCGTTCGGGAGGCGACGGCCAAGCAGGAAATCTGGCATCCGTGCCAGCCGGGCGCGAAAACCTGTTAGATATCTGATCCGCTGGAACGTGGACACCGACGGCTTGCAGCGGCCGGCGGCACCACCGACATCGCGCAGGTTCGCGAGCGACGCGACGGCGCGAGCCGAGCTGTGATGCTCGCCAATCCGGACGCCACACTACTCACCGTTTCGACCCCGCGGTTGGACGTCCAAAGCTGGACGAATCGCTGGCCTCGACATCTTCGCCATGCGCGACAATGAACGCCCGACCGGGGTGTTCGCGCTGAACGACCTCGTCGCCATCGGCCTGCTCCAGAGCCTGGTCACCTACAAAGTCGCTGTCCCCGATGAGATCAGCATCGTGGGCTACGACGACATCGAATTCGCGGCCGCTGCCGCAGTGCCGCTCTCCAGCATCAGCCAGCCCCGCGTGGAACTGGGCCGCCGTGCCGCCGAATTGTTGTGAACCGCACCAACACGTCCAGGAACGGTTCACGCCCGACCTGGTGGTGCGGACGTCATCGATGAACGAACGCGTCGCGGCCACGGCGTGACCGGGCCTTGAAAGCTCAAGCAATGAAGAGACGAGATCTCGAAGCAATCTTTTTAAGAAGCTCCAGCGGCCGCGGATGACAGCTTCGGTCCGCCACCACCAGAATGGGACAGCGAATGACGCAGCAATGGACGGCCTTGATGATCGGCCCAGACAACGATTTCGATGGGGCCCCGCTGTTGCGGGGCGAGTATCACCTGGACACTGGCCACGGCCCGGTGACGGAGGCGGTGCTGCACGCCACCGCGCTCGGCGTCTTCACCGCATTCGTGAACGGCACCCCGGTCAGCGACGAGGTACTGAGCCCGGGGTGGAGCAGCTATGAATGGCGACTGCGGTACCGCAGTTATCCTGTGATCGAACTCGTGCGAGCGGACCCGCAGGGACGGGTCGCACTTGGCCTGGAATTGGGCAACGGTTGGTACCGTGGGCGCCTGGGATCGACCGGGAACCGCGCCTTGTACGGATCCGAACTCGGCGGTCTGGTCCAGCTCGAGGTGGGCTTTGCCGACGGTCATCAGCAGAGGATCCGCACCGACGAAACTTGGACGGCGGGACCGTCCGCGGTGCTCGCGAACGACCTGTACGACGGGCAAACCATCGACGCCCGACGCTACGACACCGCTTGGCGGAAGGCGGGTTTCACCGGCGAGGAATGGTCCGCCGTGCACCCGGTCGATTTCGACACCACGCGCCTGACCCCATATATTGGGCCGGTCGTGCGTCGTCAGCAGGAAATCCGGCCGGTAAGGGCGTGGACATCACCGGCCGGCCGGGCGTTGTTCGACTTCGGGCAAAACCTGGTCGGCTGGGTCCGGTTCGACGTCCACGGCGAGCGGGGGTCGACAATCACGATCCGATACGCCGAAGTGCTGGAAAACGACGAACTGGGCACCAGGCCGTTGCGGACGGCGAAGGCCACCGACCGGTTCACCTTGTCCGGCGGTGAAGACAGATTCGAGCCCACAATGACGTTTCACGGGTTCCGCTACGCTGAGTTCGATGGGTGGCCGGGTGATCTGGTCACCGAATCGCTGGTCGCCGTTGTCGTTCATTCTGACCTGACCCGCACCGGACGGTTCAGCTGCTCCGACGAGCTGGTCAATCAGCTGCACAGCAACGTGGTGTGGGGAACACGAGGCAACTTCCTGGACCTACCCACCGACTGCCCGCAACGGGACGAACGACTCGGCT
>JBBRDH010000236.1:0-5145 GCA_038204125.1 Mycobacteriales bacterium
GCCGGCCGCCCCACCTGGACGTCCGGCGTTGACAGGCGCCGGTCGCGACGACGTCGACGGCGGGCCGGGCTTCGGTGCGGCGGGCCCTTGCCCGCGGTTCTCCGGACGGACAGTTTCTTTATCAGGGCCCGGATCTGGCAGCCGAACCTGGCCCGGGCCTGGGGAAGGCTGGTCCGGAGAATGCTGGGCCGGAGAATGCGCAGGGGCGGCGTGCCGGGCCGGCATCGGAGCGGCCGTGCCGACCTTGATCCGGGCGATCCGCCGACCGTCCATCGAGGCGACTGTCAAGGTCCGGTTGTCGACCGTCACCGAATCGCCGTCCGTTGGTAGCTTGCCGAGCCGGGCCATCACGAAGCCGGCCGCCGTGCTGTAGGGCCCGGCCGGCAACTCGAGCCCGGTCGCCTCGGTGAAATCGTCCAGGTTCAGCATGCCGTCGACCTCCCCCGCCTTCGCGCCCGGTGGCGCACCCTCCCGCGGGTGGGTGGTCATCTCACCGACGATCTCCTCGACCAGATCCTCGAGGGTGATGATCCCGTCGGTCCCGCCGTACTCGTCCACCACCACGGCCAGATGCTGCCCCGCCCGGCGCATCTCGTGAAGCGCATCGAGGACACCCTTCGTGCCGGGCATCACGGCCACCGGGGTCGCCACATCGGCAACTGTTGCCGCCCGGCCCAGTGGATGGCTGGGCACCAGGAGGTCGCGGATGTGCACCACTCCGACCACTTCGTCGGAGTCGCGACCGGTCACCGGGAAGCGTGAGTGGGGGTGGGCGAGCGCTGCCCTGGCGGCGCGTGAAATGGTCAGCGTCGCTGACAGGAAGTCCACCTCCGGCCGGGGCACCATCACCTGGCGGACGTTGGTGTCCTCCGCGTCGAAGACATCGGCGATCATCCGCCGTTCGACCGAGGTCAGCGACTCGTGCGCGGCCACCAGGGACTGAAGTTCCTCCGAGGTGATTCCGGCGCCCGTCGCCTTCGGGTCCCCGCCGAGCAGCCGGACCATGACGTCCGTGGAGCGACCCAGCAGCCACACCGCCGGCCGGAAGAGCCTGGCCAGCACCGACAGCGGGGCCGCGGCGAACAGCGCTATCACCTCCCGGCGCTGCAGCGCGAGCCGCTTGGGGGTCAGCTCGCCGAGCACCAGGGAGAAGTACGAGATGATCAAGGTGGTGCCCAGTAGCGCGACGGTGTCCGCCACGCCCTGATCCATACCGCGCCGCACCAACGCGGCCGCCAGCTTCCCCGACACCGTCGCGGCGCCGAAGGCGGACGAGAGCATCGTCATCACGGTGACGCCGATCTGCACGGCGGCCAGGAATCTGTTCGGGTCGGCGACCAACTTCTCGAGCCGTTTGCCCCGCACGCCCTGCGTTGCGGCCAGGTGGCGAACCTGGCTCTCGCGGAGCGAGATCATCGAGATTTCGGCCGCGTTGAAGCAACCGCCGATGATGATGAACAGCGCGACCAGCGCGATCTCCCGCAGCAACTCGGCCACTACCGCACCTGCCGGGACATGCCCGCCGAATGACTGTCGGCCGGACCTGCGACGCACGGCGCGACGTGCCGGCGGGCCACAGCCGCAGCCGGACGGGGTAACGGGACGTCCACGAACGCCAACTCTACCGGCGGTTGGGCGCTGCCGACCCAGATGGAGTACCCAACCTCGACGGTCAGCATTCCGGCTCCCCGGCTCGGCGGCCGGGCTCGGCGGCCGTCTCTGGATCTCTGGAGCCCTGGCCGGCACCCGACGGGGTACCGACGGACTGCGGCTGCCGTAGTGTGGCTCGGATCACACGCGGCCAATTCGGGTCCGTCGAGGCCCGCGATCCGCACCATGCCCCGGAGGAGTCCGATGAGTTTCCGCAGCCCCTTTCCCGACGTCGAGATTCCAGACGAAACCCTGTTCGACTACCTGTTCGGCGGGATCGCGACCGACGACGATCGTCCGGCGTTGATCGACGGACCGTCGGGGGTCGAAACCTCCTACGGCCGGCTCAAGGGCCAGATTCTCGCCCTGGCCGGCGGCCTGGCACAGCGGGGCCTGGCCGTCGGCGAGGTTTCCGGGATCCTGTGTCCCAACATCCCGGCCTTCGTGACCGTCTTCCACGGGATCATGCGGGCCGGCGGTACCGCCACCACCATCAATTCGCTGTACACCGCCCACGAGATCGCAGCCCAGTTGAAGGACTCGAAGGCCACCCACCTGTTCACCCTGTCGATGATGCTGCCGCAGGCCGACGAGGCCGCCGGCACGGTGGGCATCCCGGCCGAGAATGTGATCGTGATCGACGGCTCGGACAGCGTCGAGCCCGGGCGCACGAGCCTCCGCTCGCTGCTGACGACCGGTGCCCCTGCACCGGAGGTTGACCTGGACCCGGCCACTCACCTCGCGGTGTTGCCCTATTCCTCCGGCACCACCGCCAGGGCGAAGGGTGTCATGCTCACCCACCGCAACCTGGTGGCAAATCTTGCCCAGAGCCGCCCGGTCATGGGCGTCACTTCCGATGACCGCATTCTCGCGGTACTGCCCTTCTTCCACATCTACGGCATGAATGTGCTCATGAACGGTGGCCTGAGCCGCCGGGCGCCGATCATCACCATGCCGAGGTTCGACCTGGCCGAATTCCTCCGGATCATCCAGGATCTCCGGGCGTCCTATCTCTACATCGCGCCGCCGATCGCGGTCGCGCTGGCCAAGCACCCGATGGTCGACAGCTACGACACCTCGTCCATCCGCGTCATCTTCTCCGGCGCTGCTCCGCTGGATCAGAAGCTGGGTGAGGCGGTCGCCGCGAGACTCGGTTGCTCGGTACGGCAGGGTTATGGAATGAGCGAGATGAGCCCGGTGAGCCACAGCATTCCGGAGGACCGCGACGACATCCCTCTGGGCACGGTCGGTTTCAGCCTGCCCAATATGGAATGCAAGATCATGGACCCCGCAACGGGTGCGGAGGTCGACTATCCGGCTGACGGCACCAGCGCTCCCGGCGAACTGTGGTGCAAGGGCCCGAACGTCATGGTCGGGTATCTGGCCGACCCGGCTGCGACGGCGGAAACTCTGGACGCAGAGGGATTTCTACACACCGGCGACGTCGCGACAATCACGTCGGAGGGCTATGTCCGGGTCGTCGACCGGGTCAAGGAATTGATCAAGTACAAGGGATATCAGGTCCCGCCGGCCGAGCTCGAAGCGGTGCTGCTCACCCACCCGGCGATTGCCGACGCCGCCGTCATCGGCGTGCAGGATGCCGACGGCGAAGAAATTCCCAAGGCTTTTGTCGTCCTCCAGCCGGGTGCGGAACTCACCGGGCCGGAGGTTATGGCATATGTCGCCGAGCGGCTCGCCCCTCACAAGAAGATTCGGGAGGTCGAATTCATCGACACCATTCCCAAGTCGTCCTCCGGCAAGATCCTCCGCCGCCAACTGCGGCCCGCCGTCGCCTGACTTCGGCCGTGGCCCCCGGCCCTGAGCTCGCGCCCCGGGCTCCGGCCCTGAGCTCGGCCCTGGACTCTGGACTGGACTTTGGGCCCGGCCCACACGCGGCGACCCGGCGGGATGCCGCGCGGATCAAGATCGCCTGCGCGGATCAAGTCGGACGCTTTGGGGCCACAGGGACGGGTGAGTCCTATTTCATCCGCGCCGGGCGTTCGGAATGCCGACCCGGAAGCTACTGAGTGGGCGTCGGGTCCACCGGAAGAGTGACCACTCGGACAGACAAGAGTCGCCCGGATTCTCGAGCCCCGGGCGCAACCGAGGCCTCGGCGAAAGGTGATCGTCCGGCGGGGTTGGGCCTATACGGCGCGGCCTATCAGGCGCGGTCATGAAGAGTGACCTGATAGCGGTCGGGGTCGGCGAAGGTGAATGTCCGACCGAAGGGGCCGTCGATCGGTGCGGAGACGATGGTGTGACCGTCGGCGACGAGAGCATCGTGAATGGCCTGGACGTCTGTGGCGTGGAGCCAGATCGCGGCACCGATGCCAGGCTGAGGAATCGCTGCGAGATCGGTGCCGGGAACGACTTCGCGGAGTGCGAACGCGATCGGCCTGGTCTCGAATACGACAGCGTGCGGAGGCCCGGCCGGTGAGCGGACGAGGCCGAGGTACTGCTCGTAGAACGCCTGCGAAGCGTCGAGGTCGCGCGCTTGCAGCGAGATGAAGTCGGGGCCGGTAGCGGGCATGATCATGCTCCTTCCTGTCGTGTCAGCTTTCTGACATGTCCAATCTATGTCAGAATTCTGACATGCGTCAAGACGGTGTCGGCGTCGACCTGGAGACGTCGCTGGGCTACCTGTTGAAAGAGGCGTCGAGCGCCCTTCGCGCAGCCATGGACGAGGTGCTGAGGCCGCTCGGGATGAGCGTGACTCACTACTCCTGCCTCGAACTGCTGGCGGGGCGACCGGGCTTGTCGAATTCCGATCTCGCTCGGGGCGCGTTCGTGACAAGGCAGTCGATGAACGTGCTGCTCCAGGCCCTGGAACGAGAGGGCTACGTGACCAGGCCGGCGGAGGCCCCCGTCGGGAAGGTTCTTCCCACGCGGCTCACGCCTCGCGGCCTGCGGAGCCTTGCCAAGGCGTCTGTGGCGGTCCGGTCTGTCGAGGTGAGAATGCTGGCCGGCCTCACCGAGACCGAGCAGTCAGGCGCGTTCCGGATCCTGCAGAGGATGGTTCATTCCCTGCAGGATGGCAACGACGGTACATAGCTCCTTTCCTCGCGCACGCTTCGCCGCACCCGGATTGGAGCGCGGCCGAGCGTGAAAATTTGTGGAAGCGACCTCGGAATCGACGGGGTCCACCCCCGGCGACCCGGCGGCATCCCGCGCGGATCGGCTGCGCGGATCAAGTCGGACGCTTTGGGGCCGCAGGGACGGGTGAGTCCTACTTCATCCGCGTCGCTAGCCCGGCCGCGCCGCGAGCACGGCCGTGTCGCGCGCCCGGTCCATCAGCGCCGCGCGCTCAGCCCGGCCGCGCCGCGCGCGTTGTCCGGCCGGCGCCGCGAGCTCGGCCGGCACCCGAGCGCGGCTCAGCCGACGACCCGGAGTCGGGGATCAGCCGGCGAGGCGGGCGGCGAGGTTCTCGTCGATCGCGGCCAGGAAGCCCTCGGTGGTGAGCCAGGCCTGATCGGGCCCGACCAGCGCGGCGAGGTC
>JBBRDH010000237.1:0-5139 GCA_038204125.1 Mycobacteriales bacterium
GCGGCCCGCCGCCGCGCCGAGCAGTCCCTGCTCCGGGCCAGAGGCTCCACCGCGAGCCAACTGATCCGGCTGGCCGGCGTCGAAGCGGTGCTGACCGCGCTGGCGGGTTCGGTGCTCGGTCTGGCCATCGCCGCGATCGTCGGCCGGATCGCGTTCGGCACCGCCGGTTTCGGCACCACCACCGGCGGCGCGGTCCGCTGGGGAGCGGTCGCCGCCGCGGTCGGGCTGCTCATCGCGCTGGCCACCATCGCGCTGCCCGCCCGCCGCGATCTGCGGCAGCAGACTGTCGCTTCCGGTCGCGGCGTCATCGGGACGCTGCGTTACCCGGCCTGGGCCAGATACGGCCTGGACGGGGCGCTGCTGATCATCGCCGGGCTGGTCTTCACCGCCACCAGCCGGGGCGGCTACCAACTGGTGCTGGCCCCCGAGGGGGTGCCGACCATCTCGGTGTCCTACTGGGCACTGGCCGGGCCGGCGCTGCTGTGGATCGGCGCCGGCCTGCTCACCTGGCGCGCCGCCGACTTCCTCCTGGGCCGCGGGCGGCCGCTGATCCAGAAACTGTTGCGGCCGTTGACCGGTCGGCTCGCCGCGCCGGTCGCCGCCGGCCTGGCCCGGCAGCGCCGGCCGATGGCCCGCGCGATCGTGCTGCTCGCGTTGGCGCTCTCGTTCGCCGCGTCGACCTCAACGTTCAACGCCACCTACGCCCAGCAGGCCGAAGCCGACGCCCAGCTGACCAACGGCGCCGACGTCACCGTCACCCAACCCCCTGGCACCTTGGTCCACCCCGAAGCCGCCACCCCACTGGCAGCCGTCGCCGGGGTGAAGGCCGTCGAACCGGTCCAGCACCGCTTCGCCTACATCGGCACCGACCTGCAGGACCTGTACGGGGTCCGGCCGGGCAGCATCACCTCCGCCACCGCGCTACAGGACGCCTACTTCTCCGGCGGCACCGCCGCCGCGCTGATGGCGACCCTCGCCGCGAAACCCGACTCGATCCTGGTGTCCGCCGAAACCGTCAAGGACTACCAACTCAAGACCGGGGATTCGCTGAACCTGCGGCTGATGGACGGCCGCACCCACCAACTCATCGCGGTGGCGTTCCACTACGTCGGTGTGGTCAGCGAATTCCCCACCGCCCCCAAGGACAGCTTCTTCGTCGCCAACGCCGCCTACATCGCAGCCCGCACCGGTTCCGACGCCGTCGGCGCATTCCTGGTCAACACCGGCGGCCGGCAGAGCCCGCAGGTCGCCGCCCGGTTGCAAGCCCTGCTCGGCCCGTCCGCCACCGTCACCGACATCAGCACCACCCGCAAAGCCGTCGGCTCCAGCCTCACCGCCGTTGACCTGACCGGCCTGACCCGCGTCGAACTGGCCTTCGCGCTGCTCCTCGCCGCCGCCGCCGGCGGCCTGGTCCTGGGCCTCGGACTCGCCGAACGGCGCCGCACCTTCGCCATCGCCTCCGCCCTGGGAGCCAGCCGAAAACACCTGCGCGGCATGATCTTCAGCGAAGCCGCCGTACTCGCCGTCGGAGGGCTGGGCGCCGGCGCACTGACCGGCTGGATCCTCTCGGAGATGCTGGTGAAAGTACTCACCGGAGTATTCGACCCACCCCCATCAGCGATCGCCATCCCCGCCGCCTACCTCGCCGCCGTCGCCACAGTCACCATCGCGGCGCTCGCGGCCGTCAGCGCGGGGGCCATCCGGGTCGCCGGCGGCCCCCCCATCGCCGTCCTGCGCGAGCTGTGAACCGGCCAACCGTGAACAGGCGAACCGTGAACGGCGATCCGTGAACGGGAGGCCTGCAGGGCAGCGGAATCATCTCCCCGATGGAGCCGGTCAGCCCTCGGCCGCAGGGGGGCTCGCGGGGGGGAAATCACCAGTTACCTCCAGGCGATAACCATGGGAACGGACCGTGACGATCGCGGGAGCGGCAAGCTGTGTCAGTCCGGCGGCGGCGGCCAATTTGCTGCGCAAGCTGGATATGTGGACGTCCAGTGTCTTGGTGGAACCGAACCAGTTTTCGTCCCACACATCCGCCATCAGGGTTGCCCGGGACAACGCCACCCCCGGCGCTGCCACCAACCGGGCCAGCAGGTCGAATTCTCTGGCCCGCAACGATAGTTCGACCTCGCCCAGGTGGGCGCGGCGGGTCAGGCCGTCGACCCGCAATTGCCCGACCGACGACGGGCCCGTCGCGGCGCCCACCGACGACCGGCGGAGATGGGCGTGGATCCGGGCCAGCAACTCCGCGAGCCGGAACGGTTTGGTCAGGTAGTCGTCGGCCCCGGCTTCCAGGCCGACGACGATGTCGATCTCCTCGTCGCGCGCCGTGAGCACGACCAGCACGCAGCCTGGATGGCGGCCGCGCAGCTCACGGCACAGATCCAACCCGTCGACGTCCGGCAGTCCCAGGTCCAGGAGCACGAGATCGAAGCCGTGGTCGACAGTTTCGGCCCGGGCCGCCGCGCCTGAGCGCACCCACCGAACGTCGTGTCCATGCGCCCCAAGGCTCGATTGCAGGACCCGGCCGATCGTGACGTCGTCCTCGACCACCAGCAGATGCGCCACTACTGCACGGTACCGGGTGAGGGGTTGGCATCCGCCCGGGTGTCTGGGACGCCACGAACCAGGACGCGATGAATCAGGACGCGCAGGCGACAGGGTGGTTGCCTACCCTTCCGATAAAGTTATCATTTCTTATGAAAAAGAGATCTGAAAACCGCAGTAGGCACCACGATCACGGTTGGATAACAAATCCTGGCCAGCGAAGTCATACGCGTTCGTGACCTCGGGAAACATGACCACAGCTTGAGTGGCCGGTATCGAGCTGCATCCATAAATCATGGTGGACAACGTATCTGAGCGACCGGAGATCTAATTTTACTCCGGACCAGCTTCAAACTCTCGCCTTTGAGTTCCGGCGGTATCAGAACAGAGTCGACCGCCTCTTCACCGACGCGGGAAACATCTCCCGTACAACGAAGAAAGGCCCCATCATGCGCAGGTCCGTTTTCACCCTGGTCATTCCCGCCGTACTGATGCTGTCGTTTGCGGCGGGCTGCAGTACGGCCACCCCTGCGCAGCGGGGAACCGGCACCGCTTCGCCGGCAGCTGTGACAGCCGCGGTGACGACCTCCGAAAGCGTTTCGCCGAGAACGAGCTCCGCCGGATCGGTATCACGCACCGCAAAATCCACCGCCGCCGTGAAATCCACCGCCGCCTCATCGAGCGCCGCCGTCACCACCCCGAGCAGCTCGGGCACGGAGTCGACCGGAAGCACCGCAACGAGCCCGACGAGCGTGGCAAGCGCAGCCCCATCGTCGGTACCGCCGAGCTCGGAGCAGTCGACTACGTCCTCGCCGCCGGTCGACGCTCCGCTGATCCTGGGGCCGACCGGATTCGGCCGGATCAAACTCGGCATGACCCCGGCCGAAGCGGACGCGGCGAATGTGTTCACCTTCAAGTCCAGAACCGGCTCGCCGTGCTTCGACTGGCGAACAGCGAAAGCCGGCGTCGCAATGAGTTCCAAGCTGGGCATTGCCGCCATCAACCTGATGTCGATGACCGGCGTGCGGACGCCCGAGGGGATGCAGCTCGGTTGGACCGCTGCCCAGGTCCGGGCGGTCTATCCGGCATCGAGCATTTCGGGCCCGCTGCACCAGGACGGCGGGCCGCGGATCGCTGTCCCGCACAATCCTGCCGCGGACTACCTGGTGGGCTTCGACGACCACGACCGGGTCACGCGCATCTCGCTGCTGCTGAACAACGAGAATTGCTTCGGCTGATCGGGTTACCGGTCGAAGGCGGTCAGAAAGCGGTTCCGGAAGGCGTCCATCGGCCAGACCGGCGTCTGCGGCATGGGTTTCAGCCCGTCCTGCCAACCCCAGGCAGAGATCCGTTGCAGGACAGCAGGATCCTTGGCGATGATGGTCACCGGCACGTCATGGCTTGCGCCCCCGCCGGTGACGATGGTGGCGGGCTGGTGGTCGCCCAGGGCGACGACCACCAGATCCTTGGTGCCGTAGGTCTGGACGAACGAGATCATCGTGCTCATCGAGTATCCGATGGACAGCTGGTAGGCGGCGCCGGCTCCGCCGGGCTGGTCCCAGGCCGCGGCCGGGGAGAGTCCCTGCTCGGGCATGCCGTTGAAGACAGACCCGTCGCCCACCCGGTTCCAGTCCACCAGTCGGGGTAGCGGCGCCCACGGGGTGTGGCTGGAGACCAGATCGATCTCGGCCATCACCGGGACATGCGAAGGGCCAGTCAGTTCCGATCTGGCGAACGCTGACAGCGTGTACTGGTCGGGCATATTCGCATAGGCGAAGCTGGGTCCTCGATACCCGACGTTGTGCGCGTCGTAGATGTGGTCGTAGTGGTAGAAGGCCGGCCCCTCGGGCCATTCCTTGTAATTGGAGGGTACGGAGTCGACGGTCCGCCAGCCCGCGCGTTTGAATGCCCCGCTGAGGGTGAAACGGTCGCCGGCGACGAGTTGGTCGTATCGCAACTGGCTGTCCACCCACAGGCCGGACTGCAGCGTGGAATGGGCCAGCCAACTGATTCCGCCGAAGGTCGGTGAGGTGAGATAGCCGGTCCGGGCCGAGAAGCCGGCGGTCCGCAGACTCTCGGTTCCGGCGTCCAGCACGGCTCCGATCCCCGGGGCGAGCGCGGAGCCCTCCACCGCCACCCGCCCGTAGCTCTCCACGAACACGAAGACGACGTCCTTGCCCCGCAGCCCGGTCAGCAGATCGGCAGGCGGGGTGATACTCAGCGGGTCGTGAACGATCGTCGCCGCGAACGAGGCCTGGTCCTTGACCGCGGCCTTCACCCGATCGACCTGGTCCGAGACGGCCCCGGCGGCGGACGCGACTGCCAGCGGTGCATGCGGGCCGACCTGGACTCCGATCAGGGTGCAGACGAACCAGCCCACGCCGAAAGCGGTGACGAACCGGGCTGCTACGCCGCGGCGTGCGGTCGTCAGGCGAACCAGGCGGCGAACGGCCAGCGGCAGGATCACCACGACGGCGACGACGGCGGACCCGGCGGTGATCACCGCGATGACGGCGCCGGGGCCGCCGATGGAATCCCGCAGCACGCCGTAGGCGGGCCCGAGGTAGCTCCAGTCCGACACCGGGTTGAACG
>JBBRDH010000238.1:0-5108 GCA_038204125.1 Mycobacteriales bacterium
CGGACAGTTGTCGGAGGGCACCAGAAACACGGTCGCGCCGGCATTGCGCGCGCCGATCATCTTCAGCAGGACGCCGCCGATCGGGCCGACGGTGCCCTTGCTGTCGTCGACCTCCATCGTCCCGGTGCCCGCGATGTACCGACCGGCGGTGAGCCCGCCCGACGTCAGCCTGTCGATGATGCCGAGGGTGAACATCAGCCCCGCCGACGGACCACCGATGTTCGCCAGCGAAATCGAGATCTGGAACGGGGCCTTGGGTCGGTCCAGCGGCTGGATCCCCAGGAACCCGTGGACGGCGATCTTCGCGTTGGCCGCCAATTTCACTTTGGTGTCGATACTTTTGCCGGCCCGCACCACCGTGACGGCCGCAACCTGGCCGGGCAGGGACTTGGCCAGGCTTCGCTGCAGGGTGGCGATATCGGTGATCGGAACGCCGTCGATGCGGGTGATCTGATCCTGTGGCTGCAGCACCCCGGCGCTGGGTGAACCCGCCGGGATGGGGCCGACGTAAACGACGGTCGGGTATTTCAGGTACCGCAGTGCGGCGATCTCGGCGTTGGACTGGGAGTCGGAGAACTGCAAGGTGTTCTCCTTGTTGACCTCTTCGACGGTCTTGTCGGGAGGGTAGATCTCCTCCCGGGGCACCGGGGCGTAGTCACCGGTCAGCCACAGGCCGAGCGTCTGGAAGAGCGAGAGGTCCGGGTAGACCGACACCGTCGTCATGTTGAGGTGCCCGGGGCCGGCGGGGTTCCGGGCCGGGGCGGGCACGTCGGATCCGGTGAAGCTGATCACCTGCCGACCGTCGACTGCGGCCAGGGTGTTGTAGGTGACGCCGGGTCCCAGCGCGACATACGGAATGGGCACGGCCGCACCGACGCCGATCAGGGCGGCGGTCAGCACCGCGCCCACCAGCAGCGTGCGGGCCCGCTGGCTACGCTTCGCGAACCAGCCGGGCGCGACGCCCGCCATTCCCCTGGGAGACATGAATGAAGGGTAAGGGACTTAAGGGCAAGCCACTGAAGGGACAAAGCCTTTCGCCCTGGGCGATCATCGACCGGGCGGGCGCCGCCGCCGACCCGTGTTCAGTACCGTGGTGCCATGACGAACCTGCCGTTCGGTTTCTCCAGTTCCGGTGACGACGACCCGGACCGGCCGGTTGTGCCCGGGATGCCGGCAGGCTTCGATCTCAGCCAGATCGGCTCGATGCTGTCCCAGCTCGGTCAGATGATGTCGAGCTCCACTCCGTCGTCGGGCCCGGTCAACTACGACCTCGCACGCCAGTTGGCCACGTCCCAGGTTCCCTCGTCCCACCCGGCTTCGGCCATCGACGTCAAGCTGGTTTCCGACGCCGTCGAACTGGCCGAGATCTGGCTGGACGGGACGACCGCACTGCCGGCCGCGGTCAAAACCTCCACTGCATGGACGCCCAAGCAGTGGATCGAGGCCACCATGCCGACCTGGGAGAAGCTCAGCACGCCGATCGCCGACCGGGTGTCCAAGGCGTGGCTCGAGGGGCTGCCGGCGGAAGCCAAGGAGCAGGCCGGGCCGATGCTCGCGCTGATGGGCTCGATGGGCGGGATGGCCTTCGGGTCACAGCTGGGTCAGGCGCTGGCGCAACTCGCTTCGGAGGTCCTGACATCCACTGACATCGGACTGCCACTGGGACCCGACGGAACGGCGGCGCTGCTACCGATGTCGATCGCCGAGTTCGGCCGGGGACTTGACCTTCCCGACGATCAGGTTCGGCTGTACCTGGCCGCCCGGGAGGCCGCACATCACCGGCTCTACGCGGCCGTGCCGTGGCTCCGCGACCGAGTGCTGGGGCTGATCACCACCTATGCCGGGGGCATCAGCGTTGATTTCTCCGCCATCGAGGGGCTGGCGTCGTCGATCGACCCGTCGAATCCGGAGAGCATCCAGGCCGCCCTGGGCCAGGGGATGTTCGAGCCGAAGGTCACCCCCGACCAGCAGGCGACACTGGTCATCCTCGAAACCCTGCTCGCCCTGGTCGAGGGATGGGTCGACACCGTGGTCGCCGACGCGGTCGGTGATCGGCTGCCGGGAGCGGCAGCACTGCGGGAAACGCTGCGCCGCCGGCGCGCCACCGGTGGGCCGGCCGAGCAGACGTTCGCCTCCCTGATCGGCCTGGAACTCCGGCCCCGCCGACTGCGCGCGGCGGCCGACCTGTGGCGCGACCTCGAGTCCTCCCGTGGCATCGACGGCCGCGACGCATTGTGGTCGCACCCTGACCTGCTCCCCTCCAGTGCCGACCTCGATGACCCGGTGGGCTTCGTCGCCAGGGACAAGCAGTTCGCCGAGTTGCTGGCCGGCCTGGAAGACGTCGACACCAGCGCACTGGATGATGCTGCGGCGACGACCGACACCGCAACGTCCGACACCGCAACGTCCGACACCGCAACGTACGACACCGCAACGTCCGACGCCGCAACGTCCGACACCGCAACGTCCGACACCGCAACGACCGATACCGGTTCGCACGACACCGGTTCGCACGACGTCGCCCTGGAAAAGCCGCGGGATCAGGCCTGAGCAGCCCCTCCCCGCCGGGTCGGCCGGGTCCGGCCACGAGCTGCAGGTCAGACCGCGCTGGACGGCCGCCACAGGTCGATACCGGAGTCCACCGCATGCTGCTCGATCAGCGGCAGTTCCTGTTCGGTGAACTCAGCTTTGTCGACAGCGCCGACGTTGTCCTCGAGTTGCCTGACCGATGACGCCCCGATCAGGACCGACGTCACCCGCTCATCCCGCAGCGCCCAGGCCAGCGCCATCTGGGCCAGCGTCTGACCTCTACCCTCCGCGATGTCGGCCAGGGCCCTGATGTGCTCCAATGCGGCGTCGGTGAGCAGGTCCTTGGACAGCGAGCCGGGCCTGGCCGCCCGTGAGTCCGCCGGTATTCCGCCCAGGTAGCGGTCGGTCAGCATCCCCTGCGCCAACGGGGAGAAGGCGATGCAGCCGACGCCCAGTTCGCCGAGGGTGTCGAGCAGATCACCTTCGATCCAGCGGTTCAGCATCGAATAGGACGGCTGATGGATGAGCAGCGGGGTGCCCAGATCCGCGAGGATCGCTGCCGCCTCTCGGGTTCGTTCCGGCGAATAGGAGGAGATTCCGGCGTAGAGAGCACGCCCCGAGGCCACCGCGGTGTGCAGTGCCCCCATCGTCTCAGCCAGCGGGGTATCGGGATCGGCCCGGTGCGAATAGAAGATATCGACGTAGTCGAGGCCCATCCGCTGCAGCGACGCATCGAGTGAGGCAAGCAGATACTTCCGGGAGCCGCCGTTGCCGTAGGGGCCGGCCCACATGTCGTAGCCGGCCTTGGTCGAGATGATTAATTCGTCGCGGTACGGCCGGAAGTCGTCGATGAAGTGGCGGCCGAAGTTTGTCTCGGCCGACCCGTAGGGCGGGCCGTAGTTGTTCGCCAGGTCGAAGTGGTTGACCCCGAGATCGAAAGCCCTGCGCAGGATGTCGCGCTGGACGTCAAAGTTGCTGGTGTCGCCGAAGTTCTGCCAGAGACCCAGGGAAATACTGGGCAGAACCAGGCCGCTGCGGCCTACCCGTCGGTAGGGCTGGCGTTCATATCGGTTCTCGGCGGCAGTGAAAGTCATGCTCGAGTGTCCCATCCGACCGCTGCCGACCGGTGGCCGGGACGGATTGGGGTGCTCCGCCGCCGGGCGGATCCGCCGTCGGGTCCGGCTCCGGTCGACGGCTTGCAGGGGCGTTCCGCCCGACCGCCGGGCTGTCCACCGGACCGCGCGGCGGGTGAGATCAGCGGGTTCGGGAGCACCTGCGGGTACGGTGGGCCACGTTCCGCAAGCTGCGCGGAGCGTGATCCCGGGACAGCTTCCCGGTGAGACGTCCGACCGGCCCGCTCCGGCGTTCGCCGGCGGCCTGACGAGAGGAACACCGATGGCCGAGTCCTACAACGGTTACTGCGTGAAATGCAAAGAGAAGCGTGACTTCGACGGGGAGGTCCACGAGACAAATGGTCGCCGGATGGCCAAGGGGATCTGCCCGGTCTGCGGCACGAAGATGAACCGGATCCTGGGTAAGGCCTGATCGATCGACGATCCGGGTAGGCGCTCGGCGCTGTCGCCGACTGACGCAGATTGTGGATAGTTCCGGCCCGACACCTCGCTTCCCTGTCACGCTGCTGATCAACTGCTAGCGGTCCGGGGAGGGCTCTTGTCCAAGCCGTTGGCGCCCACGCCGTTGATGCCCACGCCGTTGGCGCCCGCGCCGTTGGTGGCCGAGCCGTTGGTGACCGAGCCGTTGGTGACCGAGCCGACCAAGGGCGGCAATCCGCGACGGACAGAGACGGTCGCTGCTCCGGGGTCGGGCCGGAAGTCCGGTGCGGAGCTCGAGCTGACGTCGGGCGGGGCCGGTACGGTCCTGGCGGAGGGCGTCTACCGGCTGATCAGCGGGGCGCCGGTGTTCGACCGGGGAGATGGGACCGTCCAGATCGGACTGGAACAACGCACCGGACTGGTACTCCACAATCCCCCTGACGATGCCGTTGCCGTACTGCATCGACTGGACGGTTCGGCATCGCTGGGCGAGGTGCTCAGGGCGCACCGAGCCGAGCCGGCACGCTGGCTGCCGGTCCTGGAACGGCTGCTGGAGCTCCGATTCCTGGTTGGCGCGGCCGAGTGGTCGTTCCCCGGTGTGGTGCGAGATCCGTTTCTTCATCCCGAACGCGACAGCCTGATTCAGCGCTTTGGTCTGCGGCACGCCAGGTCGATCCTGACCGCCCGGCAGGATGCCGTCGTCATCGTCCATGGCACCGGACGGGTGGCCACGGCAATCGCGATCGCGCTGGGGACCTCCGGCATCGGCCACGTCCATCAACGGCCTGACCGCAGCCTGCGGGCGGCCGACCTGCTGCCTGCCGCACAGTCGTCCGGGACCAGCCCACCTGGGATCAACTCATCCGGGATCAACGATTTCCCCGGCCGCCCGACGGCCTCGGACACGACCGCACTGGCCGACCATCTGCGTTCCCGCGTGCCCGGCGTCCGGGTCCATCTGCCGGCCGCCCACCGGCCGGTGAATCTCGTCGTCCTCGCCGGCGACCACCCACCGAGCCCTTCGAT
>JBBRDH010000239.1:0-5056 GCA_038204125.1 Mycobacteriales bacterium
GTGGTCCGATTCAGTGTTCCGGTCGCGGTGAAGGACTTCTGGCCGTCGGAGGCGGTGATGGTCAAGATCCGCGATGCCTCCTGTCCGGGTTCCGGTTCCGGGGCCTGCAGGGTCAGGCCGCAGATCGCTGCCCCGCCGGGCGGAACGGTCAGGACGGGCGGAGCGAAGGTGAAACGGACCGCCCCTTCGGGATCGCTACCTCGCAGGGTCAGGCGGATGGGGGTGGCCCCTGTCGGGTTCTCCGCGATCAGCCGGACCTGCGCAGTCGCCGTGTTCCGGACCTTGGCCAGGCTGGGCTCCAGGGTGAGCCGCACGTCCTGCGCCGTCCGCGCCTGGATCAACGTCCCAGAGGCCGTGATCTCCCGGGCCCCGTGGGTTGCGGTGACCATCAGTTGCCGCGAAATCTCCTGGCCGGGCTCGGGCGGCGGGGCGGTCAGCCGGACGGCGGCGGTGGCCCGGCCGCCCGGCGGGACTGTCACGACGGGCGGGCTGAACGCGAAGCGCACCAGCCCTTCCTGGTCGGACCCGGCCAGCTCCAGCGCTACCGCGGTATTGCCCGCCACGTTCTCCACCACGAGTTTGAACTCGGCCCGGGCACCGTCCCTGACCCGGATCAGGCTGGGTTCCATCGCCAGCGTGAGCGGTCCCTCGATCACGCCGACCGTCAGCGTGACCGGCCCGGTGAAACTGACCCCCTGATGGGAGGAGGACCGCACCCGCACCGTCAACGGGTAGTCACCGGCCGGCACCAGGGGCGTGCGGGACAAACCAACACTGAGCCGGGCGGTTGCATCGGTTTCGGGCAGCAGCCGCAACTCGGCCTGGTCGACCCGCAGGAATTCCGGTTGGTCCGCCACGTCGATCGTGTACCCGTCCACCACTTTCGAAAGATTGAACACCCCGACGGTGATCACTGCCGGGGCGTCCCCCGGGGTGACCGTGATGCCGGCCGGAGCGATCACCGCGTCGAGGAGCTGGGCAGGCCTGGGTACCGAGGAGGCATGCCCGTCGGAGTGGGGACCGGCGGAATCGCCGGCACCCGGATCCGACCGGCTCGAACCGAGCGGCGCGGCATCGGCGGGCGGCGGGTCGCCCGGACCGGTCGGCCGTGGCCACCGGATGAGCGCCGTCCGATCGTCGGGACTTCCCCCGGCGAACTGACCATGGGCGGCCGGCGCCGGGTGAGGTTCGGCGGGGGTCGGCCCGGGCTGCGCCGCGGATGTCGTCGCCACAGCCTGCTGCGAGCCTTGCTGTGCGCCTTGCGGGGATCCCTGGGGGGATGCTTGGGGCCGTACTGGCGGTAGTGGCGCCCCCACCCTCGTTGCGTCCCAGGCCAGGAATGCGTTGCAGGAACAGCAGAATTCGCCTCCCCGGGGATTTCGCTCGCCGCAGGAGGGGCAGGTGAGTTCATCTCCTGGCATCGCCAACCTCCTTTCGGCGGCCTGAGAACGTCCGTCCGGGCCGCACCTTTGGTTCATCCTCACCCGGATCAGCCGGCAGCACCATCGAGATCCGGCAACCTGCGACCGACTCCATCTGGTCGGCGGCAACCTGACGACATCTGTCGCGCATCCGACCGCCGGATCATCCTCGACTCCGGTGCACGATTCGTCGTTCGGTCGACCCCGCCAGAAGAGCAGTCGCGCTCCGGCCGTGATACCTCACCCAGCGAGCTAACAATCGGAAGCGGAAAGATGTCCGGCGGACGAAACATCGGTGTCGATTCGGGTGATGACGAACTTCTGATCCCGCCGCGATCTGGCTGTCACCGGCCCAAACCGGTCGACCGGGGTTGATTCATTGCCGGGCGGTACTTGTCAGACCGCCCCGGGAGGGGCAAGGTCTCTCTGACAGCTCGACCCTTGGAATCGAACCGGAGGACAAATGCGAAGGAATACCAGGGTTCTCGCGGTAGCGGCCGTAACTGCGCTGGCGGTGACCCTGCCGACATCCGGCGCCAGCGCAGCCGGCGCCGGCCCGGCTCAGACCCGCGCGGCCGCACCCGCGTCCACCATGCGGCACCAGCCCTCGGTTGTCGGGGGGTTCAAGCACCTGGTGGTGATCTACGAGGAGAACCACAGCTTCGACAACCTCTACGGTTCCTGGGGTTCGGTGAACGGCCAGCACGTCGACGGCCTCGCCGATGCGAAGCAGCTCAACACGACCCAGACCGCGCAGAACGGCGACGCCTACGGGTGCCTGCTGCAGAACGACGTCAATCTGAGCTCTCCCAGTCCACTGCCCACCACCTGCGTGGATTCGGCCCACGGTGTCCCGGCGAGCGCGTTCACCAACGATCCGTTCCGGATCGACGCCTACATCAAGCCGGCCGACAAGACCTGCCCCGCGCCCGGGGTGTTCGCCGCCACCGGGGTGCTCAAGGACAGTCCCGGAGCGGTATCGGGCGGCTGCACCAGGGACATCGTGCACCGCTTCTACCAGGAGCAGTACCAGATCAACGGCGGTTTGCAGAACCGTTACGTCACCGGAAGCGATGCCGCCGGGCTCACCATGGGCAACTACGCAACGAAGAACCTGCCCATCTACCGCTACCTGCACCGCGACAACGCCCCGAATTACGTCATCGCCGATCACTTCTTCCAGGCGGCCTTCGGCGGCTCGTTCCTCAATCACCAGTTCCTGGTCGCCGCCCGGGCGCCGGTCGACTCGGCCGGTTCGACGACCGATGCCGCCCTTCACTCGGTGGTCGACACCAACGGCTTCCCGAACAAGACCTACCCCCTGTACACGCCGACAACCCCTGACGTGAAGGACGCCCAGCTCACTCAGGCTTGCGGAGCGACGGCGAACCCGAACGTGGCCTGCGGCGATTACGGCGTCAACACAATGCAGCCATCAAGCCCGCCGTTCGGCAAGGGCGCGCAGCTGCCATTGATCGACGACACCAAATACCCCAACATCGGTGACGAACTATCCGCCAAAGGCGTCGCCTGGAACTGGTACTCCGGCGGCTGGAATGATGCCGCAGCGGGGAACCCGGGCCCGCTCTTCCAGTTCCACCACCAGCCGCTCAATTACTTCGCGAACTACGCCCCGGGGCAGCCTGGCCGGGCACACCTGAAGGACGAGACGGATTTCTTCGCTGCCGCCAAGCAGGGCCACCTGCCGTCGGTCAGCTTCGTCAAGCCATATGGCGCTGAGAACGAGCACCCGGGTTACGCCAGCGAACCGGACGGAAGCGACCATCTGGTCAAGCTGCTCAAGGCGATCACCTCCGGCCCGCAGGCGGACGACACCCTGGTGGTCGTGACCTACGACGAGTTCGGCGGCCAGTGGGACCACGTCTCGCCGCCGAAGAACGTCCCGGGAGTGACAGATCTGTTCGGCCCCGGCACCCGGATCCCGGCGTTGCTGGTGAGCAAGGCGTTCGAGCGGTCCGGCGTCGACCACTCCGTGTACGACACGACGTCGATCCTGGCCACCATCGAGCACGGCCTGCATCTCGCACCGCTCAGCAATCGCGACTCCTCGGTCGCGGACCTGAGCAGGGCAGTCAAGGTGGGCGGCCGCGAACACGACGACAACTGAGCAGCTCGGCCCTTTCGGATAGCCGCGTTTCAGCCTCGCCCTCGGTCGCCATGTCCCCGGCGACCGAGGGCGAAGCCGATCGCGGCCACCACGACGAGCAATACGCCGACCTTGCGCGGGTCCGAGAGTTGACCGGCGACCACAGCTTTCGACAGAGCCAACGCGTCGAGACTGTTGTCGGCGGGGGAGTGAGGGTCCTCTCGGCTGGCCACCGGCTCGGCGCTGCCGGGTGTCGTCGGGGGAGCCGATACCCGCTCGGGCGTAGAAGGCTCGGGCAGGAGTTCGCCGGCTGACGATTGGTTCGGCTGCTGTTCGGACAGGGCCGGTTCGGGGCTGGCGGGTTCGTCGAGCATCTCCTGCAGGTTCGCCGCGAATTGGGTCATCAATTGCTCGCTGACGGTGCCGATCACGGACTTTCCCATCACCGCCGCTTTGCCGGAGAGCGCGAGATCGGTGTGGATCGCTCCGGTGGTGGTGCCGCCGTTCTCGGTCAACGTCATCGTTGCGGTCGCCTGCGCGGTGCCCTGCCCCCGGGTTTCCTTTGCCTGGCCGCTCAGCACCGCCCGGTGAGCGATCTCGTCACGTTCGATCACATTCAGCTGACCGCGGTACTGCATCGTCACCGGCCCGAGCTTGACCTTGACGCCCAGTTGATAGGCGTCTTCCGAGAGTTTGCCCAGGACCTGCGCGCCGGGCAGAGCGCCCGCGACCCGCTCTATGTCCATCAGAGTGGCCCACACTTTCTCCACGGGCGCGTCGACCGCAAAAGAACTGTTGAGTTCCATCGGTATTTCCTTCCATTCAATGTTTCGTGTCGAAGGTCCGCGGTCAAATGTGCGCTGCTTCAGATGCGAGAGGCGTCCAGCTGAAAATGGGCTCAGGAAGCGCGACCGATGGCCGCAGCGACCTCATCGAGCGCGGCGAGGCTGTGGCCGCTGACGAACTCGTCGCAGAACGGCAGCGCCGCAGCCATTCCACCGACGAGTGGAACGAAACCGTCGGCCGCCTTGCGTGGGTTGATCCAGACGATGCGGAATGCCAACCGACGCAGCCTCTCCATCTCGTGCGCCACCAGGGCTGGATCGTCCAGCGACCAGCCATCGGAAAGAATCACTATCACCGCCCCCCGAGCCAGCCCCCTACGGCCGAACCGGTCGACGAACTCCCCGATGCCGCCCGCGAGCCGGGTGCCGCCCGCCCAGTCGCTGGACGCCGCCGCGGCGCGGGCCAATGCCTGCCCGGGTTCCCTCGTCGCGAGCTGGCGGGTCAGCCTGGTCAGGCCGGTGGAGAAGACGAACGCCTCCGCGTGTGCCTTGATCACCGCACCGTGCAGGAGCGAAAGGAAAACCCGGGTGTAAGGCTCCATCGAGGCGGACACGTCACAGAGCAGGACCAGTCGGCGGGGCCGCACCCGGCGGCGGCTGTGCAGCAGATCGATCACCTCGCCACCGCCACGGCGCGCGGCCTTGACCGTGCGCCGGACGTCGATCCGCTGCGCAGCGTGCCC
>JBBRDH010000240.1:0-4996 GCA_038204125.1 Mycobacteriales bacterium
GAGGCACAACGTCACCAACGCGCTGGCTGCCGCCGCACTGGCGCTGGCCGCCGGGGTCAGTGGATCCGCGGTGGCCCATGGCTTGTCGTCGTTCCGGCCGGGTGATCACCGCAATGTCGAGGTGGCGACGATCAGCGGCATCCGTTACGTCAACGACTCGAAGGCCACCAATCCGCACGCCGCCGCAGCGTCGCTGGATGCCTACGACCGGGTGGTCTGGATCGCCGGCGGCCAGCTCAAGGGCGCTTCGGTGGACGAGTTGGTGACGGACATCGCGAGCCGACTCCGGGGAGTCGTGCTGCTGGGCATCGACGCTCCGGTGATCGAGGCGGCTCTTGCCCGACACGCACCCGATGTCCCGCGGATTGCCATGCCCGGCAACGACGATGACCTGATGACGCGCGTAGTGCGCGCGGCCACGTCGATGGCTGCGCCCGGAGATGTGGTGCTGCTGGCCCCGGCCGCGGCATCGCTGGACATGTTCACCTCCTACGCGGCGCGTGGTGATGCGTTCGGCGCTGCCGTCCGCGCGCTCGGCGCCGACGCTGCGGCTTCATGACGGCGACCATTCCGCCCGCAGGCTCGACCAGGGGTAGTTCGCCCATTGGAAGTCCGTCACCCGGACATACCCCTGCGGGCAGTTCACCCGCGGGCAGATCGGTCCGGCGCTCCGCATCGACCAGGTCCGCCACTGGGCCCGACACTGGGCCCGACACTGGGACTGCCGCCGGTACCGGACGGGTACGGGCGTTCCTCCGTGCCGTCCCGCGGCTGGGCAAGGATTGGCTGGACCGGCCGATGACCTCGGTGCACCTGATCCTGGGCATTTTCTCGCTGCTGCTCGGATTCGGGCTGCTGATGGTGCTGTCGGCGTCGTCGATCGCCTCGATCCGGAACGGCCATTCGGCGTTTGCCGCTTTCGAGAGCCAGGCCTTCTTCGCGGCGATCGGGTTCGGCGGGTTCCTGTTCGCCTCCCGGACCTCGACCCGGATGCTGCGCAGTTTGGCGTTCCCGGCCGTCGCGATTTCACTCGCCCTGCTCGCCGCCGTTCTGGTGACCAGACCGATCAACGGCGCCCGGAGCTGGATCACATTGGGGCCCAAGTCATTCGGTATCGTCTTCCAGCCCAGCGAGGTCGCCAAGCTGGCACTGCTGCTCTGGATGGCGCAGGTACTGGCGGCCCGTCGGTACGCCCTGGGCTCGCTGCGCGCGCTGTTGTTCCCGGTGGTGCCGATCTTCGTCCTGATGGTCGCGCTGATCATGCTGGAGCCCGACCTCGGGACGACCGTGAGTCTTGGCCTGGTGTTCATGGCCGTGCTGTGGTTCGGCGGGGCGCCATGGTGGATCTTCGCCGGGATGGCCGGGCTCGGCGGGGCGGCGGTGACCGCGCTGGCGTTGCTGGCGCCGTACCGGTTCGCCAGGGTCAACGCCTGGCTGCATCCCGACACCGCCCCGGCCAGCGACACTTTCCAGGTCTTCCAGGGCTGGTACAGCATGGGCCACGGCGGCATCTTCGGCGCCGGCCTCGGTCAGTCGATCGGCAAGTGGGGTCGCCTGCCCAACGCCGATTCGGATTTCATCTTTGCGATCGTCGGCGAGGAACTCGGCCTGGTCGGCGCCGGGATGCTGGTACTGCTGTTCTGCCTGCTCGCATACACCGGGCTGCGGATCGCCCGGCGCAACGTCGATCCGTTCATCAAGATCGTCGCCGCCTCGGCCACCGTCTGGCTGGTCGGCCAGGCCGTCATCAACATCGGCTACGTGGTCGGCCTGCTCCCGGTCACCGGCATCCCGCTGCCGATGATCTCCCGCGGCGGGACCTCCCTGGTGATCACGATGACCGTCTTCGGCCTGCTGGCGAACTTCGCCCGCCGCGAACCGCACGCCGCAGCCGCTCTCCTTTCCGACGGGCCCAGCCGGCTGGCGCGGTTCCTGGGGCTTGGCCGGCGGATGCCGAAGCCGCCGAAGGTCCGCAAACCCCGCGAACGCAGGACCCCGCCTCCGCAGCAGGTGCGACCGCAGCAGGTGCGATCCGGCCGGTCCCTCCGGCAGGGTGTTCCAGCGGCGGGCGGTCGGGAAGATCAGCGTCGACGCGGGCATGGTCTGCCGGCTGCCGATCGCGACCCAGGCTCGGGCCGCCCGGGCGGGCCTGCCCTGCGCTCGGGCCGCTCGGCCGGGTCTGACCCGCGCTCCGGCCGATCGCCCGGCCGGTGAGGACCCCGGGGCCTGACGGCTTGGCCGTCCTGATCGCCGGCGGCGGCACCGCCGGACACGTGGAGCCGGCACTGGCGGTGGCCGATGCGATCGTCGCCGCCGATGCCGCCGTGGTCGTCACCTGCCTGGGCACCGCCGGTGGCCTGGAGAACATCCTGGTGCCGGAGCGCGGTTACCGGTTGGAGCTGATCCCTCAGGTCAAGTTCCGCCGCAAGCTCGACGCCGGGCTGTTCGCGATCCCGGTGAAGCTGCTGCGAACCGTCGCGGCGACCGGCCGGGTGATCGAGCAGAACGGCATTGACGTGGTGGTCGGATTCGGCGGCTATGTCGCGCTGCCGGCCTACCTTGCCGCCCGTCGCCGGCGGGTGCCGATCATCGTCCACGAGGCGAACGCCAGGGCCGGGATCGCCAACAAGATCGGTGCCCGGTTCGCCGACGTCGTCGTCGCCGCGGTACCCGGTTCGGGTCTGGCGGGTGCCAGGGTGGTCGGGAATCCGGTGCGGCGCAGCCTGTCCGGCCTCGACCTCGAGAAGCTACGGCCCCAGGCGCGGGAGTTTTTCGGCCTCGACCCGACGGCGCCCACGGTGGTGGTCGTCGGCGGGTCGTCCGGCGCGGCCAAATTCAACGACACGTTCTCCGGCGTGGCAGCCGATCTTGCCGCAGCCGGGGTCGGGGTGCTGCACATGCACGGACGGGCCAAATCGGTCAACGTTCCGCCGCCGCCGCCAGGTGCGCCCCCATATGTCCCGATGCCGTACGTCAACCGGATGGACCTGCTCTACGCCGCCGCCGACCTCCTCGTCACCCGGGCCGGGGCGATCACCGTCGCCGAGATCGGCGCGCTCGGCGTCCCGGTGGTCTACGTCCCGCTGGCCTTCGGCAACGGCGAGCAGCGGTTGAACGCGCTGCCCCAGGTGCGGAGCGGCGCCGCCAGGATGATCGACGACGCCGACTTCACCGCCGACGCCATCCGGGAGCAGGTCATCACGCTGGTCAAGGACTCGGATGCGCTGGCGGCGATGCGCGCCGCGGCCGGTGCGAATCCCGTTTCGGATGCCGACGTGGTGATCGCCCGGCTCGCCCTGACCGCGGGCCGGACCCACCGACGACAGGCCCACCAGCGACAGGCCCACCGGCGACGGGCACCAGGGCGGCGACGGTGAACGGTCCGCCGGCGGCGCCGCATACCGCGGACGGCAGCTCTCTCGCCAGGGCGCATCTGGTCGGTGTCGGGGGCGCCGGGATGAGTGCGATCGCCCGTATCCTCACCGATCGCGGCCTGCCGGTCTCGGGTTCGGACGCGAAGGCGTCGCACGTACTCACCGGGCTGACCCAGCGGGGAGTCCTGACGGCTGTCGGACATCGGCCGGAGAACCTGCACCTGTTGGCCGGCGGACCGACCGCGATCGTCGTCTCGAGCGCGATCCGGCCGGACAATCCCGAGATCGCCCTGGCCCGCAGTCGGGGGATCCCGGTGGTGCTCCGGGCGGAGGCGCTGGCCGCGCTGATGACCGGTTACCGGAGCGTGTGCATCGCCGGCACCCACGGGAAGACCTCCACCACCTCGATGTTGACGGTCGCGCTGCAGCGGGCCGGTCTCGACCCGTCCTTCGCCATCGGCGGCGAGCTCAACGAGTCCGGCTCGGGGGCCCACCACGGCTCCGGCGACATATTCATCGCCGAGGCCGACGAGTCCGACGGCTCGTTCCTGGCCTTCGAGCCGCACGGCGCCATCGTGACGAACCTGGAGCCGGACCACCTGGACCATCACGGGACGGCGGCCGCCTACGCCGAGGTCTTCGACCAGTTCGTCGATCGGATCAGGCCCGGCGGGTTCCTCGTCGCCTGCGCCGACGACGACGGCGTGACCGGTTTGCTGGCTCGGATGCACGCTCGGCCGGGCCGTCCACGGATCCTGCGCTACGGATTCGCCCAGGAAGCGGATCTCCGGGTGGTCGAGCACCGGCCGTCCGGGCACGGGGGCACCGCGGTGGTCCGGGTTGCCGGCGGCCGTTTCCCCGGTGTCCGATCCTCGGGAACGGCGCCCGGCCAGGATATCCCGCTGCTGCTCGGGGTTCCCGGGGCGCACATGCTGCTCAACGCCGTCGCCGCGCTGACGGCCGGCCTCGCGCTCGGCGTCGGGTCGGTCGCCATGGCCGACGGGCTGGCTGCCTACACGGGCGTCCGGCGGCGCTTCGAATTCAAGGGCAGGGCCGGCGGCGTCACCGTCTACGACGACTACGCGCACCATCCGACGGAGGTCGCCGCGCAGCTGCTGGCGGCCCGTTCGGTCTTGCAGGCCGGCGAAAGGTCGACGGGCCGGCTGGTGGTGGTCTTCCAGCCGCACCTCTATTCCAGGACCGTGACCTTCGCCGCCGAGTTCGCGAGGGCGCTGTCGGCCGCCGACGTGGTGGTGGTCCTCGATGTGTTCGGCGCCCGCGAGGATCCGCAGCCAGGGGTGAGCGGCGAGCTGATCAGCTCTGTGATCACTGCCCGCGCCGGGGTCGGCGGTCCGGCGCAGGTGCTGTACCTGCCGTCGCTGGCCCAGGTGCCAGAAAGGGTGGCCGAGCTCGCCGAGCCGGGGGACCTCGTACTCACCATGGGGGCCGGCGACGTGACGATGTTGGGCCCGCAGATCCTCACTCACCTGGACCGACGGTCCGATGAGCCGTCGCAGTTCGAAGCGCCGTCCCGCCCGGAGGGAAAGTCGTGACCATCCGAGCCACCGAGCCTGCCCCCGGTACCCGCGCCCACGGCGCCGTCGAGGTGGAAGCCGTGGCCG
>JBBRDH010000241.1:0-4813 GCA_038204125.1 Mycobacteriales bacterium
CGACACCCAAGCCGACCAGCTCCGACCGCACATCGGCGCGGGCAAACCCGACCCGATCGTGGCCACCGACGCCGACGCCGCCGGCCAGAAGGCGGCCCACGGGGCCTTCTGGCAACTCGCCGCCCGCAACGCAAACCCCCAACACCTGCTCGTCGCCGACGGCAAGGACCCAGCCGAGATGCTGCAAACCGCCGGCCCCGACGCACTGCACGCCGCCCTGTCCGCACCCACCGACCTCGCCGACGCGGTCATCGCCGCCCGGCTCAGCCAGTACACCGACCGACTCGACACCGTCGAAGGGCGCGTGTTCGCCGCCCGCCGCGCCGCCGAGGTCATCGCCGCGCTCCCCGACGGCTGGATCGAGCGCACTGATCGACTCGTGGACCAGACCGGTATCGCGAAACCAACCGCCATGTCCGAGGTCATCGACGCCGTCGAAGCCTGGACCGCTGACCCGCGCGGCCTGGCCAAGAAGCACATCGCCGAGCGGACACCGACCCTGCGTACCCCCGAGCCCGACACCGCCGACACCTCAGCGGCGCGCACACAGCTCCCCCCGCCGCCCGGGCAGCGGTGGGCCGCACTCGCCGAGTCCATCCACGCTGGGCTCAGCCGCGACCCGTACTGGCCAGCGCTTGCCCGCACTATCGACCAAGCGGCGACCGGCGGCATAGACGTCCAGACATTGCTGCCGGGCCTCCTCGATGACAACCCGCTCCCGGATACGCACCCGGCCCGCAGCCTCGACTTCCGACTCATCGACGCCGCCGGCGACGTCACCCGACCAACCACCTGTAGCCCAGCACCGATCAGCCGCGAAGACGACGAGGCCGCGGCGCAAGCGCGCCGCGCCGCAGCCGACCGTGCCACCGCCGACCGACGCCGGACAACCGCAGACATTCATCAAGAACCCCAACCCACAGTGCAACGCGGTGTCAGGCACATGCCGAATCCGGCCGAGCGCGCTCAGCCACGAGGAGGACCACAACGCTAAGAATCTCTCGAAGGACCGATACCGGACCGGACGGCTCAGCCGCGTGGGGCGGCCTGCCAATCCGAGTCACGGCCCATTCGGCGGCGCCGACGGTTGCGAGGGGTCAAATCACCTCACACGAAATACTGGCTCGCAGCGACGGCAAGTGCGGACCGGTAAGTGCGGACCGATAGGTGCGGGCGACCGGCACAAGGCTCAGATACCGTCCACACGACAGTTACCCATCTCTACAGGTTTGCTGGCTTGGGAGGCAGTGATGAACGATCCCAACGATCTGTTGACCACCGCGGAGGTCGCAGAGATTACTCGCGCACCGGCGTCCACAGTGCGCTACTGGCGCCATCTTGGCGTCGGCCCGCGAAGCTTCCGCGTGGGGCGCCGCGTGGTCTACCGGCGTTGCGAGGTAACGGCGTGGCTGTTGGAGCAGGAGACCTCCCAAGTCGGTCTGTCGGCAAGCTGAACCAGGGGGTACTCCTAGCCCTTCCGTCGTGCCAGAAGAATTCAATGCAGAACCGCGGCCTCAGTTCAACGATCAAGCACCTGGGCCGCAGCGGCACTCACGACTTGGCGCCCGAAGTACACGTCAAGAGTCATCGAGGGGTTTGCGTGGCCCAGTTGATCAGCGACCTGCCTCGCCGTGAACCCTGCTTCGTCGAGCCTGGTCGCTACGGTCTTGCGGAAGGTGTGTGACGTGACCCACGACCACGGGCCCACGGCGCAGCGGACACGCCGCTTGTTCCCGGTCGTGATGAACGAGCCATCCGCCGCGATCTGAAACCCGGTACCTGAGCAGGCGTCACAGTCGAAAGCGTCGAGCAACTGGCGCAGATCACCGGACACGTTGCTCGGATCGCGCAGTGTCCCAGCACTCGGCGACTGAAAGACAAGACGCCCACCGGAGTTAGCATTATGGCCACTCGGCCGGCGCCGCAGCATCCGCACGGCGTAGTCCGGCAAAGCGACCACGCGCCACCCCGCGGCGGTCTTCGGCCGCGGCTGAACTACCAGACCGTGACCCGCCACCCGCACAACGGTCGCATTCACTTCCCAGGTGGCGGCCGGCAGGTCAATGAGCGGCCGGCCTTCCCCGTTCTCCCCATGGCGGAGCGCCAGCGCCTCGCCGATTCGACATCCGGTCGCCAGCATCCAATCGACCACGTCGGGCAGGTCAAGGTCATTGGCATAGTCGCTCGCCCGTAGATGAGACATGAGTTGTGTCGTCTCCTCTACCGTCAGGGCGCGAGGTGATTTCTTCTTGACGCCGATCCGAGCCACCGAGTCGCGGACCGGGTTGACCTGGATGGCACCGTCTTGGATCGCGAGGCCGAACATCCCCGACAAGCACGCACGCGCAGACTTTGCCGCGCTCGGCCCGCTGGTGCGCGCGATGGCCGTCAGCGCCCGGCTGACTACTCCCGGGCTCACTTCGCGGATGCTCAGCTGGCCGAGGGCTGGTTTCACCTGCTTCTTGATCACGGAACGGTAGGTGCGCTCGGTGCCACTAGACCAGCCGTGCGGCGTCAAGAGCCAAACATCAGCCAGAACGCTGAGACGGACCGCTGCGGTGAGTGCCCCGACACCCGTCGGCGTCTGACGATGCGCTAGTTCGAACTTCAGCGCGCGCTCGGCAGCGGCGCGGGATCTGCCGCTCTTAGAAACCAGCCGAACACGTCCGTCGAAGTCCCGAAACTTCGCCCTGGCCTGGACACGGCCGTTGGGCTGCGGAACGAACAGGATATTGCCGAAAGTTCCGAGTGGTAGCGGGGGACGGCCCATCGGCGCGCTCCTTTACCCATCATTTTGGATGAGTAAAGGATGCACCCTGCGGTCCGAAATCTCTAGAGGCCCCGGAAATGCTCCCCCATCTGGACTCGAACCAGAAACCCTTCGATTAACAGTCGAATGCTCTGCCAATTGAGCTATGGGGGACCGACTACTGGATCTTGCGCGGTGAGCGTTCGAGGCAGCGCGTTGAAGAATAACCCATCTGGTCGGTTCGCCGCGCAACGCCCCTGATCGTGATGGCACACTGGACCCGCTACCCGCACGCCTGTAGAACACCTGAAAGGCCACAGCCCTATGAAGCCCTCGTTCGTCGCCGGTGCCGTTATCGGATACGTGCTCGGCGCCCGCGCAGGTCGTGAGCGGTACGAGCACATCGTGCGGATCGCCCGGCGGGTGGCTGGCAGCCAGACCATCCAGGCCACGGCGGGCGTGCTGCAGGCCCAGGCCGCAGAGGCCGCCGGACGCGCCAAGGACCGGGTGATCTCCAGGATCCCACTGGTGTCAGGAGCCGGTTCCGGCCGCGCGACGAGCAGCCGGGCCGGCACCACCGCCGGCCGTCCGGGCACCACCACCGCGGGCACCACCACCGTCGGCGCCACGACATCGACGGCCAACGGCCATCATCGCTGACCGGGCCTGCTGTCAAGCATCCGCTCGGCAACCGGTCGCCGGCTTCGGGGACGACGGTGTTAATCCCTGACTACGGCCGGGTTTCGGCGTGCCCCGCCTGCCCGGTCGGCCTGACCGACTTCCGTAGGATGCCGTCGTGGCTGTGACTATCGCGCTGGAGCATCGCACCAGCTACCGGTTCGACCGCCCGGTCACGCTCGGGCCGCACCTGGTTCGGCTGCGTCCTGCGCCGCACACCCGCACGCCCATCGAGTCCTACTCCCTGACGGTGTCACCGTCGGACCACTTCGTGAACTGGCAGCAGGACGCCTTCGGCAACCACATCGCCCGGCTGGTGTTCAACGAGCCGGTCACCGAACTGGACATCACCGTCGACCTGGTCGCCGACCTGACGGTGATCAACCCGCTGGACTTCTTCATCGAGGAGTACGCGGAGACCTACCCCTTCCACTACCCGCCGATGCTTGCGATGGACCTGGCTGCCTATCGCGCACCGGTCGACGAGGATCCGGTGCAGGGCGGCGGCCCCGGGCCGGCCCTGCGCCAGTGGCTGGCAGGCACCGGTCTGGCCGGCGAGCACGCCGCCGGCAGGTCGACCGTGTCGGTGCTGTCAGATCTGAACCGTCGCCTGGCCGGGCTGATCGGCTATTCGGTGCGGCTCGAGCACGGTGTGCAGAGCCCCGACGAGACGCTGGACCGGGCGATCGGCTCCTGCCGGGACACCGCGTGGCTACTGGTCTCCGCTGCCCGTGAGCTCGGGCTGGCCGCCCGCTTCGTGTCCGGTTACCTGGTGCAGCTGGCGCCCGACCTGTTGGACCGCAACCGGCCGCTCACCGAAGACTTCACCGACCTGCACGCCTGGGCCGAGGTCTTCATCCCGGGCGCGGGCTGGATCGGCCTGGACCCGACGTCCGGCCTTTTCGCCGGCGAGGGCCACATCCCGCTGGCGGCCACCCCGCACCCCGGAGAGGCGGCGCCCATCTCGGGAATGCGCTCGGCCGCCGAGGCCACGATGGACTTCTCCAACACGGTGCGCCGGATCGTCGACCGCCCACGGGCCACCCGCCCCTACGGTCACGACCAGTGGCAGCGGGTGCTGGCGCTCGGTGAGCAGGTGGACGATCGACTGCGCGCCGATGATGTGCGGCTGACGATGGGTGGCGAGCCGACGTTCGTCTCGGCGAGGGACACCACCGCGGCCGAGTGGAATGTCGCGGCGGACGGTGACGACAAGCGGGCCCGGGCCATCGAGCTGACCGGCCGGCTGAAGGCGAGCTACGCACCGAGCGGAATCGTCCAGCACGGCCAGGGAAAGTGGTATCCCGGCGAGCCGCTACCGCGCTGGCAGATGGCGATCTGCTGGTTGGCCGACGGCACGGCGCTGTGGCACCGGGACGATCTGCT
>JBBRDH010000242.1:0-4702 GCA_038204125.1 Mycobacteriales bacterium
GCGCACGGACGGAAGCTCACCGATCGGCTCGCCCTCCGGGCTCGCCTCACAGCGAGCTTCTGTCCGTGGCCACTCCTACGGTTCGCCTACTACACCCACCCAGCTCTCACAGCAGGTGGACCGAAGAACGGGGTCCGGCCAGGGCGCTTAACGCCGCCCGCCCCGCAAACCACCGGGTCCATCAACCCGCAGTCGTATTTGGCGACGGTCGTAGACTCGAAAAGAAAATTCATAACCACGTCGATTCCTGCGCCGCCGGTGGCGGCGTCATGGCCGTTGTTTCGCATCTTGTTGAAGGCGGCGTAAACACGAATCGCTTGGAGGCTATGAAAATATGACACAGGGTCCGGAGCCGTAGGATTCATATCGGCGGCGTTCTTTGCAGTAAAACCGCCCTCAGTGATCCACAGGCGCGGGTTGTTCACGTCTTGGTCTGGGTGGCCGGCCCAGGTTCCCCTGAGCGCGTACTCCCTCACCTCGGCTACGACGAGCGTCTGATTGCTGACGTCACCATAGTTGTGGACGGTGAACACACACTTGGGTCCGGGCACCGTACTGGCAACACTAAAAGCGCTCACCACGTCCCGGGCGAATACAACAGCATCAGTATGCAAAGCTAGGGCTCCCGTCGGGTCACCCTGCGGATTGGTTGGGCTGCCCTGAATATGACTGCTCAACCCGTCGGTCTCGAACAAAAACCGCCCCGCCACGATCCCTGGTCCGGCGATGATCGTTTGGTTTCCGTACCACGCGTTGATGGCGACAGCGCTGACCAGCATCTGCCCGCACTTGCAACCGGCGGTGCGGGCGCGCGTTCGATCAGACTGAGGAAAATACGACCAGTTGGGCTCGTTAAGGATCTCAAGCGAGTCGATGACAGGCTCTCCAGCGGGGACCCCGCCAGGGCGTCCCGCACTGAACCTGCTGAGTATGGCCGCGACGGCCCACCCCCAAGCACTCGCGGCTGATACGTCGTCGGGGAACTTGTACTCCGCACCAACCTCTGGTCCCTGCTGGAAGGTATCCCATTGGCCCGCGGGAACCGGGAGTGGGCCGGTGTAAGGCAGGCCGGTCGTTCCATTCATCCAGCGAGGAAACTTCCACATCGTGAGCATCACTTTAAGGCCAGCGCTGTTCGCGGCCGTTATTTGGGCCGCCAACTGCGCGAACAGGTCAGGGTTGACGGCTCCCTCTGATGGGAAAAAGTAGGAGAGATCGATCCACATCCGGACCCACGTTGTACCCGTATCCGAGAAGTGGTCTTTTACTGCGGCCCCGCTGGGTGACACAAAGCGAAAATCTTGGGGCTGGGTCACGGGGTCCGGATGGGTAGTGCCGTCTTGGCCGAGAGCAACCCCCTTTGCGATGACTGAGCTCATGATCGAACGCAAGCCGTCGGGACAACGAGCGTACTTGCTAAATCCTCGCCAGCCCCGTCCGCTGCGAGCGTCATCAGGCCCATCACCAGATTGAGCGCGCGAGCGGCTTGATGCTGCTCATCGGTGCGAACCGGTGCCCACGTAGCGCTCTTGGCCGGAAGCGCGGCGGCACTGCTGCCAGGCCGACGCGATGCCCAAAGCTCATCATGAGCCGTGGATCCTGGCGAAACCACGAGCAACTGACGGGCCATTCGCTCGATGGCAATCGGCGCGGTGTCCTCGGTCAACGCACCGGACTGATAGCCCGTCAAGTCACGAGTCACCTGCACGAGCAGATCTCGCGAGGCCTTGCCAGCGAACCGAAGCTTGGACCGAAATCCGGTGATAAGGGCCGCCGGGCTGCATCCAATCTGGAACGCCGGGTAGACCGCGAATATGACCGCTTCGGCGTCAGCCTGTCCTGGCAGCAGTTCGCTCACGGCGGCGACAGACGTGGAAGGAACGCGCACAAGCGCGGCTGCCGCTACGGTGCCTGCAGAACCAACGAGCAGTGCGCGCCGAGAGATCGCTGTGCCAATATTGGTCGGAATTATAACCACTGTAAGCTGCTCCCGGTTACGAGATCTGCATCGTTGTCGACATCTGAGCTGGCTGGGCCGCGCGAAGTTCCTTTAACGGCAGTCTACACCGGCTATTTACTCATGCGACGCGCAACGCACAGGATTTGCTGAGCATAGACGCACACGCATCGGTTCGTCAACTCTGCGCCAAAGAAGCACCCTGACAAGCGAGGGGCTCATGCGTCCGACAAGGACTCGTGGTCTTACGCATTCCGCGAATGGTCTGGATACGTCGCGGCGGCGGCGGCGCACGCGCCTAGGCGGCGGGATCGCGTGTTCATCGGCCGGGTGTGCACAACCGACAGTTTGGCTGCACGTCGGGGCGGTCGACCGTCGTGGTCAGCGTGTGCAGGTCGATTTCGAATGCGACGCCGGCCAGCACGGGCGATCCTAGGGATGACAGGTGGCGCGTTGCTTCGTTGGCGATGAGTCCTCCGATGACCGCGCAGGCGGGGGCGAAGCTGGTGGAGCGGGTGGGTTGATCGACGCGCCATGTCTGGTACTCGACGAGAAGCGGGTACCGTTCGGATAGTGCGCCCATTTGGCATGCGTGGCAGGCGGTTTGGCCGGGGATGTAGAGCGGGCCGACGCGTACCTTCGGCGGGAAGTGGCTGGCGAGCAGGAACGGAGTCCGTGCCTGGTAGCAGACCTGGTTGACCCAGCTTTCGATCTTCCCGGGAGGCTGATCGGCAAGGTCGAGAACGATGTCGGCCTCCTCGACCAGGTCGCCGAGATCTTCGGGGCCGCGGATCGTTCGCGTCACCGCGCGGAACGTGGTGAAGGAGCTTTGGCGTTCGACGGCAGCACCGGCGGCAGACGCCTTGCCGCGCCCGATGTCTGACTCTGCGTACAGCACCTGCCGATTGAGATTGCTGGATTCCACGATGTCGCCGTCAACGCCGACGATCGTCCCGACTCCGGCTGCCACGAGCGCTTGGACGGTCCAGGTTCCAAAGCCGCCGAGGCCGAGGACAAGAACGGTGCCCTCGCGCAAACGCAGGTGGTGTTCGGCTGCGCCGATGTCGGTCGCGAAGTCCGACAGGTACGCGAGCTGGCGATCAAAGCGCTCGATCTCCGCTCGGGGCAGAGCGGCGTTGCACGCGCCGGCATCCTCGAGCAGCCCAGCGGCATCGAGGTCGTGCAGCGCCGCGTTGACCGCGTCGCGCCCGCCCGTGATTCCAAGATCTGTGAGGGCGTCCGTGGCCTCTTGTGGCGTGTGGGCCCCGTCGAGGAGCTGCAGGAGCCGGCGTTCGAACGGGCCCGCGTTTGGGATCCGGAACTCCGGCAGGCCCGGGCGAAGGAGGTACAGGTGGCCGTCCCGGGCGGGGAACACTTCGATCGTCTGCTTGAGACGGGGCAGGCCCGACAGGAACTCGCGTTCCGGGGGGCTGGTCGACGAGGTCATGACGCCTCACGGGGTTTGGTTTGGTGGTGGGCGGACGGCCTGCCGGACGCGGCGATCTGTTTACGCCCGGCAGGCCGCAGGCGGGTCAGTTGCCCTTCTGGATGCTGGCGGTCGGAATGGCGGGGCCTTCGAGCGGCTCGAGTTCCATGCGGGTTCACCTCCTCTCCTGTGGACTGGCGGGTACAGCGACGTACGCCACCTTGGTGTGCAAGCTCTCATCGACGTGAGCGTGTGGTTGTCCGTCCGAGCCCAGGCCGTACGCGGCGACGCAGCACAAGCCGGCCGCGTCGGCCGTGCGCTCGATGTCGTCGCGGCTGAAGTGGCGTTGGCGGTGCGTGCCTAACGGCACGAGCCGGCCGTCGCGTGTGCGAGCCGTGAGGTTTGCTTCGGCCTGTCTTGATGACCTGAACATCGCGGGGGAGGTGCCGTGCCAGCGGTAGGTGGCGAGGCGCCCGGTCCTGGTCCAGGTGGAGCAGAACATCTCGTCGTATGTGCGCTCGGTGTTGAGGTCGAACACCGCGACGCCCTGGGGCGCAAGCCGGCGGGCAAAGCCGCTGAGGGTCGCGGCGAGCTCGTCGCGGTCACGCAGGTAGTTGATCGCGTCATCGACGCATGTGATCAAGTCAACGTTTGGGCCCGGCGGTAGGGCTCGCATGTCCGTGACCGTCAACGCCACGCTCGGCGGGAGGCGCTGCGCAGCAATGGCCAGCATCTCATCCGACAGGTCGCACGCCTCCACGTGCCAGCCCTGGCCGATGAGCCACGAGCAGCTGCTGCCAGTGCCGCATGCGACATCAAGCGCCCGCTCGCCGCGCAGGCCGTGGCGCGATGCCAATCCGATCAGCGTCTCGCTGAACGCCTCGTGGTTGTAGCTGGCGGTGAAGTCGTCGTAGTAAGGCGCGAGCGCTGCGTACGACCCACCAGCGGGAGCTCGGTGAAGAAGGGGCACAACCTATAGACCCGCTGAACGGTCGGTTTCGTTTCAGTGATCTCTCAATCCCGAACGGATGGAGATCCTCATGCAACGTTCGACCGGCGTGCCGGACCACTGGAACTGGTCTGCAGCCCGCATCGTCTGCCTGCGCGAAGCCCGCAGAATCACCCGCAACGAGTCCGACGCCCAGGACGCCGTGCAGGAAGCGATGACCCGCGCCTGGCGGCACGCAGCCAGATGTACCAGCCCCGAGCAGCCCCTGCCGTGGATGCTGGCCATAACCAGACGGGAGGCATTCAGGACGCTCGCCGACAGGCGTGTTGAAGCCTCGGCGGGCGAGCTCACGCCGCAGCCGCCGTCCCCC
>JBBRDH010000243.1:0-4681 GCA_038204125.1 Mycobacteriales bacterium
TCTGTTCCCTCGCTGACAACATAGAGCTCCCTGGGCGGTGCGGTGACTGGCTGACACCGCCACCGTCACCGCCCAGGGCCTCACGGATTGGCTCGACACGACGAGCAAGGGATGGGGACTTTCAGATGGCCACCACCGGGGACCTCAACTGGCCACCACCGGATACTTTTCCATGGCCACGGACAGCTGGCCACGATCGTCCCGCAGAACCTTTCCCCCGGCCCACCAGACGTGGCAGCACACGAGGAGAACATCGGCAAGACAGCCAGCATTGACAACGTGCAGGTCAGATAGATGACAGATCGCGTCGGGCGGTTGGATTTGAGTATCGACTGCGATTATGTCTTGGGTGGCTCGGTCGATGAACGCGGAAGCATCATGCCCGTGTGCGAGCTGAGATTGTCGGTCACCGCAACAGGCGATGCGAGGGTCGGAATCGTGGACAACGAGCGCCGGACCTGCTGCGTAGCAGTCTGGAGATCGCCTTGCCTTGGCTGTGCGCGCACGCGGGCGTTGACGGGCTCCTCAACTCCGGTGGGGCTCGCCACCATGGTGGGCCGTCATAACGATCATCGCGTCCTATGTGCTCGCCACTGTCTGGGTCGTGTCCCTGTTTATACGCAGCGGTGGCGCACCGTATGACAAGGCAGTTCGGTCAGTCGTCACCAAAGCGGCGGCCGAGTTCACCGTTTCGCGGTCTCGACGAGCGGCCTGCGGTGGTTGAAAGGTTCAGGTCGAGAGGTGCCGGTCACCAATCCCCAACCGACGCGTTCGTGATCTTGAATGGGAGGCTCGAAGCGCGGTTCCGGCACCGGAGGACGTTCGGTGAGCGGGACGATGTAGCCCGCTACGCAATCGGTCCAAATCTGGCCAATTGCATTTTTGTGTTCCTTTGCAGTATGAGATCGCCCCGTCGGGGACGACGACGGTACCGTCGCCATAGCGAATCAGTGTGGGGGCACCAACGCGACGATCAGGATCGCCCCGGCCAGGGTGAGGGGCAACAGCCACTGCGTGCCGGGCGCTAGCCAGCGCGGCGTGGGGATCGAGTCGCGCCCAGTCAGTGGGTCCACCACGAGGTCGGGGCCGGTCCTGCGCAGTGACACGAAGGTCGCGGCGAGAAGCACCACCGCGATGCCTACCGAAAGCCAGGCGCTGAGGTCGACGGCGGTCGCTGTCCAGATCATCGACGGGAAAATCATCGCGCCCATGAAGCAGAAAATCGCAACGAACCGGGTGCCCCGCCGTCGGGGTCCCAGCAGCAACGCGAACCGGATCAGCAAGCTGATTGCTGCGGCGCCGGTGACGGCCCCGACCAGTGATCCGACACTGACCTCGGCAACGCTGCTATGGGCGAGGCCGGCCACGCCGGAAAGCAACGCCGGCACGGCGAGCAGCACCGCGAGACCGGGCAGTCCCGCCCGGAGCGGTGACATGCCCGAGACGAGGTCGACCGGCCGGACCTGGTCAGCCACCTGGGTCGCGTAAGCCACTGGGTCGCCGAATGCCTCCTGGGGCTCCTCACCGCTGTCCGTGCAGTGCGCATCCACCAAGGCAAGCGCATCTCCGATCCGGCGGCCAGGTACGTCCCGCAACCTCAACGCGATGACGAAGTCGTCGCGCCAGGGGTCAAGTAGATGGTGCGGGCGGAACAAGTTCTTGATCATCGGAGCTCCAATCCATTGAGTTCGGGGACGTCGTCCGAAGTTCGGACGTTGGGTAGAAGGCGCCGGGTGCGGGTGACGAACTGGGCCCAGAGGACTTCGCGGCGGTGCAGCTCGGCGCGGCCATCAGCAGTGAGCTCGAAGAACTTGCGCCCGGGGCCACCGTCGCCCGCACGCCAGGTCGCCTCGACAAAGTCCTCCGTCTCGAGCCGCGTCAACAAGGGGTACAGCGTGCCGCCCTTGACCACCCCGATCCCAGCCTCGGCGATGCGTTGGGCAATCGCGTAACCGTAGGTCGGACCGTCTGCCAGCACGCCCAAGACGCACAGTTCGAGCACGCCACGCAACCAGTCCCCGGGCCAGGTCGGCGCAGTCTCGGTGGGAATCACGGCTATATAGTCTGTCGAACTACTCAGCTTGTCAACCTAGAACCGGCAGACCGGCTCTCCGGCGGGTGAAACCGGTCGCGGCTCGGACCATGGCGTGCCGGCTTGCCGACCGCAGGCACTGGATCGTGCCGCGAGGCGCTGCCGACGCACCGCAGACGCCATCCCGGTAAACGATCGGTCACCGGTCGGTGCCGGTTCAGGCGGGGCCTGGAGCGACGAGGTCGAGAGCGATCATGGGGAGATCGGTTCCGTGCTCGTCGATGCTCGTGCCCAATGTCTGTTCGAGAACCGGTCGCAACTTTGCCCAGGAACGGGGATGCGCCCCGGCATAGCGGCCGAGCGCCGCCGCTGAGTCCTACGCGTCGAGGCGGTGAGCCAGTGCTGGAACGGGTTTGCGACTGCCCGGCCCGACGTGCACCTGCGGGTTCGCCTCAACGTTACGGAACCACTGCGCTCGGTCCCCGAAACCCGAGACCACGATGTACCCGCCAGGCGTTGGATGGTCGACGATCTCTAGCGCGACGTGACGCTGCAGCCCCGACGTGCGGCCGGTGTGTTCGAGCATCAGCAACCTGTTGCCGAACACGAAGCCTAGTCCGACGCGGTACATCCAGATCGGCGCGCGCACAAACCAGCGGACGCGAAGGAGGGCCGCGCCGGCGCGAGCGATCGAGTTCCGACGATCGACGGTCACATCTCAGATCGTTCCAGCCAACCCGCGGCCCCAAAGCCCGACATGCCGGAGATAACCGGCCAGAACGCCGCAATACTGTCCCGTAGCGATCGTTCATCGGCGAGGTTTGACGGCCGATGCTGGCCCGGGCGGCGTGAGTCGCGTTGAACCGACAATGTGGACACCAAAAGCTCGGCCGGCCGTGTTGATCCCCCTGTCGCTTGCACTGTTGAGCGTCGCTGGGTGTGCGGAGGATCTGATCTGAGCCGTCGTTGAGTTTGCGGACTGGCTGGTCGGATTCGGGTTGGGGTTGCGACCGGTGGTCGGCGTCGTCAGAGTGTCGAGGAACTGTTGGGTGCACGGCACCCCCTCGACTTCTTGGCGGACGTAGACGGGGGTGCCGTGCGTGTGCGAAAGGACGCACGTGGTCACGGTAAGCGCCGATGCTGGTTCCGTCGAGTCCCGATTGCGGGCCGGGCAGATCAGCTGTCCAGGCTGCGTGGCGGGGGTGCTCGGGGGGTGGGGTTTCGCCCGCTCCCGCTCGATTGTCGGCGCGGCCGGTCGGCTGCAGCCGCGGCGGGCGCGGTGCCGGAGCTGCCGGGTGACGCATGTGCTGTTGCCGGTGGTGTTGTTGCTGCGCAGGGCTTATCTGGCCGAACTGGTCTGGTCGGCGCTCCGGGCGCGGGCGACCGGAGCCGGTCATCGGCGGATCGGTGCGGTGTTGTCGGTGCCGGCGTCGACGGTGCGGGGGTGGCTGCGCCGGGCGGCGGGACGGCTCGATGCGGCGCGGACCTTCTTTCTGCAGAACGCGGTGACGGCCGGGGTGGATGTGCAGATCCCACCCTCGGCCGGGTCGGGGTGGGCGGACCTGGTCGCAGCGGTAGCGGTGGCCGCCAGGTCGTTGTCGACACGCTTTGGGCTGACGCCGACTTCGGGTGGTCCGTCGTTGGCGTTGATCGCGGTGGCTGGTTCTGGTGGTCGGCTTCTGTCGCCGGGTTGGCCGGCCCCGGCGGCTGCTGGCGGGGCAACACCAGTTGCCCCTGACGCTGCGTCGACCCTGCCGGGAGCATCCCGGGGGTGACTGCGGAGCAACAGCTTTGACGCAGCACACCTGATGAGGTGGAGGTGTCCGGTGACAGAAACCGTGAAGAGCAGCAGCGGCGAAGAGGTGGCGCGGGGCCGGGCGCAGGCGGTGGCGTTGTTCCGGTGGCAGTTGATCTGCCCTGCCTTGGACTCGACGTTGTCGACGAAGGCCCGGGGCCGGTTGGTCCGGTCGATCGCCGCGGCCGAACATCAGCATCCCTCCGGGGTGTCGGTGCGGTATTCGCGGGACACGTTGGGCCGGTGGGTCCGCCGCTATCGGGCGGGCGGGTTCGACGAGCTGGTCCCGACCGCCCGGGTCGCCGACCCGCGGACCGACACGGCCGTGTTGGAGATGGCCGCCGGGTTGAAACGGGAAAACCCGCAGCGGACTGCGGCGCAGGTGCAGCGGATCCTGCGGGCATCGTCGGGGTGGTCACCGTCGGAGTCGACGCTGTTGCGGCTGTTTCACCGGTTGGAGTTGATGGGCCCGCCCGTCGGGGTCGGCGGGGAGGTGTTCGGCCGGTTCGAAGCCGGCGATCCGAACGAACGCTGGACCGGGGATGCGTTGCACGGCCCGAAGATCGGCGGCCGAAAAGTCTATTTGTTCGCGTTCCTGGACGACCATTCCCGGCTGCTGGTCGGCTACCGGTTCGGATTCTCCGAAGACGCCGTCCGGCTCGGGGTGGCGTTGCACCCCGCCCTGGCCGCCCGCGGCGTCCCGAGCAGCGTTTATGTGGATTATGCCGACCTCTGGGTTATGCCGACCTCGCCGCGGATCGCCCTGCCGGGCAACGGCTCCGGGGCCGGTCAGGTCGGCATAACCCAGCCGTTCGGTCAGAGCGTCTCGAGGAATGCGAGCAGGGTGTCGGGGG
>JBBRDH010000244.1:0-4621 GCA_038204125.1 Mycobacteriales bacterium
CGTCTCGGCGTCCAGCGCCCCTCCCGGGCGGACGAAGGAAGCGACGTCGGCGATGGCGTAGGACACCCGGAAGCCGCCGGCCGTGCGTTCGAGGTACATCGCCTGGTCGAGGTCCATCGAACCCGGCGGATCGATGGTGACGAACGGGATATCGGTCCGGTCGTCGGAAGGCACCGGCGGGTGGGCGGCAGCGGCGGTTGCCTCGGCCACCGCGTCCGCGGGGTAGTCGGCCGGGATTCCCAGCCGCTCGCGCACCGCAGCGAAGTCGATGGGTGACCGGGCGCTGACGGGCGGGCGAATGCGGCGGCTCGGCATCGGGTCAGGCTACGTGCCCGCGTCCCAGCGACACGCAGGAGAAGCGACCCGAGGACGGTATGATCGAACACATGATCGAGTGGGACCGGCACCGACTCGACCGTCGGTACTTCTCCAGCGTCGGGATCCATGGCATCCAGGAGCGCGCCCCCGGCCGGTGCCCGACCGGACATCGACTCGGGCCCGACACGATGCTGATCGGCGCATACCCGTGCCTGTGCGCCGGGCACCCGCACCGACTGTGGCTGTGCATCGAATGTGCGGCGGTACTGGTCCGGCCGCCGTGCGTCCACCATCCGGAATGGGTGGGCTGGTTGGGGTAATCACCGCGCCGTCGGGCCATCGGCAACCCGCGTCGAGTTGTCGAGCCTTTTCACCATCGCCTCGGCTGCCGTTGAAGTCATCGCTGGTGGGCCGGCTCCTCGAGACGGCGAACGGTCGTCTGCCGTGGCATGAAAGCATGATCTCGCAACATCAAGGGTTCGGGATGCCGGAGGTGACACTACGGGCGTCGGCCCTGCCGTGAGGTGGTCGTACCGGCTTTTACCGTTGCCGTGAGTTGCCGCGCCGCGGCGACCCTGCCGGGCACTCTCACCGACACCCGCGGCGACGCGGGATGCGATAGGACTGCTCGCCGTCGGGCTGCCCAGGCTGGTGCTCTTCCCCGCCACCACCGCCCTGTACATCGACGCGCAGGCCGGAGGGTTCGGGGTGAGTGACCGCCGTTCGGAGCGGATCTATCGGCGTGGTCGTTGTGGTGTCTGACCGCGCTGCTCTGCGTGTTCGGCCGACCGTCGTGGGCCCCGGTGGTCGGCGGCGCTCGGTGTGGGGGCGTACCTGGCCGCGATGGTGATCGAATATGCCGACAACAACTTCCTGTCCGTGGCCAATGCGCTGGGCTGGCTCGGCGTGCAGGTCATCGCGGCCGTCGCGTTGACCGCGCCGCCCTGGGTGGTCCGTGGGCGCGGCCAGGTCACCCGATGGTGGGCCGCCGCGATCGGTGTGGGCGCGGCCGGGGTGGGTCTGGCCGTTTCCACCGACCGGGTCAGGCCGGTTTCGTTCTTCTTTTACTGGCTGTCGACGGGGATCGTGGTGGTGGCCTTCGCCGGTAGCCCAAATTATTCAGGTCGCCGATCGGCGACCGCCACACCGCCGCGGGTCAGCTGCGGCAGTCGACGGCAACCGCGAGGGCGGCGCAGACCTGACGCATCCGAGCGTCGCTCAGCCGGCCCACTCGGTCGACAAGCACTGCCAGAGAGACGCTCTCTACCGAGTCCAGGTTGACCGCCGAACGACGCGGTACGGGGTCGTCGCCGGGCTCGAGCACCACTTCACTGACAAGGCCTCGAATTGTCGTCGTACACGGAGCAATCAATGCACGGCGATGCCGCGGGATTACTGCATCGCGGGAGAGCACGACGACCGGTCGACGCCCAATCTGCGGCAGCTCGCACCACCACACTTCACCGCGCAAGGGAATAGCAATCAAGATGCGGCAGCAGCTTGTCGAAACGACGCAAGGTCGCCCCACGCGTCCGGTTCGTCGAGCGGGTGCTCGTCGTAGGCGACGTAGCTTGCGTCTACCTCGACGGCGCGATAGCGGGCGAGCAGAGCGGCCAGAGCCTCATCTATGAGAACCGCATCGGTGACCCCGGATCGAACCCGTCTCGCATCGTCAAGAAGCGTCGCATCCACTGTGGTGCTCAATCGTGCGCGAGTCATGCCACGATTATGCCACATTAGGGTCGCCTGGAACCCCTGCCCGGGCCAGGATCGGTCTATGACGACCCAAACGGTGGGTTGGAGTGGATGGGCTCCCTGAGCCGGGTCGGCGGACCCCGCCTCAGCCGGGCGAGGATCGGAAGGCTGATTGGGCGTCCAGTCGGTCGGCGTGGCCGGTGTTCGCCTCACACCAGGCCTCGACCATCGCCGGGCCGCCATGACCCTCTCGTTCCTTGAGGATCAGTTCACTGCCCGGCCAGGCGCGGTGCAGCAACCACGGGGTGATTGCCGGTCCGCTGACGTCCATCCGCCCATGGATGAGGGTCGCGGGAATGCCGTGCAACAGTTCCATCCGATCCAGGATCGGCGGCGAAAGAAATCCGTCGTGGGCCCAGAAGTGAGTGACGAGGGTGGTGAACACCCGCCGCGCCTCGCCGTCGTCCTGGTCGGGATCGGGCGGAACGCCGCCGGCGCCGATCGAGACATGGTGGGTCTCCCAGTCGTGCCAGGCCCATGCGGCCCGGTCGCGCACGGCGAGGTCGGGATTCGTCAACAGCCGGGCATAGACCTCGACTATTCGCCCTTCGTCCCGCCGGTAACCGATGCCGGCCTGTTCAGCGTGGCCGGCCAGGCGATCCCATGCCTCCGGGTAGATAGCGGCCACCGTCTGGGTGATCCAGTCGATCTCGGACCGCGCGCTCGTCGTGACCGCCATCAGGACGATGCCAAGGACCCGGTCGGGATGCGCCTGCGCGTATGCCAGGGCGAGGGTCGATCCCCAGGAGACGCCGTTGACCAACCAGCGATCAATTCCCAAATGCCTACGCAGTGCTTCCATGTCCGCGATCAGGTGCAGCGTCGTGTTAAGGGTCAGGTCATAGTTCGGCGCGGTGACACGTGGTGTCGAACGGCCGCAGCCCCGCTGATCGAAGCCGACCACCCGGAATCGGTCCGGGTCGAACTTCATTCGGTAGCCGCCCCGGCCGAGTGTCCCGCCCGGTCCTCCGTGCAGGTACACGGCCGGGATACCGCCTGCTCGACCGGATTCCTCCCAATAAATCTCGTGCACTTCGTCGACGGGCAAAAACCCGGACGAAAAAGGTTCTCTTCTGGCGAACACGACCCGGATGCTAGCCCGGAGCATCGGTGCGCGGTCGGGGACGCACAATAAACGTGCGCGGGTGCCGGTCGCCGATCCACCTCCGGGGCATCGAAAGAGCCTCGGTTGGTTCGTTCGCGTCGTTGACGTTTCCGCCGCGCGGGTTGGCTGCCGCCCGCGTGCCCAGCCCGCCGAGGCCTACCATGAAGCCCGCTCCCCTGAGGCGCCGTCGCCGGAAGGCAAACAATGATTCGTCGCAGCGGTCGGCAGGCCTTTGACCGCCCTCGGTCCCAGCAGTTACCCCCCGAGCCCGATCCCCACATGCCATCAGCAGCAACGGATTTCGATGCCACCCGGCTAATCGCAGAGACTGACGGCGAAGCGGCCGCAGACCTGGCCGATGCGACCGACCGCACGCGTTCCGCAGGCGTCTGGCTGATCGCCGCTGCGGTCGTGGTGATCCTTGTGGTGGTGGGCGCGCTGACGACGACCCGCGGTAGGTCCGGTCAGGATGGTGCGCCGGCAAGCCCGCCGGACCAGGGCCTGACGACCTCGCAGGTGCTGTCCGTCTGGGAGGAGGCACTGCACGCCAAGCCCCACCCCTTGATCATCGTCGGCTACGGCAGCACCACCCAGATCGGCGATTGGGAACCACGCAACGGTGCAAACAAGCGGGCTTTGCTGAGCCGCCTGGCCACTCTCGCTCCGGACGTCGCAACGACGGGCAACACCGGACCGACGAACGGCACCGTCGCCTTCACCGACGGCACCACCGAAGTTGTCGAACTGCTTGATGCCCAGAACACCGCTCGGCTGCTGATCACCGCTTCGGGCTCGCCGCAGCCCTGCGACAGCTGCACACCGTTGGTGCTGACCAGTCCGCGCCGAACCATCGCCTCGGTCACGACCGCCGCCGGGCCGGCGACCGTTCCGGCGTGGAGTTTCGGCGTCCAGGGCAGCGCAGTACGACTGGTCCAGGCCTCCATCGACCCGGTGCAATTGGTTCATACGGTCCCCGGACTTCCCTACGGATTCGGCGATGCTGAGACAACGGTGCATGTCGAGTCCGACGGCCAGCTGACCGTGCGGTGGAGTGGGGCGCCGTCAGTGGCCCAGGCCGGCGGCTGCGGCGTGGACTACCGGCTGGAATTCGTGGAAGGCGCCGACGTGGTGGTGCTTCGCTTCGTGCAGTTGCCGTCGACGGCAACTCAAACACCCCAAGCCTGCACCGCTGAGGCCGCCAGCCGAACTGCGACCGTTCGGCCGCCGCATCTTCTGAGCAGCAGAATCCTCGTCCAGGACCGGTCCGGCTTCATCGTTCCGCGTGTTTAGCGGCGCAATTCCCTGGCACCCGCCTTCTTTTCACGGCGGATTTCCGCTGCCAATCAATTGGGCGCGGCGCCGACGCTGAAGATGGTCCACGATCTCGACATCACCCTGCGCTTGTATGCCGCTCGCCGGACCTAACCCTCCAGCACTGAGCGG
>JBBRDH010000245.1:0-4595 GCA_038204125.1 Mycobacteriales bacterium
GCGACCGACCTCTACGGCGAAAGGGTCAGGTGGGTCGTGCGGTATCAGGGCGGCAACAACGCGGGCCACACCGTCGTGCTGCCCGACGGGCAGAAGTTCGCCCTGCATCTGATCCCCTCCGGCATCCTCACCCCGGGGGTCAACAACGTCATCGGCAACGGGGTCGTGATCGACCCGGGGGTCCTGCTCACCGAGCTCAGCGGCCTGCAGGAGCGGGGGATCGACACCGGCCGGCTCATGATCTCGGCCGATGCGCACCTGATCATGCCGTACCACGTGGAGATCGACAAGGTCTCCGAGCGGTACCTCGGCAAAGCCAAGATCGGCACCACCGGCCGGGGTATCGGGCCGGCCTACCAGGACAAGGTGGCCCGGCTCGGGGTACGGGTGCAGGATCTGCTGGACCCGTCGATCCTGGCGCAGAAGGTTGAGGCGGCACTGGACATCAAGAATCAGATCCTGGTCAAGATCTACAACCGCAAGGCGCTGGACGGCGCCCGGATCGTCGACACCGTGCTGGAGCAGGCGGAGGGTTTCCGGCACCGGATCACCGATACCCGGCTGGAGCTGGGCAATGCGGTCCGCCGCGGCGAGCACATCCTGCTGGAGGGTTCCCAGGGGACCCTGCTCGACGTCGACCACGGCACCTATCCGTATGTCACCTCGTCCAATCCGACTGCCGGCGGCGCGGCAGTCGGTTCCGGACTGGGCCCCACCGCGATCACCTCGGTGCTGGGCATCCTGAAGGCGTATACGACGAGAGTGGGTTCCGGCCCTTTCCCGACCGAGCTGCACGACCAGTGGGGCGAGTACCTGCGGAAGACCGGCGGGGAGATCGGGGTGACCACCGGAAGGTTGCGGCGCTGTGGCTGGTTCGACGCGGTGATCGCCCGGTACGCGACCAGGGTCAACGGGATCACCGACTACTTCCTCACCAAGCTCGACGTGCTGTCCTCACTGGAGACCGTGCCGGTGTGCGTCGGCTATCTGGTCGACGGAAAGCGGACCGACGAGATGCCGGTCACCCAGACAGATGTGCACCATGCGGTTCCCGTCTACGAGGAGCTGCCGGGCTGGTTCGAGGATATCTCCGGTTGCCGCACGTTCGCCGAGTTGCCGGCCAACGCCCGGGATTACGTCCGCCGGATCGAAGATCTCTCGCAGGCCAGGGTTTCGGCGATCGGCGTCGGGCCGGGACGGGATCAGACCATCTCGATACACGACGTCCTCGGCGGCTGAGGCGACCGGGGCCTGGCCACCCCGGCATTCACCGATTTGGCAGGGTCGACGGCGGCCCGGTTGCGGTGGGCCACCGCCCGCGGAATCACCTCCAGCGGACTCGGACCTTGTCCCGCCACAGACCCAGCACGGGGCCGGAGCCGTGCTCGGCGATCTCGTCGCCCCGGTTCCACAGACCGAGGTAGAGCGCCGAAGCGGACCCGGTGAGGACCACGTCGGCCGCCGCCGCGGCGTCCCGGACCGTGACCGGGGGCCCGGTACCGACGCTGACGGTCCACCGGGCTTCGGCGTCGGTGGGCGCCACCCGGACGACCGTCGGCTCGTCCGTGTGCAGGTGGGAGGTCTGTCTCGGCACGAACCCGGTCAACAGTTCGTCGATCCCGTCGAGCGCGAGTGGCAGGTCGACACCTGCCTGGGCCGAGGTCGGCAGATGACCGAGCGTCGCCGACAGCGCATCGACCCGGTGGATGGTGGCCTCGTGCGCCTGACGGCGGGCCCAGAAGGCCAGCGGTTCGGGGGGGTCCATCAGGAAAACTACGCCAGGCTTGTTCGCAGGGTCCTGCAGGGCCGCCGCCAACCGGGTGACCGCGGCGGCGTACCACTCGAGCAACGCGTCCTTCTGCCGGGGCGCTTCGAACAGCGCCGCGATCTCATCCTCCGGCAGGTTCACCGATCGGCTCTCCGCGACGATCGTCGCCGCCCAACTCGCCACTCCGCCGGCGTGGCCGACCAGGTCGGCCACGTTCCACTCCGGGCAGGTCGGCACCCGATCGCCCATCGAGAGCGCGGCCGCGTCCCGGATCAGCGACCTCGCGCTCCGCCGGAGCGTCGCCACGTGCTCGGCCGTGGTGATCACGGGGGCCTTCGACCGACTCATGCCGACCACTTTGGCACGGTGCCCGGCAAAGGTGAACAGTCACCCGGTTCCCGGCCTGGCGGGGTGGCGGTCCGGGCATCCGAGCGACCGATGCCGCGGAGTGCTCACCGCCTTCCCGGTCTGCGGCTAGCCTTCTGGATCGTGCGTGTTCTCGTGATCGGCTCCGGCGCCAGGGAGCATGCCCTGCTCCGGGCGCTGCGGCGCGACCCCGGCGTCACCGACCTCCACGTGGCGCCCGGCAATGCCGGCACCGCTGCCCTGGCCCGGAACCATCCGGTGGACGCCGGCGATCCGGTCTCGATCACCGAGCTTGCCGTGGCCCTCGCGACCGACTTGGTGGTCGTCGGGCAGGAGGTGCCGCTGGTCCGCGGTGTCGCCGACCTGCTGGCGGACAGGCACATCTCCGTCTTCGGCCCGACCGCAGCGGCAGCCAGGATCGAGGGCTCCAAGGCATTCGCCAAGGAGGTCATGGCCGCCGCCGGGGTGCCGACGGCCGGATCGGTCACGGTGACCGATCAAAGCGGCATCGCCGGCGCGCTCACCCGCTGCGGATCGCCGTACGTGGTCAAGGACGACGGCCTGGCGGCCGGCAAGGGAGTGGTCGTCACCCGGGACGCCGCGGTCGCCGCCGCCCATGCGGCCGCTGTGCTGGATGGCGGCCACCCAGTGCTGGTCGAGGAGTTCCTGGCCGGACCTGAGATCTCCTTGTTCGCGGTGTGCGACGGTCACCGGGCCGTTCCCCTCCTGCCGGCCCAGGACTTCAAGCGGCTCGGCGACGGCGACGCCGGCCCGAACACCGGCGGAATGGGCGCCTACGCGCCGCTTCACTGGCTGCCGGACGACTTCGTCGCGCAGGTCCAGCGGGACGTTCTGCAGCCCGTGCTCACCGAATTGGCCCGGCGCGGCGCACCGTTCAGCGGGCTGCTCTACGCCGGGCTTGTGCTGACCTCATCCGGACCCAAGGTCATCGAGTTCAACTGCCGGTTCGGCGACCCGGAAACCCAGGTGGTGCTCGAATTGTTGGATTCACCGCTAGGGGCGCTGCTCGCGGCCGCGGCGGCCGGGGACCTGGGGACGGTGCCGCCGCCGAGCTGGAAACCCGGCGCTGCGGTCACGGTTGTCGTTGCCGCCCAAGGTTATCCGGGGACGCCGACGGTCGGTGATCCGGTGACCGGCGCCGATCGGGACGGCATTCTGCATGCCGGCACCCGGCTTGACGGCTCGGGCACCGTCGTCTCGGCGGGCGGCCGGGTGCTGTCGGTGACGGCGAGCGGGCCCGACCTGGCCTCCGCCCGGGCCGCCGCGTATCACCTGGTGGACGGAGTCACCCTGCGCGGCAGCCACTTCCGGACGGACATCGCGGCGTCCGCGATTGCCGGAATGTCCGTCGCGCCGACCAGAGGGCAAGGATCCGATGAATGACCGCGGTTTTACCCCCTCCCAGCGTGCCGGGGTGGCGCCGTTCCACGTGATGCGGGTCCTGTCCGCCGCCGCCCGCAGGGCCGAGTCGGGCAGGCAGGTGTTCAACCTCACTGCGGGCCAGCCGTCGACGCCGGCGCCGATCCCGGTACTCGCCGCCGCCCGGCAGGCACTGGACTCGGAGGTGCTGGGCTACACCGAGTCCGCCGGGATCGCGCCGCTGCGGGGGGCGATCGCCGGGCACTATCAACAGCGCTACGGACTGGCCGTCGACCCGGCCGATGTCTTCGTGACCACCGGCTCGTCCGGCGGGTTCCTACTGGCCTTCCTCACTGCTTTCGACGTCGGGGACCGGGTGGGCCTGGCCCGCCCTGGCTACCCAGCTTATCGGAACATCTTGCAGGCGTTGGGTTGTCAGGTGGTCGACATCGAGTGCGGGCCGGAAACCGGTTACCACCCCACCGTTTCCATGTTGGAACGCCTCGACCTCAAGGGCCTGGTGGTGGCCTCCCCGGCCAACCCGACCGGCACCATGCTGAGCCCGATCCAGCTGCAGGCCATTTCAGAACACTGTGCCCGCAAGGGCATTCGACTGATCTCCGATGAGATCTACCACGGCATCAGCTATTCCGGCCGGACCTCGTCGTCATGGGCCACCGACCGCAGCGGTTTTGTGGTGAATTCCTTCTCCAAGTACTTCTCGATGACGGGCTGGCGGATCGGCTGGCTGCTGGTGCCGGCCGACCTGTCCGATGCGGTGGACGCGGTGGCCGGCAATCTGGCCATCTGCCCGCCAGCTCTCGCCCAATACGCTGCGGTGCATGCCTTTTCGGCTTACGACGAATGCGACGGTCACGTCGCCCGCTACTCGGTGAACCGCAGTCTGCTCCTGGATGGGCTGCGCCGCATCGGCATCGACCGACTGGCCCCGGCCGATGGCGCGTTCTACGTCTACGCCGATATCGCCCACCTCACCGACGACGCGGAGGCATTCTGCGCCCGACTGCTGGACCAGGCCGGGGTCGCCGTCGCGCCCGGCATCGACTTCGACCCGGTCGAC
>JBBRDH010000246.1:0-4516 GCA_038204125.1 Mycobacteriales bacterium
GAAGTGCCCGTGGGTGATCACGACGACCGGCCCCTGGTCGTTCCGGTGGCGGGCGTGCAGAAACTCATCCGCCCGCCGGCCGACGTCGGCCGTTGAGTCCCCGTCGGGGCATCCGTCCCGCCAGATGTCCCAGCCCGGCGCCAGCCGCCTGATCTGTTGTCCCGTCAGCCCTTCGAATTCGCCGTAGTCGTATTCCGCGACGAGTGGATCGACGTTCACCCGGTACCCGGGCAACGCCAGGGCCGCGGTCTGGATGGCCGGGCGTGACGGGCTGGAAACCACCACCGCCCGCTGACCCTGCAGCACGCACTGCAATATCGGCAGCAACGAGGCCGCTTGGCGGCGCCCGCTGGCGGTCAACCCCACCTCGCTGTTCGCCGCGTAGCGGCCGGACGGTGTCCCATCGGTTTCACCGTGGCGGAGGATGATCAGCGGCCCGGTCCGGTGGCTGACTTTACCGGCGCGACTTACCGAACTGCGGAGCTTGCGCCCGGAATCGAAGGCGGCGGAGATGGTGGTCATGGGTGGGTCACATCCTTGGAGGTGGCGCGGGTCAGGCAGGTGGGATGGCAATGGCCCGCGGTCAGCGTGTGGCTGCTACCGGCTGGTCGTGTTGGGCGCACCAATCGCACAGGCGGCGGTGGTCGGTACCCGGGTGGTCGTGGTGGTGGGCCTTGATCTCCAGCCCGTAGGGGCAGTCGTCGTTGTCGTGATAGACGGGGTCGCTGGAATCGGTGTCGGTGTAGAACGCGCCCGGTTTCGCCGGGGCGGTGACCTTCTCCGAGGGGCTGTCGGCGGGTGCGGGGGCGGCCGGCGCCTTGTCCGCGCCATGGGCCCCAGGTCGGCGGTCGTGTTGGTGCCGTGAGCGTCGGCGGTCTTGTTGGTGCCGTCCACGTCGGTGGTCTTCTGTGTGCGATCCAGGACGCGGTAGGCGATTAGTTTGACGCGGTCACTGGCCAGTGCCCAGATGATGGCGTAGCCCCAGACGAACGCGGCCCAACCCCAACCCAGCGGCGTCATGAACAATCCGTAGACGGCGATCAGGGTCGCGATGGCCTGGGTACCCAGCACGGCCAGGAGCAGGATGCGGGCCGGGCGGATCGACCAGAACGGGCCGCGGGTGCGGGTCAGGAAGATCGTCAGGTGCCCGGCGACGGACAGCATCAGATACATCATGGTCTGCAACTGGGGCCGGCCGAGGTCGAAAATTTTGTCGCCGAGGTAGAACAGCCCGAACGCGGCGATCGGTCCGACAACGCCCAGCACGGTGGAGATACCAAGGACCATCCGCATGTTCCAGGCTTCGGGTTTCATCCGGTAGTGGACGTTGTCGTAGGCGATCGACAAGATCGCGCCGTCGTTGAGCAGCGCCAGCATCACGATCATGATCGCGGTCACCGGGTAGAAGTTGAACACCAGGATCGCGACGGTCATGAACAGCAACACCCGCAACGTTTCCGCGATCCGATACATGGCGTAGGAATTCATCCGCTGGAAGATCTTGCGGCTTTCCTTGATCGCGTCGATGATCACCGACAGTCCCGGGGTGAGCAGCACGATCGCCGCGGCGGCCCGCGCCGCGTCGGTGGCCCCGGACACCGCGATACCGCAGTCGGCCTTCTTCAGCGCCGGGGCGTCGTTGACTCCGTCACCGGTCATCCCGACGATGTGCCCGCGCTGCTGCAGGACATCGACGATGTGGTACTTGTGCTCCGGGAACACCTGAGCGAAACCATCAGCAGTCTCGATGGATCGTGCAACCTCGGCGGTTTCGGTCTTCTTCACATCCCCCAGGCCGCCCGCGTCCAGGATGTCTGTGCCGAGGCCGACCTTGCCGGCGGTCTCCTTAGCGATGGCGATCGCATCGCCGGTGACCATCTTCACCGACACCCCCATCGCCTTCGCGGTCGCGATCGTGGTCTTCGCGTCCTCACGCGGCGGGTCGAACAGCGGCAGCACACCCAGGAACTTCCAGCCGCCGCTACCCTTCGCGCGGGCCACACCCAAGGATCGGAAGCCCTTGGCGGCGAAGTCGTCCACTGCCGTGTCGACGGTGGGTTTGATCTTCGCCGTGTCGTCGGCCAGGGCGAGGATGACCTGCGGAGCACCCTTGCTGACCTTGAACGTCTTGTGTTCGGCGCCCGTGACAGTCGCCTCGGTCCGCTTGTCGACCGGGTTGAACGGCTCGAAGTGGCTCACCTGGTAGCCGTCCAGCGCGTTCTTCTCGTCCAACCCGCCCAGGACCGCCAGGTCGATGGGGTCATCGTTCTCGGCGCGGGAGGCCAGCGCTCCGGCCAGGATCACCTCTGCGGCAGTGACACCGTCGAGGGTGAACGGATCCCCGAGCGTCAAAGAATTCTGGGTCAGGGTGCCGGTTTTGTCAGCGCACAGGATATCCACCCCGGCGAGTTCCTCGATCGCGACCAGTTTGCTGACGATGGCCTTCTTCTTGGCCAGCAACCGGGCACCGACGGCCATCGTCACCGACAAAACGGTGGGCATGGCCACCGGGATCGCCGCCACCGTCAGGACCAATGCGAACTGCAAGGTGGTCAGGATCGGGTCCCCCCGCAACACCGACACGACGATGATCACCGCGACAAAGGCGACCGCGAGGATGATGAGGTAGTTGCCGATCTTCAGGACGGCTTTTTGGAAGTGGCTGACGGTCTTGGCGTCCTGGACCAGTTCGGCGGTCTTCCCGAAATAGGTGTGGGTGCCGGTCGCATAGACCAGAGCGCCGATCTCGCCGCGGCGGATCACCGAACCGGAGAACACCGCGTCCCCAGCAGCACTGGTCACCGGGAGCGACTCCCCGGTCAGCGCAGACTGGTCCACCTCTATCTCGTCGCCCTCCAGCAACCGCGCATCGGCGGGCACGACATCACCCAGCCGCAGCCGGATCACATCCCCGGGCACCAGCTCGCGGGCCGCGGGGGTGGTCCACTCGCCGTCCCGCCGGACCCGGGCGTTGATGGCCAGTTTGGCCTTCAACGCGTCGATCGCATTCCCGGCCTGGCGTTCCTCGGTGTAGCCCACCACAGCGTTGGCCAACAGCAGCAGCAAGATGATGAAGAAGTCCGGCCAGTGCCCGACCGCCCCGGACAGGATCACCGCCACCTCGATCATCCACGGGATCGGGCCCCAAAAATAGGACAGGAACTTCAGCAGCGGGTTGGTCTTGTGCTCGGCAATCTCATTCGGCCCATACTGCTCCAGCCGTTTCGCCGCCTCGGCCTGGGTGAGCCCGTCCGGTGAACTCTCGAGTTGTTTCTGCACCTGCTCCATCGGCAGGGTCTTCAGATCATCCTTCGGGTCTGCGTCCGGGTCTGGCTTACTGTCGGACGCTGCGCCGGCCTCGGGTTGCTTCGCGGGGGTGGTCATCGGGGCTGTCCTTCTGCTGGAAAACACGTGAGTGTCGATTGGCCGGGCTGGATGGAGCTGGACTGGATGGAGCTGGATTGGACGGAGCTGGACTGGTCCCTCTGGTCCGCGTTTACCGAACGGCAGTAGGGGGTGTCGGCAGCTGGCCTGCGCGGGCGTCGCGGTTGGAGCGGGATCGTTGCAGAAGAGCCTGTTGCGCGGCGTGGACGTTGGCGTCCTGGCCGTCCCAGATGCTCAGTGCCGGTTCCTGTATCGCGCGGCCGAAGGAGAACGCGATCGGCCAGGGCAGCGGCGCGAAGGTCGGGCTGTTCATCGCGACCAGCCGCGCGGTGGCCAGGTCACCGGATTGGCCACCGGACAGGAACGCGATTCCGGCGACCGCCGCGGGCACTGCACGCCGCAGGCACTCAACAGTCGCCGCGGCCACCACGTCGACCGAGACCGGGGTCGGGCAGTCCAGCCCCGGCAGGATCATGTTGGGTTTGAGCAGCATCGCCTCCAGCACCACCCCCTGGGTGTGCAGCTGAACAAAAACCTCGTGCAGCACCTCGTCGGTGACCTGGGCGCACCGGGCCAGAGTGTGCGCGCCGGTCATCAGCACCTCGGGCTCCACGATGGGCACCAGACCGGCCTCCTGGCACAGCGCGGCGTACCGGGCCAGCGCATGCGCGTTCGCCTCGATGCAGGCTCGGCTCGGCGACTGTCCACCGACGGTAAACACGGCCCGCCACTTCGCGAAGCGGGCGCCCATCCGGGCGTACTCGGTCAGCCGTTGCCGCAGGCCGTCCAACCCCTCGGTCACCTTCTCCCCGGGATGCCCGGCCAACGGCGTGGCGCCGGCGTCGACCTTGATCCCCGCCAGGATCCCGGCGCGAGCCAGAACGTCCAGGAAACCGGCACCTCCTTTGGTGTGTTGCCGGATCGTCTCGTCGTAGAGGATGACGCCGCTGATGAAATCTCCGAGACCGGGGGTGGTGACGATCAGTTCGCGATACGCCCGGCGCGTGGACTCGTCCTGGGGGATCCCCCACTCGGCGAATCGCTGGTTGCAGGTCGGGATGGATTCATCGGCCGCCAGCAGGCCTTTGTCGCCGGCCACCAACAGCCGCGCGGTGTCCATCAGCGAAGGCAG
>JBBRDH010000247.1:0-4507 GCA_038204125.1 Mycobacteriales bacterium
AAGAAAGTCCGCAACCTGCAGAAGCTGATGCTCCGCAGTCACGCCAACACGCTGTTGAGCGTGCGGCGGGTCACGGAGCGCAATGCTGGCCGTGCGACGGCGGGTATCGACGGAGAGGTCGCGCTGACCTCTTCGGCCAGGGCGGTAGTGGCGGTGGAGACGCACCGTCGATCGACGCCGTGGCGAACCCGACCAGTCAAACGGGTGCACATCCCGAAGCAGAACGGCAAGCAGCGGCCGCTGGGCATTCCAGTGCTGCGCGACCGGGTGTTGCAGGCCCGTGTCGTCAACGCGCTGGAGCCCGAGTGGGAGGCGCGGTTCGAGCCGCGCTCCTACGGGTTCCGGCCGCGGCCGGGGCTGCCAGGACGCGATCGAAGCGATCTTCTGGACGCTGAAAGGCCGTCAGGCCCAGCGGCAGTGGGTCCTGGACGCGGACCTTTCAGCAGCATTCGACCGTATCGACCACGAACGGCTCCTCAGTCATCTCGGCCAGTTTCCCGCACGGGGATTGGTCCGGGACTGGCTGAGGGCGGGGGTGATCGAACGGGGCCGGTTCACGCCTACCGAGGAGGGCACTCCGCAAGGCGGGGTGATCAGCCCGTTGCTGCTGAATGTTGCACTGCACGGGATGGAGAAGGCCGCCGGAGTCCGCTACCGTCGCTGCGACCCGTTCGGGGCACACACGGCAGCGGACTCACCCGCTCTGGTGCGTTATGCCGACGACTTCGTCGTCATGTGTCACACCCGAGCTCAGGCCGAAATGGCCTGGCGTCGGTTGGAAGAGTGGCTCGCCCCACGGGGTCTGTCGTTCAACGAAGACAAGACGCGTGTAGTCCACGTCGGCGACGGGTTCGATTTCTTGGGGTGCAATGTCCGCCGCTACCGCGGCAAGCTGCTCATCAAACCGAGTCCGGCGGCTGTGAGGCGAATCCGGGGGCGGCTCACCGTGGAGGTTCGCTCCCTGCACGGAGCGAACGCACAGACGGTGATCCGGCGGCTCAACCCGATGGTCCGGGGCTGGGCTGCGTACTACCGGAGCGTGGTCTCCAAAGAGGTGTTCGCCACGGTTGATCATCATCTGTGGGGGTGCACCTACCGATGGGCGCTTCGCGCCCATCCGAACAAGTCGAAGCCCTGGGTCGCGCACCGGTACTTCGACTCGTTCAACCCGGCCAGACACGACCGGTGGGTCTTCGGTGACCGCGACAGCGGCATCTATCTCCGCCGGTTTGCCTGGACGAAAATCGTCCGTCATCGGCTGGTCATGGGAACGGCGTCCGTGGACGACCCGGACCTGGACCGGTACTGGGCTGAACGCAGACGCAAAGGCTTCTCGCTGGTGGGCGGCACGACCGCGTCCCTGCTGCTCAAACAGCACGGGCGCTGCCCAGCCTGCGGATCCTTTCTGCTCCACGCCGGTCAGGAGCCGCAAAGCCCGCTTCAGTGGGAACAGTGGCTCGCGACCACCACGAAGGCTCTGTCTCGGCAGGCCATCACAGTGGACAGCCCCCCCGATGCCACGGCCGGTTTGACCACGCAACGCCTCGTCCACGCCCGATGCCGAGCAACAACACTCGGCGGCGGGTCCAGCACCCATCAGCGGACAACGCCCGAGGGGCTTGCCTGAGCCGGATGCGGTGAAAGTCGCACGTCCGGTTCTGAGGGGGCCCGGGCGCCGCAAGGCGCCCGGGCTACCCGACAAGAAGATACGACGTCGTCGGGCTAGGGCTGGGCTAGGGCAAAGCCAATCCGGATCGGGGTGTCGGACCCGTCGGTGACGGGCTCGTCGGGGATGGCAGCGGTGACGGAGCTGGTTGACCGGCTCGACGTGGCCGGGTCGCTGGACCGGCACATCGGCCGGGTGAAGCAGCGGGACCGGGGCCTGTCCGGCGGCGAGCTGCTGGTCGCGTTGGCTGGAGCGCAGCTGCTGGGGCAGGACTGCATGGCAGGGCTGGACCGGGTCCGCGACGACGCCGCGGGAGCAGTGCTGGCACCGGTGGCGACACCGCCGTCGACGACGGCGGGTTCGCTTGCCCGCCGGTTCGACCCGGAGCGGGTCGCCGGGATCGAAACCGGCCTGGCGGAGGTGACTGCCCGGTGGATGGGTCTGCTGCCCGCGGGTCGCCGGGCCGGGCTGGCGACCCGGCGCCCGACGATCGATCTGGACTCCACCGATGTCGAGGTCTACGGCCGGGACAAGGACGGCGTCGCCTACAACTATCAGGGTCAGCGGTGTGGCCGGCCGCATCTGGCGAGCTGGGCGGAGGCGAGCCTGCCGCTGGCCGCTGAGCTGCTCGCCGGCAACGACGACGTCCGACCCAAGTCGGCCGGCCTGCTGACACGGGCGTTGGCCGCTCTGCCAGCCCAGGTCTGCGCGATGCCACGGGTGCGGGCCGACGCCGGGTGATTCTCCGCCGAGCTGGCCAACGCCGCTGTTGCGGCGGGTTGTGACTTTGCGATCGCCGCGAAACGTAACAGGGCGTGCTGGCGGGCGCTGGCCGCCGTCGGCGACGCCTGGACGCCGGCCCGGGACATGGCCAATGCCGAGGTCGCGGCCTGCGACTACGCCCCGGCAGGCTGGCCGGGCGACACCTACACCATTATCCGCCGGGTCCGGCTGGAGACCGCTGACGGCCGGTCCCGGCGGCGCCGCACCGTCGACCCCGACCAGCTCACCCTCGCCCTCGACGAAAAGCCCGACCACGTCTACGCGGTCAGCTTCCTCGTCACCAACCTCCCCGTCTGCACCGCCGCCGACATCGTGGCCGTGGAGGCCTGGTTCCGGGGCCGGGTCAACATCGAGGAACGGTTCCGGGAAGCGAAACTCGGCGCCGCCCTGCGGCACCTCCCCTCCGGCGACAAGCGGGTCAACGAGGACTGGACCTGGGCGGCGCTGCTCGCCGGCGCCATCTCCGTCATGCTGCAGTCGCTGTCCGGCCTCGACGACATCGCCGGCCGGGCCCGCAGCCCCCGGCTCCGCCATCAGCTGCTCGCCACCCCGGCCCGGATCATCCGGCACGCCCGAAACATCACCCTGCGGCTGCCACCGGACCCCACCTACTCCCACAGGTGCTGGCCCGCATCCGCGCCCTACCCGCCCCGGCCTGACCGGCCACCCCCATCCCAACAACCAAGGACCGCAACCGCCCCCCGAAGCCACATCCGGGACACCGGCATGCCCACCCCGTCATCTCCGACGGATCAAGATCGACTAGTCGAATCGACCCAAGATCACGGAGCTACCCGCGGATCTGGGACTGACGACGTCGTTGTGGCGATGGTGGGCGGGTCTGCCAATCCGCAGGGGTTCGCTGTGGAGATCTGGTTGGCGTCCCGGTCGGGTCAGCTGCGTCCGGCGCCGCAACACCGCGGCATGCTCGGCCCGTTGCAGCTGACGGTCGAGTACTCCGACGGTCGTCGTGGACAGCTCGCACCGCCGCCCGGTGCGTTCACACCCGGCGCCGCCGGCAGCCGTCCGGTGGGCGACGTGGTCGTGGTGCCGGGTGCTGGGGGCGGCGACGGGTCGTACTGGCGGCAGGAGATCTGGGTGGCGCCGCTGCCGCCGCCGGGCGTGTTCCGTGTCGGTGCCGCGGTCGACGGATCCGAGGTGACCTGGGCCGAGTGCTCCCGTGACCTGGTGCGTTCCGCGGCCGAACGCGCGCAGCCGTTCTGGGCCGACGGCGGATTCGGGGAGCCGGTGTTCGACGCCGCGGCCGCGCCGGAGCTCCCCCCGGCAGGAGTCACGCCGTCGGACTCCGCCGCGGCCGAGCGCGACATCCGGGCGGCCTTCCGGGCGTTCACCGCGGGTGGGTCCGGCGAGGAGCTCGACGTGGTGCAGGACGGTGCTGTCCTGGTCGGGGCGGCCCGGCAGGCGAGCCTGGTGTGGCCGGTCGCGGCTGTGACGATGCGGTGGCGCTCGGCGGCGTCGCACACGACCGGCCGCAACCACCACCCGACCCACCCAACCGACCCACCGCCAAGATCAACCCACCGCGACGCGGTCGTCCTCACCCAGGTCGGCGGTCAACACGGGCGTATGAGTCGCATGTCCGGCTCTACCTGGTGCCGCAGTTGGGTGGGGTGCCGTTGGCGGAGCTTTCCGGCAGTCATGTGGCGGGGATGTTCGCCGCGCTCGCCCGCCGGCCGTTGCAGCCGGGACGGCCGTTGTCGCCGGGTAGTGTGACCCGGCTCCGGGCGACGTTGCGGACGGCGTTGAGCGCCGCCGGGCGGGTGGGTCTGGTGGAGCGCAACGCGGCCCGCGACGTGGAGCTGGCCCCGGGGCGCCGGCAAATCCGCTGGTCTGGACCGAGCGCCGGGTCCGTGCCTGGCGAGCGACGGTGTCCGCCCGCCGGTGGCGGTCTGGACTCCGGTTCAGACGGCTGCGTTCCTCGATGCGGTGGCGGCCGATCCGCTGGGTCTGCTGTTCCGGCTCGTCGCGTTGCGGGGCCTTCGCCGGGGTGAGGTCTGCGGGCTGTATTGGTCCGACCTGGACCTCGCCGACGGCAGC
>JBBRDH010000248.1:0-4489 GCA_038204125.1 Mycobacteriales bacterium
TGGTAAAGACCGGCCCGCTTCACCACCCGGAACGCTGCTCAATCTCCGGTTGAACGCGACCCGGCGAGGGTCTGTCGGCCTGAGGGGCGGTTGTGCTGGCGACGACCTAACCCCGGCGTTTCAGTAGACCTTTGATTCGAAGATCATCTGGTTGCTGTTCGGAAAATCGCGGGTTGAGCGGGCGTGGGCAGGCGGCCGCGGCCGGCGCGGGGGTCGGCGTCTCCGGGTTGGTGCGCTGGGGCGGGGTGTGGGTCGTCAGGTGATCGGGATGGGCAGCGCGGCCAGGCGGGTGTAGGCGGTGATGAGAGCGTCCTGCCAGGGCCAGTTGCGGTCGATCCGGACGTGCAGCCGTCGTGCGCTGCGCACGAGTCGGGCGGCGACGTGCAGCAGCCGGTAGCGCAGCTGTTTGGGTTCGGCGGTGGCCAGCTCCCCGTCGAGCAGCAGCAGGCGGGTCCAAGCGAGCAGATCGCAGGCGACGCCGACGAGCTCGACCCAGACGGTGTTGATGTTGAGCTGGCGGGACGGCAGATGAGCCAGCCCAGTGCTTTTCGCGCAGCGGATCCGGTCCTCGACGCGGGCATGGGCACGGTGGCGGGCTTCAAGATGGGCGAGCTGACCGGTGGGGGTATCGGTGGCGAACGTTTGGAATCGCCAGCCGTCGGCGTCGGAGAAGGTCAGTTGGGCTCCGGGATGCGGCCGTTCGCGGCGGACGATGAGCCGGATGCCTTCGGGCCAGCCGGCGGCGGTCAGATCACCCACCACGCCGGTCAGTTCGGCGACGTCGGCACCCTCGCGCAGGTCGCCGTCGGCTTCGATCGCCGGTGTCCACGCCTGCTTTGGCAATGCCAAGATCGCCTGCTGCACGGCGGCGGTCATGGTGAACCCGACCGAAAACCGCAGATCCAGGCCTTGTTCGTCACGAAGACAGCGCAAATGGGCAAGCCAGGGCTTGGTCGCGCCAGCCCCGTCGGCGCAGACCAGAATCGGTGCGCCATGCCGATGCGCGTCCGGGATCTGCGCCAACGCCAGGTCGGTCACCGTGATGTGGTCGACGGCGGTGTTGTCGGGTAGCCCCGGCACATTGCTGTGCCGGGGCCCCCTCAGAACCGTGCTTGCCACTCGTCGCGGCACACGGCTCAAGCAGGCCTTGATGGCTTGCGGACCGGCGCAGTTGTCGGACCTGTTGCACGGGCGGCGGAGTGCCGCCGCGCGCATTGGGCGTGCATGAGGCAGCGTGCGGTGTCGTCCGGCGGGCTGCCGTCGGTAGCGGTGAGCGCCTGGCGGCGGATCGCCGTTCGGACGGTGGTGAGCCACTGTTCCCACTCGGTGGGGTTTCGCGGCTCGTAATCGGCGGCCAGCAACGGGCTGTCGCATGCCGGGCATCGTTCGTTCTGCGCCCGTAGAAGCCGCAGCACGAACGGTCCCAGCGGCGGCTTTCGTCGTCGTCGCCGATAAGCCCAGTAGCTGGCCAGAGCACGGTCATCAACGGATGCTGTGCCTTTGACCAGACGATGCCGGACGATTTTGGTCCAGGAGAATTTCACCAGGTAACGGCCGTTGTCCTGGTCGCCGAAGACCCAGCGGTCCCTTCTGAACCGGTGGAACGAGCCGAAATAGCGCGTCATGACCCAGCGCTTCGACTTGTTCGGGTGCGCCCGCAGCGCCCACCGGTAGGTGAGCTGCCACACGTAGTGATCCAAAGCAGAAAAGACCTCTTTGGATACTCCGGTGCGGTAGTAGGCCGCCCAACCCCGGATCACGGGGTTGAGCTTGTTGATCACCGCCTGGGCGTTGGCCCCGTGCAGGGCCTTAACTTCAGCGGCGAGCCTGCTGCGGATGCGCTGCACGGCCACCTTGCTGGGCTTGGTCAGCAGCTTGCCATTGGGATATCGGCGGACATTGAACCCGAGGAAATCGAAGCCGTCTTCGAGGCAGACAATGCGCGTCTTGTTCTCGTTGAAGGCCAGTCCTCGGGTGGTCAGCCACCGGGCAAGTTGCTGCTGGACCTGACGGGCCTGGTCCTCGCTGACGCACAAAGCAACCAGATCGTCGGCGTACCGGACCACCACAGGGGTGCCCGGAACCGATTTTCCGGCGTGTCTCATTCCGTCAGGGAAGTACCGGACTCCGGCAGCTTCCTCCAACCCATGCAAGGCAACGTTTAACAGCAATGGGCTGATCACCCCGCCTTGAGGAGTTCCCTGTTCGGTCGGGGTGAACTGTTCGCGCTCGACGACACCCGCCTTCAACCAGCCCCGGACCTGATCCCGTGCCGGGAACGTGCCGAGTTGACGAAGGAGGTGGTCATGGTCGATGCGGTCGAACGCCGCTGCCAGATCCGCATCAAGAATCCACCGGCGGTGCGGGTTTTTGCCGCCGACCGTCGCGAAGATCGCCTCAATGGCATCGTGGCAACCGCGGCCGGGCCGGAAGCCGTAGGACTTCGGCTCGAACCGCGCCTCCCACTCAGGCTCCAGCGCGTTGAGTGCCCTTGCTTGCAAGGCACGGTCAACAATCACCGGAATGCCCAGCGGGCGCTGTTTTCCTCCTGCCTTCGGGATATGCACACGCCTGACCGGGCGGGGTCGCCACGTGCTGGCAGGTCGCTGCATCCAGGTGGCCAGGTCGGCCTTTTCCTGGGGCAGTATCACCACCTTGGAATCGACCCCGGCGGTCAGCCGACCGGCGTTGAGCTCGGTGACCCGGCGCACGCTAATCAGCGTGTTGGCCCGGGAACGGAGCATCAACTTCTGCAGATTGCGGACCTTTGATAGGTCCCCGGCTTGCGTTGCCGTGAAGATGCGTTGCCGTAATCGCCGTACGTCGTCCTCGACCTGCCGCCAGTCGATGGCCAGCCAGTCGATCACGTCGCCCTCCGGTCCGTTCGCCGACACGTCAGCGACCTGGCAGGCCGCAGCCGCCGGGATCGAAACTGCCGCGTTGGCGTCCAACTTGTCCTTCGGTTCGGGTTGTCCGGGTATCTGGTCTTCACAGGCCCACCTGGCCCACGTCAGCACCCTTTCGGGTCGGGCAGCTGCCCGTATCCGGCCGGTTATATGAGGCGACCGGCGAGGGGCCGGCCTTCGAGCCTCACTTTCCCGCTGCCTTTCAGCTGCCGGCATTCGCTTGTTGGGCCATCCTGTTCCCGCACGAGCGCTTGGCCTTCCTCACGGTCGGCTCACCAGCCAAGCATCTGGCTGGACCCGTTCGGGGTTTCCACGTTCCCCACAGTTGAGATACGACCGGGTTGGGTGCCCCCTATACCCCGGGGACGGTGATGTCCTCCCGGTCAGCGGTTCGCTGTCTGACCGGCACCTGCCGCTCCTCGGCGGCCAGTCCCTGCACCCCGTTACCGCTTCCGACTACCGGGGTCCAAACGTGACGAGGCATCGTCAGGGGTTCACTCACGTTCACCCGTCCGGTCTTCCCCTTGCCTGTGGCTCCCGGACGGATCGGGAACCCTTGGGCGTCTTCTTCGAGCTCCGCACCCCACCGTTACCAGTGACGCACGTCGAAGCGGGGACAGGCCTTGGACACTCGCCTGGGCCTACACCTTCGACATCAGCCGAACCCCCAATCGGTGTAACCACTCAAACTGTGCGACCTCGTGTCGCACGGCGCCGGCGTTGCCGGGCCGCAGCACCGAGGCGAGCGCTTCGCCAGTGTTGTCGCACCAGGCAGTCAACGGATGGAAACCGAATCCGCCCTTATACGTCGCCGCCGCCGATTCCTTCTCGCTGTGCGAGGTCACCAAAGTCGCATCCAGCTGGATCCGGATCCCAGGCCAGTCCCGGCCACCCGCCGCCGTGGACAACGCCAGCCGGTCGGTATCAGCGGCCTGCAGCCAGATGCGTTCCCGGGCCGCTGCCCGCGCCGCCCGCAGTCCGCCAAGCAGCCTGTCGTCGACCGCGTCGAGCACCCGCCAAGCGGTAGCGGTCGAGGCCACCGGGCCGAACAGCTCCGGCTGATTGCGCAGCACGGCAAGGTCGGAGATCGTCGTCCCGCCGTCGGCGAGCATCACCGCCAAGTCGACCAGCACCCGGCCCGGGCCATGCCCTGAGCGGCGCTCCCGCAGCCCGGCCAGCGCATCGCCGAACCGGCCAGTGACACCGGATCGATCCGCCAGTTCGGCCAGCAGCCGCGACCCGGCATGCGACACCACCCCCGACCCGCCGCCGGAAAACACGATCTTGGGACGGGACGCGTTACCGTTCATCTGCGAAGTGCCTCTTCTGCTCTGTGAACTCGGACTCTCGACAAGCCCAAGATCCCAAGCAGGACAGGTACTTTCGCGTATCTACAGCCGTGTCGCGACCACCAACATCAACCGCCTACTGCAACAGCGGGGCTAATGGGTTCGGTTCGTCTTGCGCCCTCACAGGAGGCCAGATTGATGAATATGCGATTTCTCGTGAATGTTCAGCTCGCAGTCGATGTGCGAGACGCCGAGGCGGTCAGGCGAGCTGCGTGGGAAATGGTAGCGACCTTT
>JBBRDH010000249.1:0-4476 GCA_038204125.1 Mycobacteriales bacterium
GGGCAACTGTTCGTCCCCGCCGCCGGCGCCTACCCGGAAGTCCAGATGACGTTCCGCAACAACACCGTCGGCCCCAACGCCTACGTCTGGACCCCCGCCAACCCCAAACCCCTGCTCGTGCGCATCGGCGCCCGGCTCAAGACGACGCTGCGGGGATCCGCTGCCGGCACCGGCCGCGGCGGAGCCGAAACCAACCGCTTCCGCGACCCCACCAACCACTGGGAACCCAACGGCACCCTCATCGCCGAAGGACGCACCGCCGGCATCTACTACGACGCCTGAGCACCGCTGAGCCTGCCGGGGCGGACTCGGCAGGCCCCGCGTCATCTGAGCGTCATGGGTGTCGGCAATCATTCGGACATGCAGAATCCGCCTTCGCCCGCTGACCGGCCGCTCGATACACCGGACGACCCTTCATCCCGAACCGAGCGCGGCACCGAACTCCGGGCCGACGTCCGCAGGGTGGGCATGTTGCTGGGGCAGACCCTCGTCCGCCAGGAGGGCCAGGACCTGCTGGATCTGGTCGAGCAGGTCCGCGGGCTCACCAAGAAGGCGCAGGACGCGGGCAGCGAGGCGGAGCGGGTCGCCGCCACGGACGGGGTCCGGTCGATGCTGGCGCAACTGCCTACCGATCGGGCCACCGCGCTCGTGCGAGCCTTCACCACCTACTTTTTGCTCGCTAATGCCGCCGAGCAGGTGGACCGGGTCCGCGGGCTGCGTCACCGGCCGGCCGGACAGGGCTGGCTCGCCCAGGCCGTCTCGGAGGTCGTGGCGGCGATCGGACCGGACGGGACCCGTCAGACGGTGGCTGATCTCGCGGTGCGGCCCGTGTTCACCGCCCATCCGACCGAGGCGAGCCGACGCAGTGTGCTGACCAAACTGCGCCGGATCGCCGACCTGCTCGCCGAGCCGACGACGCCGCAGTCGACCGCCCGCGCCCGGCAGGACCGCAATCTCGCCGAGATGATCGAGCTCATTTGGCAGACCGACGAACTGCGGCAGGTCCGGCCGACACCTGTCGACGAGGCCCGCAACGCGTTGTACTACCTCCGGCAGATCGCCGGATTCTCTCTGCCCGATATGACTGACGAGTTGGCATTCCAGCTCGCGGAGCACGGCGTGACGCTGTCGCCGGAGGCAACGCCGTTGACCATCGGTACCTGGATCGGCGGTGACCGGGACGGCAACCCCAACGTGACGGCCGCCATCACCCACCAGGTACTGGCCCTTGGCTCCCAGCTGGCGATCACCCTCGCGCTGGAAACGGTGGACAGGCTGATCGTCGCCCTGTCGGCGTCCACTGCCATCGTCGCGGTCTCGGCCGAGCTCACCGAATCCCTGCGGGTCGACCTCGAGAAGCTGCCGGGGCTCGATCCGCGGGTCAAGGAACTGAACAGCGCCGAGCCGTACCGGCTCAAACTCACCTGCATCAAGGCCAAGCTCCTGAACACCCGCCGGCGCACGGCCGCCCAGTCACCGCACGAGCCGGGGCGCGACTACGCCGCCGGCCGGGAACTGCTCGCCGATCTGGCCGTGATCGCCGACTCGCTCGAGCGCAACGGCGGGGCGCTGGCTGCCGCCGGGATCCTGGCCACCGCCCGGCGGACCCTGGCGGCGATCGGCCTGCACGGTGCCACCATGGACATCCGGGAACACGCCGACGCGCACCACCAGGCAGTCGGCCAGTTGATCGACCGGCTCGATGAGCTGACCTCGCCGTACGCCGAGCTCGACCGGCCGGCGAGGCTCAAGGTACTGGCCGCGGAGCTGACCTCACGGCGCCCATTGGCTTCCCGGCCGGCGCCGCTCGACGAGGCCGGTACCCGGACCTTCTCGGTGTTCACCGAGATCGTCGACGCGCTGGACACCTACGGCGCCGACGTGATCGAGACCTACATCATCTCGATGACGATGGGAGCCGACGACGTGCTGGCCGCTGCGGTGCTGGCCAGGGAGGCGGGGCTGATCGACATCCGGTCCGGCATTGCCCGAATAGGGTTCGCGCCGCTGCTGGAGACGGTGCAGGAGCTCCGGCGGTCGGGCGAGGTGGTCGACGAACTGCTCTGCGACCCGAGCTACCGGGAGATCGTCCGGCTCCGCGGTGACGTGCAGGAGATCATGCTCGGCTACTCCGATTCCAACAAGCAGGCCGGCATCACCACCAGCCAGTGGGAGATCCACAAGACGCAGCGGGTGCTTCGGGATGTCGCTGCCAGGCATGGTGTTTCGCTGGTCCTGTTTCACGGCCGGGGCGGCACGGTGGGTCGCGGCGGCGGCCCGACCTACGACTCGATCCTGGCCCAGCCACACGGCGTGCTGACCGGCGCCATCAAGTTCACCGAGCAGGGCGAGGTGATCAGCGACAAGTACGCTCTGCCGGAGTTGGCCAGGGAAAATTTGGAACTGACGGTCGCCGCCGCGCTGCAGGCTTCGGCGCTGCACCGCACTCCGCGACTCTCGGGCGAACAACTGCGGCGGTGGGACGAGCTGATGGACACGGTCAGCGCCGGAGCTTTCGGTGCCTACCGTTCGTTGATCGACGACCCGGATCTGCCCGCCTACTTCCTCGCCTCCACGCCGGTGGAACAACTGGGCTCGCTGAACATCGGGTCCAGGCCGTCCCGCCGGCCGGACTCAGGCGGCGGTATCGAGGGGCTGCGGGCCATTCCGTGGGTGTTCGGGTGGACGCAGTCGCGGCAGATCGTCCCGGGCTGGTTCGGCGTCGGAACCGGCCTGAAGGCCGCCCGCGAGGCCGGACTCGGCGAGGCACTGACCGCGGCCAGGGACGGCTGGCACTTCTTCCGGACATTCGTCTCGAACGTCGAGATGACTTTGGCCAAAACAGATCTGGACATCGCCGGGCTCTACGTGCGGACCCTGGTGCCGGTGGAGCTGCAGCACCTGTTCGACCTGATCAAGGCTGAGCACGTGCTGACCGTGGCGGAGATCCTGCGGCTGACCGGCGAGTCGGAACTGCTCGCCGGCCAGCCGGGTCTGCGCGGCACCCTCAACGTCAGGGAGCCCTATCTCGCGCCGATCTCCTATCTCCAGGTGGACCTGCTCAGCCGCATCCGCCGGGATTCGGCGGACCCGGACGGGGACGACATCGACGCCGGGCTGCAGCGGGCGATGCTGCTGACCATCAATGGGGTGGCCGCCGGGATGCGCAACACCGGTTGATCACCCGGGCTACGGCTGGGCGGACGAGACGAGATTGCCGGCGAGATTGCTGAGCACCTGCCGGCAGAAGGTCAACAATTCCAGGTCACGCAGCGGCTCGGCAGCCAGTCGGTCCGAGGCGGTCGGCGGCCGGAGGGTGAGCGTGTTGGTCAGCTGCCGGAACTTGCTGCCCGGGTAGATCCGGGCGGCCCGCAGCTGTGCCGATTCGGCCAGTGGCAGCGGCGAGAACCGGAGCCCCTGCGGGCCAAGGGCAACCTCGGTCACCCCGGCCGCCCGGCACAGCTGGCGGAAAGCCGCTACCTCCAAAAGGTTTTCGCTGTCCTGGGGCAGGGGCCCGTAACGGTCGACCAACTCGGCGCGAACCGCTTCGATGTCCTGCTCGGTCATCGCCGCGGCGATCTTCCGGTAGGCGTCGAGCCGGAGCCGCTCGGAGGGCACGTAGTCGTGCGGAATGCTGGCGTCCACCGGCAGCTCGACCCGGACCTCGGCCGGCTCCTCCACCTCGGCCTGCTGCTCGCCCGGCCCGGCTGACCGCTTGAACGCGGTGACCGCCTCGCCGACCAGCCGGATATAGAGGTCGAACCCCACGCCCGCGATGTGCCCGCTCTGCTCGGCGCCGAGAATCGAACCCGCGCCGCGGATCTCCAGATCCCGCATGGCCACGGCCATGCCGGCGCCGAGGTCGGCGTTCTGCGCGATCGTGGCCAACCGGTCGTGCGCGGTTTCGGTCAGCGGCTTCTCGCCCGGATAGAGGAAGTACGCGTAGCCACGCTCCCGCCCACGACCGACCCGGCCGCGCAGCTGGTGCATCTGGGACAGGCCGAGGATCTCCGCATGGTCGACGATCAACGTATTCGCGTTCGAGATGTCCAGCCCGGTCTCGACGATCGTGGTGCACACCAGGACGTCGTAGGACCGGTCCCAGAATCCGTCGATCACCTTCTCCAGCCGGTCCTCGTTCATCTGGCCGTGCCCGACTGCGACCCTGGCCTCGGGAACGGCCTCTCGGATCCGGCCGGCCACCGCATCGATGTCGGCGACCCGGTTGTGGACGAAGAACACCTGCCCGTCCCGGAGCAGTTCCCGCCGAATGGCGGCGGCTACGAGCTTCTCGTCATAACTGCCGACGTAGGTCAGGATCGGGTGGCGCTCCTCCGGCGGGGTCAGGATGGTCGACATCTCCCGAATTCCGGCCAGGCTCATCTCCAGCGTGCGCGGGATCGGGGTGGCCGACATGGTCAGCATGTCCACGTGGGCCCGCAGCGCGGTGATGTGTTCCTTGTGCTCCACACCGAA
>JBBRDH010000250.1:0-4430 GCA_038204125.1 Mycobacteriales bacterium
CGGCGGGAGCAACGCCGATCCGGTCGCAAACCCGGCAAACAGCCCGGCGGGCAAGGTTTCGCATTGCGCCGCACCGAGGCCCCCGACCGTGTGGTGGACCATGTCCCAGCCGCATGCGAAGGCTGCGGCGCCGGCCTGGCCGGGGCCAAAGACGCCGGCATTTTGGCCCGGCAGATCACCGATATCCCGGCCACATCAGCCAGCACCACCGAGCATCGGCTGCACCGGTTGCGGTGCAGCTGCGGACACGTCAGCACCGCGACGGCCCCGGCCGGGGTCGACCGTCCGGTGCAGTACGGCCCGAACCTTCGTGCCCTGGTGTGCTACCTGGTGGTGTTCCAACACATCCCGGTGGAACGAGCACAGACGTTGATCTGCGACCTCACCGGCACCCGCCCGTCCACCGGCTGGATATCCTCGGTGATCGGCCAGGTCGCTGACCTGCTCCAAGGATCCACCCAGTCGGTCAAGGACCAGCTCAAAGCCGGCCCGGTGCTGCATTGCGACGAGACCGGACTCAACATCGCCGGCGTCAGCTGGTGGCTGCACGTCGCCTGCACCCAGAAACTCACCGCCTACCACCTGCACCGATCCCGCGGACGCGTCGCCGTCGACGAATTCGACGTGCTGCCCGGCTACCACGGCACCGTCGTCCACGACGGCCTGAGCGTCTACGACGGCCCGAAGTACGCCACCGCCCGACATGCCTGGTGCGGCGCCCACCTCACCCGAGAGTTGCACGCCGCGAAGGAAAACGTCCCCGGCCAGGACTGGCCCGCCGCGGCCCTTCAGGCCTACCACGCGTTGAACAACGCCGCCCACCACGCCCGCGACCACGACGCCGCCATCGACCCCGGCGAACTGGACACACTGACCGTCAACTTCACCCAAGCCGTCCTCGTCGGACTCGCTCAGAACCCCCGCCGCCCCGGGCGGGAACAGTCCAAAACCCGGAACCTGCTGGAACGCCTCCACACTCACCACGACCGCGTCCTGCTGTTCAGTCAAGACCTGAACGTGCCGTTCACGAACAACCAGGCCGAACGCGACGTCCGGCCAGCGAAAACGCAGATCAAGATCTCCGGGAGCCACCGGTCCGAGACCGGCGCCAAGGCCTGGCTCACCATCCGGGGCCACATCTCCACCCTACGGAAACACCAACACAACGTCCTCGACGGACTCCGCGACGCAATCCTCGGAAACCCCTGGCAACCAGCCACCGGTCACTGAATGGTTACAAAAATTCAGCAACGAACCTCCGGCGGATGCTGGCGAACCCTCACCGGCCTCACCGAATTCGTCACCGTCCACTCCTACCTGTCCACCGCCAACAAATGGGGCAAAAACAAACTCGACGCACTCACCGAAATCTTCACCACCGGGCCATGGCTACCCCCAGCACTCTCACCCAGCTGAATAGCTACCAGTGAGCAGGATTTATCGGTTCAGACGTGGCGTTCAGCCGTACGGATACTTGATGACGCTGTTCGGAGCCCTTCCCGTGGAGCGGCGGGCGCGCTCTCCGACACGATAGTTGGCCCCCTCCCGGTAGGCAAAGTGTACCTGCAGGGGGCCCGCGTGCTCGAGTAGTCAGCGGCCGGCGCGGTTATCTATTAATGGAGGGGCCGATTCTCTTCAGGTTGGTGCGACGTTTCATCGGTCCGCCAGCCGTCCGTCAGGTACGTACTGCCGGTCGGTGGCTTTTGAGGTTAATCGCTCAGGGACGTGGCGGTCTTTGCAGTTGGTGGTGCGATAGTGGCCGCCCTTGGCTCGTTGCAGCAGCGGCCACAACCATCGGTCGTGCCAGGCCGTCAGGTCGCTGGATCCGGTGGTGGTAGCTAGCTCGTCGGCGATGACCGCTCGTTTCCAGGAGTGGAACAGTCCGGCCAGTTCTTCGACCATGCCGAGGTGGGCCGGCCAGCACGGGTAGATCTCGAATTCGGCCAGGGTCCCGTAGCTGCGTTGCAGCCAGTCGACCCAGTTGACCAGTTCGTTCCACTGCGCCCGGCTGGCTCGATCGGCCCACGGCTGCGGCGGGATGTCCTTCTCGGCCTGCTTCTTGAGCAGCTCCGCGAGCTGCTCCCGCAACTCCAGGACCGTCCTGCTGACCTTTCCCAGCGCGCCGCCAAAGTGGTCCTCCGTCTGATCGAGCCGCCGGGCCAGTGCTTCTAGGCCGTTCGACAGCTCTTCCAGGGTGTACGGGTCGACGTCGTCCTGGTCGTCGGGTTCCGGCTGGTTCATCTGCCGGTCCACTGGCCAGCGGCGGCGGGAATAGCCCGGGCCGGTTCCGCCTCGATCGCGGGTGTGCCGATGCGCAGTGCCCGGGTTCGGCGGATGCCTTCGGCGATGTCGGGGCCGTCGGGGCGGGCGGTCCAGGGTTTGAGGTCGACGAGCATCGCGGGTGCGTTGCGGTAGATCACCAGCGCTTGCCCGCTGGGTAGCTGTCGGATCTTCTCCGGCGGCATGACCCGCATGTCGTTGGTCGACATGCTGTGCCCGCTGACGGTGTTGCCGGCGTCCATGTTGGCGGAGACCTGCATCACGTCGGCGTTACCAACGAGGAGGGAGAACCGTTCCAAAGCTTGCTCATCCTGCAGTCCACCGAGGATCATCGACAGGTTCAGGTTGGCCATCAGGGCGCGGCCGCCGGCTTCGCCCCAGCAGGCCAGGATCTGCGCCATGGACTGGAACGCGAGCCACCACTGCAGGCCGAAACCGCGAGAGTTCGACAGGTAGCCGGGGAGCTTGGGCACCGGGGCGACGTTGGAGATCTCGTCACCGACGATCCGCAGCGGCGGATCGAGCCGACCGGTCGTGGACATCGCGGCTACCCGTTTCGCCGCGGACAGCACTTCGTTGAGCAGCATGGCCGACAGCGGGGCGACGTTGGTGTCGGCGTTGTTGTCGGTGATCAGCACCAGGGTGTCCCGCGAGGAGACGAACGCGACCGGGTCGAACACCGGCACGCCGGGAGTGGGCGTCATCTGCCGGAGAACTTTGCGGGACAGCAGCGGCTCCACCTTCTGGGCCAGGGTCATCCGGACCGAGGACAGCGTCTCGTCGGCGCCCTGCACGGCGGCCTCCAGGGTGCGGCCCCACATCACTTCCGCGCCGGGTTCGCTGTTGAGGATGTCGCGGGCTTCGGTGGACCGTTCCAGCTCCAACGCCCACGCCAGCACCGTCTCGACCGGCTGCTCGACGAGGCTGGCGGCGTGGAGCAGGCGGGCGATGATGATGCCGGCCGCGTTGCGGAAGAACGGGTTCGCCGAGTCGGAGGTTTCGTCGGCGGAGAACCCGGCGGTGAACGCCTGCCCGCGGGCGACGGCCAGTTCGGAGTCCTGCGCGCCGGCGACGGGGTTCCAGATCATCGGTTCGGGCCAGTGCGCGGTGTCCAGGGGGTCGAACACCCAGATCCGCCCCACAGCGGAGCGTGGTTCGACGATCGCGTCGAGGATCTCCGGAGATGTCGAGGTGGCGACCAGCGGCCCGGGCGCATCGATGCAGCCGGGGATCATCAGGTGCAGCGACTTACCGCCGCCGGTCGGGGCGAACACGGCCGCCTGGTCTTCCAGGGTCATCACGATCTGCTGGCCGTCGTCGTGCTTGACGCCCAGCTCGTATCCGACCTCGGACAGCGGGCAGGTTTGTGGGTCGAGCCGCCCGGAGTCGATGCTGGCCCGGCGGGTGTAGCCGGCCAGTTCGCGGGCCCGCAGGTCACCGGCGGATCGGCGGGCCTGTCGGCGGTCGGCCATTCCCACCGGGCGATGCTTGCGCCGGCCGGACAGCCACAGCCGCAGTGCGGCCCAGCCGCCGCCGACCAGGACCATCAGACCGAGCCACACCAGCAGCGCCCGGCCGGCCGAGGGTGGTTGGTACTGCGGGCTCAGCGCGGTCAACGGATGCCCCGCCATCACGGCCCGCAGGGTCACCGCCGGCCGAGCCGCCGGGACGCCGGCCAGCAGGGCGACGGTGACGTGCCACAGCACCGCGGCGAGCAGCAGGCCGCCTATTAGGGAGATGATGGCCTGCTGGCGGGGGGTGAGGACGCCGACCTTCTGGTCGGTGCGGCCCAGTTGCTCAGAGTTCCGCGGCACGAGCAATCACTTCCGGTTTCGGGCGGCTCACCATCGCCGAGTCCGTTTCGGTGAAGGCGATTTCCATGTCGGTGCGGATGTGCTGAACCTTGATCTCCTTGTGGGTGCCGACCTTCAGCAGGTGATCACCCTGCGCGAGGGTGCCGAGGCTGGCGGCGTTGCTCTCCTCCAGGTTGAAGTACTTCACGCACGCCTCGATGTCGGTGTTGTGCTCCTGCCGGAACAGGTGGATCGTCTGCGCCTCTTTGATCATGGCGATCCCGTCGGAGTCCTCCGGCTGGTCGGACAGGTGGTGCATCGCGGCGACGATCGACAGGCCGTGGCCGCGGGCGAGTT
>JBBRDH010000251.1:0-4325 GCA_038204125.1 Mycobacteriales bacterium
GGCGACGTTGATCAGTTGAGCGCGGATGGTCGCAGTGACCGCTCTGCTGTGCTTGCCGGCGGCGGCCACGCCGACCGCTCGAGTCAGGTTGAACGCCATCGCGGCCAGGACCAGCCAACCGGAGTTGGCCATGAAGTTGCCTGACGTTATCTCGAGCTGGAGCCGTCGGCGGGGCTGTGAGCTGGGAGGATGTGTCGTGGACGGTGTCGTCGACGCGGTGGGACTGGTCGGTGGTCACGAGCAGGTGACCTGGGAAATTCTGTTTGTCGGCGTGTCGCGGCGGGTCGAGTGGCCGGTGATGTCGGCGGCGCGGTTCTGCCCGAGCGCCCGTTCCAATGCTGCTCTGAGGTCGCGGTTTTCTTGTTCGAGCCGTCGGATCCGGTCGGTGGCGGCCTCGAGCCGGCGCAGCAGCGAGGCGTCGGAGGCGTGTTGGGGCGCCGGCGGTGCGGGCGCGGTCTTTGCGGGAGTTCGTTGCCGGAGCCGGTCGATTTCTGTGCGCAGGTCCGGTTGGGCGTAGAGCCAGGAACGGGAGACGCCTGCTTCGCGGGCGACGGAGTCGAAGGTGACGGGCGCACCGTTTTTGGTGATCCGTGAGATGGCGGCCTCGGCCCGTGTGCGGGTCTGGCTGGATCGTTTCCGGGCCGCGGTGAGCAGGTGCGCGGAATTGTCAGATCGCATCGGACACCTCGGCGTGTGGTGGGAGATCAGTTGGTGGGTGGGGTGTTTGGATGCCTGCGATCATGCGGTCGAGGTTGGTCAGGACTTGTTGGTTCATTTGAGCGACGCGGGAGTGGCCGGCAGCCTGGGAGGTGTTGATCAGGGTGAGGGTGCGGCCGCGGTGTTCTCGTAGTTCGGGCAGGAACTCCGGTCCGGTGAGGAAGACCGGGCAGGTCAGGCAGGCGTTGGCGTGGGGGCAGCTTTTCTGCACCGGGAGTCCGCAGTAGCCGTGCGGCAGTGTTTGGGTGGCGATGCCGTAGCGGGTTTTCGCCCATTGGGCCTGTGCGAGTGGTCCGTCGGGGTCCAGGGTGATGTGTTCGCCGTTGATGTTGACCTTGGTGGCCTGTTCCCAGCGTCGCCGGACGGTCTGGTCGGTGATCCGGGCGTAGTGGGCGGTCATCTGGGTTGATTCGTGGTCCAGCAGCACCCGGACGACTTCCTGTGGGACGTCACGGTTGATCAGCCGGCAGGCGAATGTGTGTCGCCATTGATGGGGTGTCAGATGCACGGGATCGCCTTGTTCGTCGCGGATGTCGCAGACCTTCAGCCAATGCAGCATCATCAGTCGGTAGCTGTAGTAGGTCATCGTGCGTTGCCCGTTGGCGTTGCCGGTCAAAGCGGGGAACAGATTCGGGTGCGCGCCGGGCCACTGTTCTGCGACTTGTGTTTGCTGCCTGCGGATCTCGGTTTCCAGTTCCTCGTCGATCGGCACGGCCGCTTCGCGACGCATCTTGTGGTTCACATACCGAAGATAGGGGGCGCCCTGTCCGTCGTGGATCAGGCACCCGAAGTCCAGACTGGTCGCATCCGATGCGCGTAGTCCGCAGCGGATGAGGATCAGGGTGAGCAGCCGGCACTGCGGATGCGACCACCGGTCCAGGTTTGTGGGCGATTCGATCTGCGCCATCACGTGTTCAGACAACTGCCGAGACGCCGCGGGCGGTCGGCGGGGAGCATCACCGGGGAAGAATGCGGCGGTGGTGGGTAGGCTTTCGTCCCATCCGTGCTGGCGGATCGCTTGGAAGAACGTGTGCAAGCAGGTGACGGCATCCTCCCGCATGGCCTGGCTGCCGTTCTGGCCGGCCGTCCACCCGAGATAGCGTTCCAGCAGCGGTCGGTCGACGTCGGCCAGGGAAGAAATCGTCGGGCTGCACTGGTCAAGGAAACGGCTGAACCTCATCAGGGCCCCGGCGTCGATCAGGACAGTACTGACGGCGAGCCCGGAGACCAGCCGTTGCCGCATCCACCGTTTGGCCAACTCCCGCAGCCAGGGCTGGGTGATCCGGTCGAAACGTAGGTTGTTCCGGGCGTTGTCGGTTTTTCCTGGGTTGCGGGTCAGGCCCGGCAAGGTATGGAGCCGCCAGATGTCGCGGCCGTATTCCACCTCCCATCCGGTCCCGTCGGCCAGGAGTTCCACCGCCGTGCGGGCGTGCAGCAGGAACCCTTCGTAGGAGGTCGCGGACTTCTTCGCCGAGTTGATGGCGGTCAGCTTCCGCCATTGCTGTTCGTCGTGATCGAGCAGACTGGAGACCCCAACGTCCGCCGCAAGACGGATCGCCCAGTTCACCACCGCCGTCGGGACGGTGATGGTGTTCTCGTCGAAGCGGCGCTGCACTGCGTACTGGAATTCCAGCTTGAGCAGCGGTGTCAGCGGCGAGAAGCTGATCCGGGCCTTGCCGCGGTCCAGACAGTGGGTGATGTATTCCTCCGCGGGCGGCCGACCGAGCTGGTACCACCGGGTGTGATGGGCCTTGCAGAAGAGTTTTTCCTTGTGCACCCACAAGGTGCAAAACGGCAGCCCGCACTGCCGGTGGTGGTCGGGTTCGGCCACGGTTGGGACCATCGCGGCCCACTGCGCCGGGTCGGGGTGACCTGAGCGGGACCACCGGTCGCGGTGTTGGATGCACAGACCCACACCGTTGACGCCGTAACGACATCCATCGACGCCGCAACTGCTCAGCTCGATCCGCCCGGGCAGCGGCGGCCCCGGATCGGCGAACAACACCGGCAGGTCCGGGCAGCCCGCAGCCCGCCATCGTCGGGCGTGCGCACTGCACAAACGGTGCTCACCGGCCGATCGCTCACACCCGGGCACCGAGCACATCGGACAACCCAGCACCCGGTCCTGCGGATCGGGCAGGTAAACCTCGACGCGGAACTGCGGGCGGACCGCGGCCATCAGCTTGCCCAGCAGTCCTGTCGGGGACGGTTGCGGCCACGCCGCCTCGGCGGTCATAACGTCACTTCCCGCCCGGTGAACCAGCCTGCCGTTTCCAACGCTCGGCGGGCGTCCTCAACGGTCAGATGTCCGTAGGTGTCCACGGTGGTGGTGATCGAGGCGTGGCCCAGTAATTCCTTCACACTTTCCATCCCGGCGCCTCGCCGCAACAGCCAGGTCGCGTAGGTGTGACGGAACATGTGCGGGCCGAAAGTGATTCCGGTGCAACGACGTAGCCGCCGCACCAGGTCATAGACCGCCGGATAGCCCAATGGTTGGCCGTGGGGTTGGCCGAACAGATTGACGAAGACGTAGTCCGAATCCAACGCCCCGTACTCGGTGTTCAGGAAGTCGGCATACAACCGCATCACATCGGCGTTCGTCGGGATGGTCCGCCGACGGCCGGACTTCGCCCTGGCCCCGTTGTCGTTGCAGCGGGGCACCACCAGCACCTGCCGCTCGGCGATCATCAGATCCTCGTGGCGCAAACCCAACGCCTCGCCCACTCGAAGGCCGGTGTCCAGCAGCAGAGCAAACAGCAGCCGGTCCCGCAGGTGTTGGCAGGCATCGAGGATGGCCTGCACCTGGTCGACGGTCAGAACCCGGGCTGTCGGGGTCACCGCGGGCACCGTGACCGTCCGGCGTCGTTGCGGGCCGGACTTGCTGATGTGATGCAGGAACGGCTTGAACGACGACGAGGAACCCCGGGGCCGGCCCGGCGGTGCGGTCGTCACCAAAAGCCCCGCCAACGGCTCCCCGTGCCGAGCGTGGAACTCGCAGAACGAGGTCAGGGCAGCAAGTTTGCGGTTCACGCTCGACCCGCCGCACCGCTGCGGCGCCGACGGCAGCACCGCCACCCGGCCGTCCCGGCCGGCCGGCGGCAGCCGCAGCCAACCCGCGAACGCGCCGACGTCCTCCACCGTCGCCGACCGCCAATCCACGCCGCGGCCGGTCAGGAACACGAACCAATCCTTCAGATCATGCGCATAGGCCCGGACCGTGTTCGGTGACCGGTCGATCGACGCCAGATACGCCAGGAAACGCTCCGCCGGCACCACCGGTGCCAGGTCCTCACCGAGCAACGTCCACGACTGGACACCTGAGCCCGGCATCACCAACCGCTGCACCCGCATCGCACCCTCCATCTCCGTGTTGGACAACGGCAGATAACCGCATCCAGCACGCAAATAGTGGGACCTTCACGCCGTGTCGTGCACGTCGTGGACACCGCCGGATTGACTCCAGATAACGGACGGAAAGTGTTTCAGCGCTGAGCTTTTCAGATCGGCGATGACCTGTTCGACGATGGCGTGGTCGCGGTGGTGCGCCTCGGCGACCAGCGTCGGTTCGCAGCTGTTGGTGAACACCGCGTGGAACCGGTAGACGGCGA
>JBBRDH010000252.1:0-4266 GCA_038204125.1 Mycobacteriales bacterium
ATCTCAGGACGTCCCAGATTGGCGGGAACGTCCCCGGGCGTCTTGGGCAAGCAAGGGTCAGCTGTGCCGAACGAAGGATTACGCAGCCTGATCACCGCGAAAGGCCGGTCGCCCGAGGCGGTCGCCGAAACGGTCCGGGCCGACGCCAAGACGGTCGGGAGGGGAATCTCCCTCGACCGTGCTCCGCAGCGCAGGCAGCCGTTCAAGGGTCCGTGGCTGCATGTGGGCGGCCGGCGGCGCCCCATCCCTCCGATGGTTTGGACTATCCCCGATCCCAGGACGTTTCAGGCGCTGCCGAGGTGGTTTCCAGATGATCGTTCGTGTGTCGCTATCTGGAGCGACTGCGCTGGCCGGAGGGCTTTGTCCACCCAGTGTGTGCGGCGGGCAGGGCCGGTGGCGGACGGCCAAGAGCAGGTGGACGTGGGCAAGGAATTCGACTGCTGGTTGTGCCGCGGCAGTCGGCGAGGTGTAATTACCGCTTACCACCACGTTGCGCCGCGACATCAAAGAGAACTGGCCGCGCTGAAACCCGAAATGTCTGGACATTGTTTTCTGACTAGAGGGCTGGCCTTTTGGCTCGACCCGCTTTACCCGAGAAAAGGAGCTGCGAGGAGGCCGCTACCCCGTAGCATTCTCGCGAGGGGTTCCACCGCTTCCTCGAGGAGCAGTGGATCGGAATCGACGTCGAAGTCGTCGGTCTCGCCGTGTCGGGAGTGGTCTCGGAGGTCAAACCTTTGAGTCCGTGCGGCTCTGGTCCGCCAAGCCGCTGTGGCGCTGTTCGCTCGGCAGCGGTTCGGTGACGGAACTGACCGGCGTCGTGGTTACGCTGTTGCTCGGCGTGGCGCGGTCTGCAATGAACATAGACCACTGAGGGTATTGGTGATCTTTGCTACTGGTAAGTCTTTTGATCACGCGGTTTGTCGGACTGGGCATAGGCTTTGAGGTGATGGTCTCCCTCAGCCGCCGACATAATGCCGCGACATCGGGACCCGGAGGTACCAAGTCCATGAACAGCAAAGACACCCGCGGAGTCCACTTCGACCGTGACGTCCCGGCAGTCGTCATCAACCATCTCACCGTCACCGACCCGACTGTCGTCGCGGAGTCCCACCGGTGGTCCGAAGGCCACCGCGGGTCGGTAGTCGGCGACGAGGAGATGGCCGACGCCGATCTCTCCGCCTTCGTCGTTCAGGCGTTGGCTGTGGGAGCCCACGCCATCGGCTCGGCCGGCGGAATCCAGGACACCTTCAATCTGGAGGGTCTGGTCAACGATGTCGGTGCGCGCGCCGCGGAGGCCTCCACGAAGGCGGCAACGGCGACCGGCGAGGCAGTGGCTAAAGCGGCAGCCACACTCGAGGAGGCTTCGACTACGGCGCGGAAGGCGATCACCGATGCCGGGATTCTCGCTCGACGCAGCTTCGGTGACAACGTCGACGGTGCAAAGAAGGCGCTCACCGACGAGATCAACCGTTTGCTCGGTGGTGAGAACCCCGAGCTGCTCGGCCGCATCACGCCGATGTTGGAGACATTCAGCAGGAATCTGAATGACCGGGTGGCGAAGCAGACCACCGAGTTGATCGCCAACGCGGCCCGGCAATTCGACCCGGCTGACCCCACCTCGCCGATGGCCAAGCACAACGTCGAGCTCAAGCAGCAGCAGACGGCGCTGACTGAAGTACTTCGCGCAAACCACCAGTCGCTGGCGGCGAAGGTCGACGAGCTCACCGTTGCGGTGAAGGTCAACAAGGCCGCCCAGGAGGCCTCGGCGAGGACGGCGCGCCTGACCCCGTTGAAGGGCGACACGTACGAGCAGAGCATCGACCGGGTGATGGTGGAGATCGCGGCGGGCCTTGGAGACCAGTACATCGTCACCAGCGCTCAAGTTGGCAGTATTCGGAGCTGCCGCAAGGGTGACGGCGTGTTGGCCGCCGCTGACGGTCGGACCAACGTGGTGCTGGAAATGACCGACTCGGCCCGGAAGAACTGGCCCGCCTACCTCGACGAAGCCGAGCGCAACCGTGACGCCGCAGCCTCTCTCGGACTCGTACCGACCGCAGACCTCAATGACGGACACAGCTTTCGCAGCCTCGGTCAGCGCCGCATCGTGATGGCCTTCGACCCCGCGACCGACGATATCGACCTGCTACGCATCGTCGTACAGGTCTTGCGCCTCGGGGCTCTATCGGCCGGCGCTCGGCAGGACAGCGGCGAGATCGAGACGGCCCGGGAGAAGCTCGTGGAAGCGGTCGCGATGCTCAGCAAGATCGACGAGGTCAAACGGCTAGCGGGCCTGATCAAAGGTCACGCCGCCAAGATCGACCTGGAGTCTGACGCGCTTCGCACCAATCTTGAACGCCTGCTCACACAGGCCCAGACGGCTTTGCTCGGTGCCGTGGGTGCGACCTCGCATCAGGCAGCGGCCTGACGCGGCCATCACCGCCGAGGCTGATCAGCGTTGGCCGCCAGCACACCGACGCCGCCGGGCCAGGGCCGCGCAGTGCCCATGGCCGGTGCCGGCCCGGGTGGCACCGTCGGTGCCCCGCGGCAAGGGTGAGCAGATAGACGGTAATCCCCGACACGTCACGGATGTGACGGTCGAGACGATCACCGCTGGCGCACTGCGGATCGGGGAGGAACTGTTGGATGGGCGTGCGGTGCGGCCGTGTGATTCAGGCGGTGAAGGGGCGCATCGGCCCCCAGCAATCCCGCAACCTGCTCGGTGTTCGGTATTGACCGAACACCGAACACCGAACACCGAACACCGAACGCCGCGCCAGTCTTGACTGGTGACTTCCAGTGCTGGCGTCGACGCGGTGGCAGCGCTGCGTGATGCGGCGGCAGGTGTGGGACTGAGCGTCGAACCCGACTCGGCTGATCCTGACGCGGCTGCGGATCTGACCGTCGTCACTCCTTCCGGGGACAGAATCTCGATGCAGGTCAAGCAACAGTCACTGACCGCGGCTGGGGGCCTGGTTCAGCGCCTTACCCGGTGGGAGAGTGAGAGGGGTCAACCGCGGGACAGCTCGGCACTGTGGGTGGTCGTGTCCGATCGAGTCACAAGTGAGCCCCGCGAGGTACTCAAAGAAGCCGGCTGGGGATGGTTGGACCTTCGAGGGCATCTGCATTTAGCAGGTCCCGGGTTGTTCGTCGACGCCGACATGCCGGCGATGCGTGACTTCCCGGTCCGCTCGGTCCCTTTTGCCGGTCGGGTAGGCCTGGAGGTGGCCGCTCGACTGCTGCTGAACCCCGACGATCCCGCGCGGGTCCGGAAGATCGCGGCCGAACTGGGCCGGGCACCGAGTTCGGTCTCACCCACGTTGACGGCGATGCAGGAGGCCGGACTGGTTGATGGGCACCGGCGGCCCGCTGAGCCGGAGCTGTTTTGGGAACTCGCGGCCGTCTGGCAACCGATCCAAGCGGACATCAGAACCGTTCCCGCACTGGGCGACAGCGTGGTGAACGACGCGCTGAGGATGGGCTTGGACGCTATAGAGACGACCAGCGGTTGGGCGCTGAGCGATTCGGTGGCAGCAGCAATGTACGGGGCACCTGTCGTCCTTCGATCGGATCACCCGCCGGACTTCTACGTTCCCGACTCAGGGATCCTTCGACGGGCCGTTCACCTGTTGGGCGCGGCCGCCGACCACGACGGTCGGGGCGCAACCATCCGGGTCGCTCCTGTCCCGATGGTGTGCGCGAGCCGCGTCGACCCGACAGGTTGGACGGATCAGGTGTGGCCGCTGGCGTTGCCGCTATTCGTCGCTCTGGACCTCGCTCAGGATGCGGGACGGGGTCGCGAAGTGCTGGATGGATGGATTCCACAACACGACGGCCGCCGTGTCTGGTAGCGATCCGGTCCCGGTCGTCGACCTCGCGGGTACGTCGATGTCCGCTCTTGTGTTCGCCATCCCGGCGATCCTGTCCAGGACGGGTCGCCCGGCAGTGGTCATCGGCGGTCTGGCCGTGGTGTGCCGACTGACCCGCCCTCATCGAGTCACCAGCGACTTGGACACGGTGAATCGGCGCGCGACAGGTGAAGCACCGCAGTTGCAACTCCTGGTGGCCAGCGGCGCGTCCGCCTGCGGCGTGTATGTGGACTCAAGCCCGATCCCGGGTCCGTTGCGGACTTCGGCCGGATGAGCGATCGAGCCGATCGCGGTGATCGAGTCGACGTCTGCGGATGCGACGAGGCGGTTGCGGGACTACCAGCAGATGCTCAGCGATTCGGTGTCCGCGGACAGGATTCCGACTTTGCCGGCGGCCGCC
>JBBRDH010000253.1:0-4186 GCA_038204125.1 Mycobacteriales bacterium
GCGTCAGGGTTTGGTTGGGTTCCTGACCGCGGATCGGGTGCGACCGCTCGTAGTGGTGCTCATGGCCGCAGACCACCAGATCGACGCCGTATTTGTCGAACAACGGCACCCACTCCTGACGGATCCCCAGATCGGCACCATTGAACTGGTCGGCGGTGCTGATCACCACCTGATGCATGCAGACCACGATCCAGTCGATATTCCGGTCGGCCCTGGTGCGCCGGAGTTCGGCCTCCAGCCAGGCCCTCTGCGCGCCGCGGGAATATCCCCGGATATAACTGTTGCCGCCGTCCTGGTAGCAGACGTCGTCGTTGGCCAGGCTGATCACCCTCATCGACCCCACGGTGAAGGCGTACCAGAGACCCGCGGTCACATCCGTCTGGCCCGGTTGCCGCGGCAATGCGAAATAGGTCTGATAAGCGGCGTAACCGATGGGTCCGTTGCCCAGTTCGTTCTCGTGATTGCCCGCCGACGGCATCCACGGGCGGTGCCGGGCGCTGCGGCTGTTGTTCTCCCAGAAATCGGTCCAGGTCCGCACCCGGTCGTCGGCAATGTTGGCGTAGCACAGATCTCCATTGAACAGGTGAAAAAGTGGTTGCACCCGCTCGACTCCCGCTGTGGTGTCGCCGGCCGCCGGTGAGCCCAGGTTGTCGTTGACAAAGGGCAACCTGGCGATCTCGACACCCGGCGGGGGGACGTATTTCCTCCCGGTGGTCGGCGTGCCCTGATCGCCGAAGCTGGTGAAGGTGAAGCCTTCCCGCCCCTTCGGCCCGGTACGGAAAGAGCCGAATTCGGGTTGCGCCCCTGCATGGATCGCGGCGTAGACGTATTCGTGCGACGAATGCAGACCGGTGATGCGGGCGTGGTAGGCGTAAACGACAGTGCCCGATTTGGCGTCGGTATAGGAGGCTTGCCGGGCCGGGATCGACCCGTGGTAGCGGCCCGCCCGGTCCGCCCCTTCCCGGTCACCGAGGAGTACCCGCGCATCGGTGACCGGCTGCAGCGTGTGCCAGGAGGCCACCACCTCCGATGCCGCGTCCCTGCCGTATTGCAGGTGCAGGCCGTTGACCCGTGGGGTCGTCACCGGGTCCGTCGCCGCGCGCCGCTCGGGCCCCCCGACCGAAGAGGCTGCGGCCACGGTCCCAGCGGTCAGCAGCGGCTCGGCCACGGAAACGCCTGCCACCGCCGCCGCGGTGAAAAGGCTGCGGCGGGAGAAACCGGACCTGAAGATAACTTCGTCGTCAGTCATGGCCCGATGCTTTCGCAGGGCCCTGAATGGCCGGCGTCGGGCGGGTGAACCCCACGCGAACTACCGCGTCAGCCTTCCTTCATTCCCGGATCGTTCGAATGCTGCTCGACGGGTGCACTGCCGGCTGCCGATTCGGTCGGCGGGTGGTGCACCTCCGCGGGCGGCCTGCCCTGCTCGGCGCGGGCCACTGCCTCGGCGACGGTCAGCCCGCGAGCTCGTGCACGGCTCCCGTTCCGTCGGTGGCCATCGGGCTGTTCTGGTCCGGCTCCATCGCCGCCGCCTTTCGAAGGGTGAACTCGCTGCCCGAGTATGTGCCCCAGTGAGCAATCGAGCCAGACCCGGCAGCATTGCGGCCTGGTTCGGCCGGCGATCAGCTCCAGAGACCGACGTGCACCGTGGGCACAGATCGACTCGCGCGTTCAGCCCCGCGACTGGCCATCATCGCCGCAGTGGCGTCCGGGGTGGTTACAAAGCGTTGCAGGATCCGGGCTGCCTCCGGGGCCCGATCCAGGCCGAGAGTGCTGGCGTACCAGAGGCCCTGGATGGGCGTGCCGACCACCGGTATGGACACCAGCCGACCAGCGGCGAGATCGGCCCGGACCACCTGGCCCAGGGCCAGCGCGATTCCGTCACCGGCCCGGACAGCAGCGAGGGCATCGGTCTCGTTCGGCAGCCGCACCAACTCCGGCAACCGGTGCTGGGAGAAGAGCCACTTCCCGTCCTCGGCAAATTCTTCGATTCCCGCATGGCCGATCAGCCAGCGGTATCGGAGCACCGTGGCCACCAGGACCGGCGGGACGGCAGCCGCCAGCGGGTGGTCAGGGGCTGCGACGACGATCCGCTGATACCGCAGGAATGGCACCACATTCATCGTGATGTGTTCCAGCGCAGTTGGTTTCGCTCCGAGAGCAATATCGGCTGAGCGCTCGATGAGGGCCGTGGCCACCACATCGGACGAGCCGACGATCACGTCCACCGCGAGGCCGGGTAACCGGCGGGTGAAGCCGTCGAGCAGTGCGGCAGCGGCATGTTCCTCGAAAGCGGCCGTAGCCATGACCCGCAGTCGTGCCGTCGACGGACCTGCCTGGGCGACTTCGGTGCGGGCCTGCTCGGCCAGGCCGACTATTTCCTGGGCGTGCCGGGCCAGGGCATGACCGCCGGGGGTCAGCGCGATGCCGCCCCCCGAGCGGACGAACAGCGGATCACCCAGGTCGCTGCGCAGTGCGGCCAGCGCCGTGGAGACCGCCGGCTCGCTGATCCCCAGCACTGCCGCGGCGGCGCGCAGCGACCCGAGACGGGCTACCAGGGCGAACGTTCGCAGTTGACTCAGGGTCACTGCTACCTCATAACCAAAGGCTTATGACGGGGTTGACCTGCCCATCGTGCCGTACGACGGTGTGGATCCCCACCACGCTGGGTGACGCGCCGTTGGGCGTGCCGGCGGGCTGGCGATTCCGGGCTGTCCCGCACCACCGATGCAAAGGAGCGTCGTGCAGATTCCCGCACCGTTCGACTACGCCCGGGCCGACAGCGTTGACCACGCGATCGCCCTGCTGGAACGCCACGGCCCGGAGTCACGGATTCTGGCCGGCGGGCACAGCCTGCTGCCGATGATGAAGCTGCGCCTGGCCAGGCCCGAGTGGTTGATCGACATCAACGACCTGATCGAACTGGACTTCATCACCGAATCCGGCAGATACCTGCGGATCGGCGCCCTGACCAGGCACAGCGAGCTGGCCGAATCGGAACTGGTCGCCCGGTGGTTTCCGATCGTGCTGGACGCCGAGAAGGTCATCGCCGACCCAGTGGTACGCAACCGCGGGACCATCGGTGGCTCGCTCTGCCAGGCCGACCCGGCGGAGGACCTGTCGACAGTCTGCGATGTGCTGCACGCCGAGGCCGTCATCCGTGGGTCGGCCGGCGAGCGGGTCGTCTCCATGGCCGAACTGCGGGTGGGCCCGTACGAAACGGCAGTCCGGCAACAGGAACTGCTCACCGAGATCCGGTTCCCGATCCGGCTGCGTTCGGGCAGCGCTTACGAGAAGGTGGAACGCAGGGTCGGCGATTGGGCGGTGGCCGCGGCGGGCGCCGCCGTCACCCTCGCCGCCGACGGCAGCATCGAGAATGCGTCGATCGGCCTGACAGCGGTGGGGCTCGAGGGACCGGTGCTCGAAGCAGAGGCGATCCTGCGCGGTCAGCAGCCATCCGATCCACTGTTCGAGGCGGCCGGCCGGATCGCCGCCCGTGACTGCGATCCGGTCGCCGATCAGCGCGGCCCGATCGACTACAAGCGTCACCTCGCCGACGAGTTGACCCGTCGGGTGCTGCGGCTCTCGGTGGCGCGCGCCCTGGCCGGGATCAACGGGCCGGGCCCATCGGAGCCGACCGGCGTACTGACCGAATCGAAGGGCTGAATCAGCATGCAGATGACCATGACGGTGAATGGCAACGAGATCACCCAGGACAGCGAGCCCCGGGTGCTCCTGGTGCATTTCATCCGGGATGTGCTGGGGTTGACCGGAACCCACTGGGGTTGCGACACCAGTAACTGCGGTACCTGCGTCGTCCTGATGGACGGATTGCCGGTGAAATCCTGCACGGTGCTGGCGGCGATGGCGGTGGGACATGACATCAAGACCGTCGAAGGCCTCGCCGACGGGGCCACCCTGGACCCGATCCAGGAAGGCTTCATGCGGGAACACGGGCTGCAGTGCGGCTTCTGCACCCCGGGAATGATGTTGACCGGCCGGGCGCTGATCGATAAAACTCCGCATCCTTCCGATACCGAAATACGTGAGGCGATCTCCGGGCAGATCTGCCGGTGCACCGGCTACGCCACGATCGTCCGGTCAATCCGTTGGGCGGCTGAGAATCCCGGCGACCCAGCGCCCGGCAATCCGGCCCTCGACGCCGCACAGGCGACGGATGAGATCGCTG
>JBBRDH010000254.1:0-4149 GCA_038204125.1 Mycobacteriales bacterium
CATCGGAACCATCGAACTTGTGGGCGTGCTGGTCGACCAGGCAAACATTCGCAGCGGCCCCCTGGCCTGGATCGCCGACATCCCGCTGGACTATGCGGGTTACGGGATCGTCGGGCTCTTCGTCGTGTCCTGGCTCATCGCGCTGGCAGTGTGGCGGTTCGGCCGCATCGAGCAGAAGTGGACCGCCGGACTCGCCCAGCGGTCAGCAGCAGGCGCAGCCATCGAGTAGTTGCCGCGGCTGTTGCCGCAGGCCAGCTGCCGCCGAAGGCCGGCCTTGCGGATTGGCATACTCGATCAGGTGAGGAACAAGAGATGGACCGCAGAGAACATCCCCGACCAGTCCGGTAGAACCGTGGTGGTCACCGGAGCCAACAGCGGGCTGGGGTTGGCTGCCACCCGCCAACTCGCCAGGCGCGGCGCCACGGTCGTCCTCGCCGTCCGGAACGAGGAAAGGGGCCGTCAGGCCGTTGCGGAACTGCTGACCAAGCAGCCGGACGCAAAACTCGAAGTCCGGGTGGTCGACCTTGCCGATCTCGACTCGGTACGCCGGTTCTCCGAGGGTCTGCACGGCGAGAAATTAGTGCTGGACGCGTTGGTCCTCAATGCCGGGGTGATGATGCCGCCGCGCTCGCTGAGCCCGCAGGGTAATGAAATCCAGTTCGCCGGCAATCATCTCGGACATTTCGCTCTCACCGGCCTGGTGTTGGATCTGCTGCGGCCCAGCGAATCCCACACGCGGGTGGTGACGGTCAGTTCCACCCTCCACAAACGCGGAAGTATCCATTTCGACGACTTGACCGGCGCGAAATCGTACTCACCGACCGGCTTCTATGCGCAGTCGAAATTCGCGAATGTCCTGTTCGGGCTTGAATTCGATCGGCGGCTCCGCGCTGCGCAGTCGCCACTGAGGAGCGTTCTGGCTCATCCGGGCTATTCGGCGACGAATCTGCAGACGTCCGGGCCGACCGGCCTCATGAAGATCTTCGGTCGAATCGGAAACGTCTTGATGGCCCAGAGCGTCGAGATGGGGGTGTTGCCGGAGCTGTACGCGGCGACCGATCCCGATGCGCAGGGCGGCCAATTCATCGGGCCGGACGGCCGGGGCGAGTCGAAGGGGTATCCCACCGAGGTCCCGCCGGTGCCATCGGCGACCGACCTGAAGACCGCCGCTCGTCTCTGGGATCTCTCCGAGGAGCTGACCGGAGTGCAGTACCACCTCCCGGTGGGCTCCTGACGTTCCACTGGCTTGGCGGCCGTCAACTTCCGCCCGAAACTACGCGCCGGTTCCGGTGGCTTTCATGGCCGGCGACGAATAGACGGTCCCGATCCGGGTGCCGGCGAGCCAGGCCGCCAGTCGGGACGCCTCGGCGTCCAAGGCGCGACGCGCGCTGGCCGGAACGTGCTCCAGCAACCTGACATGCACCACACCCGCGTCGTCCTGCACCCAGCAACCGGTGATCCGCCCGTCGACCCAAGCCGTGGTGCCGGCATTTCCGTTCCGGTCGAAAATCAGGTCACGGTGCGGGCCGAGGTAGAAATCCCTTCCCTGCCAACCCATCACGGTCGGGTCGAGCACCGGCAGCAGCGCCACCCACAGTCCGGGGTCCGGCACCTCTTCGAGGTCGTCGGGCAGCAGCCAGCCCATACCGCCCCGGTCGAGGGACACCGCGACCGCCTCGAGTTCGGCCAGGGCCGGCCGCACCGCGGTCCTGGTGGCACCCAGCCACCAGGTGATGTCGTCCACGGTTCCCGGACCGAATGTGTAGAGCCAGCGGCGCACGATCTCCCGGTACCCGTCGGCAGGGGTCCACGGCTCGGGCACGTCCCCGAGCCAGTGCCGCATCAATGTCCAGCGCGGGCGCGAGACCCGCCAGTGACCGGTGTTGACGGCGCGGACGATGTCGGCGGTCGCCCCGAGTTGGGTCAGCACCCTGGATGCGGACGGCTGCCCACCTGCCAGCGCGGTATCTTTCAGACCCGGGCCGACGCTGCCGGCGCAGCTCAGACCAGGTCGATGAGCACCTTGCCGACCGTCGAATTCTGCACCGCTTCGTGAGCCGCAGCGGCCTGGTCCAGCGGAAAGTGGTGAAACGGCAACACCTCTCGAATCGCTCCCGCTGCCAGCGCGGCACTGACCGACCGCACCGCATGCTCTTTTGCCTGCCGGGGGGCGGTGTAGACGAGCACGAACTGCCATCGGATGTTCGGCGCCATCGAGGTCCGGATCGGCAACGACATGTCGTCGCCGCCGTCATTGGCGTAGATCGCGATCGAACCGTTGGGCGCCAGAATCCGGGCGTCCATGTCCGAGTTCCTCGCCGGCGAGACCTCGACGATGGTGTGCACGCCGCCGGGGAAGATCCTGCGCACCTCGTCCGCCACATCAGTCTCGCGGTAATTGATGATGTGGTCGGCGCCGGCCGCCGCCGCGAACCGCGCCTTCTCCGGACTGCTCACCGTCGTCACCACAGTCGCATCCGCCCAGCGGGCCAACTGGATCGCCGCATTGCCGACCGCCCCCGCCCCACCGGCGACGAAAACAACCCGGCCGGTCAGCGCCCCGGGCGCCAGATGTTCGGGCCCGCCCTCGGTCACCGTCAAACACCGATGAGCGGTGATGAACGGGATGGGCAACCCCGCACCCAGATCGAACGATGCCGCATCCGGCAGCGGAACAGCCTGGTGGTGCGGTATCAGCGCATAATCCTGCGCCGTGCCGTCGGCTCGCTGGTAGGCGGCCTCCCACACCCAGACGCGCTGCCCCACCCGCACCGGGTCCACCCCAGGCCCTACGGCATCGATCACCCCCGCGCCGTCCTGGTTCGGGACCTGCGGGGGATCGACCGCCGCGCCGTCACCCGCACCGACCCTCGACTTCCAGTCCGTGGGGTTGACCCCCGACCGGTGGATCCGCACCCGCACCTCGCCGGCTCCCGGCGCCAGCACGGGCTTCTCGACGAGGGCCAGGACTTCCGGTCCGCCGTTGCGGGCGTAGACCACGGCGCGCGGGCTCTCGGGTTGGGACATCCGACTATTACCTCCAGAAATGGGTCAACTCAGGAAGTCGCATTGTGCTCCCGCGCCGCCCATGCACCCGATGGCGGCTCCCGACCCAGCCCGGAGGAATGGTTTGAATTGATCTGGATACGACGAAGGGCACGACCGAGGGCATCCCGGCCGTGCCCTTCCTGGCGAGGTCAGACCCGCGTACGCGAGCGCGACCCGAACTTGATCCACAGCAGCAGCACGACAACAGCACCGATGATCGAACCGATGATGCCGGACGGCTGGAAAAAGCCATGGGCGGCGTCCTTGTGGAAGAGCAGGTAGCCGAGGAATCCACCGACGAACGAGCCGACAATTCCCAGGACGATCGTCGCTGCCACGGACAGATTCTGCTTGCCGGGGACGAGCAGACGCGCAATGGCGCCTGCGATGAGGCCGATGACGATCAGACTGACGATGAGACCGAGCATGAGGGTCCTTCCTTCGGGGCGCACTTGGGGACAACCGGTTCCGGTTGGCCCGCCGACCGGAGCCGACAACAGAAGATTGCCACCCCTAGGGCTGATGCGGTACACCCCTAGGGGGGTTTATTGTTCCCCTATGGCCCTGGAGCGCACCCCCAAACCCCCGCTAACGGTGGCGCTGGTGGACGACTACGACGTGGTGCTGATCGGGGTGGCCCACATGTTCGATCCCTACCGGGACCGGATCGTCGTGGCGGAGATCGACGCCAACCAGCCCGTCAAGGATCCGGTCGACATCGTCCTTTACGACTCGTTCGCCCAGCCGGAGTCCGACAGCGAGGAGATCGGTGTGCTGGCCCGCCACCCGGGTGAGCACAAGGTTGTGGTCTACACCTGGAACTTCCACCCCGACCTGATCGAGGACGCCCGCCGTCAGGGGGCGCGCGGTTACCTGTCGAAGACATTGCCGGCCCGCGAACTGGTGTCGGCCCTCGAGGCGGTGCACGCCGGTGAAGTGGTCATCAGCGATCCTCCGAAGCAGCCCCGGGGGCCCAGCAGCGGGAACTGGCCGGGGCGGGGTGAGGGCCTGACCGACCGGGAGTCGGAGATCCTGGCACTGATCACCCAGGGCAAGAGCAACCTGGAGGTCGCCCGGTTGGCCTACCTCAGCCCGAACACC
>JBBRDH010000255.1:0-4116 GCA_038204125.1 Mycobacteriales bacterium
GCTCGTGGTCGACGCCGTCGGGATATACACCAACACCGGTGAAGGCCTGCACCGATTCGTCGACCCGGTCGACAACGCGGTCTATCTGTATTCGCAGTTCGAGACCGCCGACGCCAAACGGCTCTACGCCTGCTTCGACCAGCCCGACCTCAAGGGCAGGTTCACCTTCACCGTGACAGCTCCGGCAAAGTGGCAGGTCGTCTCCAATGGGGCAACGGCGTCCATCGAGCCGGCCGGGTCGGCGCCAGGCGCCCCGAATATCCATTCTTTTGTACCCACGGAGCCGATGAGCACCTATGTCACAGCCATCGTCGCGGGGCCTTACCATGTGGTACGCGATTCTCACGACGGCATCGACCTTGGGCTTTTCTGCCGCGAGAGCCTGGCCCAGTTCCTCGATGCAGAGAGACTTTTCACCGAGACCAAGCAGGGTTTCGACTTTTATCACGCGGCTTTCGGCGTGCATTACCCGTTCGGGAAATATGATCAGCTCTTCGTTCCGGAATTCAATGCCGGCGCCATGGAGAATGCCGGCGCCGTCACGTTCCGGGAGGATTACGTATTCCGGTCCAAGGTCACCGAATATCATTATGAGCGGCGTTGCGAAACACTGCTGCACGAAATGGCGCACATGTGGTTCGGCGACCTGGTCACCATGAAGTGGTGGGACGATCTCTGGCTCAACGAGTCCTTTGCCACCTGGGCTTCTGTCGTCGCCCAGGTCGGCGCCACCCGTTACACATCTTCCTGGACCACATTCGCCAACTCCGAGAAATCGTGGGCCTACGTACAGGATCAGCTCCCCTCGACCCACCCGATCGCGGCCGACATGGTCGACCTGGCTGCCGTGGAGGTGAATTTCGACGGCATCACCTACGCGAAGGGCGCCAGTGTGCTCAAGCAGCTCGCGGCCTATGTGGGCTACGAGAGCTTCCTGGCCGGGCTGCAGACCTACTTCCGGGCCCACGCCTTCGGGAACGCGACCCTGGCCGACCTCATGCAGCACCTCACCGCGGCGTCGGGTCGCGACTTGTCCGATTGGACCCAGCTGTGGCTCCAGACCACCGGCATCAACTCCCTGTACGCCGAGTTCGAGCTGGATGACAGCCGCCGATACCGCAGTTTCGCCGTCATCCAGGGCCCGGCAGAGCCCGGCGCCGGCGAGCTGCGCCGGCATCGGCTGGCGGTCGGCGTCTACCGCTCTGATGCCGGGGGCCGGTTGACCCGTACGCAACGGGTCGAACTCGACGTGGCCGGTGCGCGCACCGAGGTCCCGGAACTGGTCGGGACGCCGCACGGTGAGCTGGTTCTGGTCAACGACGACGACCTCACCTACTGCAAGCTGCGCCTGGACCCGGACTCGCTGGCCACGGCGATCGACCGAATTGCCGACATCGAAGACTCGCTCCCCAGAACACTCGTCTGGTCGGCCGTCTGGGAGATGACCCGCGACGCCCGGATGCGGGCGAGGAACTTTGCCGCGCTGGCCACGACCGGGCTGCGCGGAGAATCCGAGATCGGCGTCGTGCAGCGGGTGCTGGGACAGGTGCGACTGGCGGTCGGCAGCTATGCCGAACCTGCGTGGGCCGACAAGTCGGGCTGGCCGAACTTCGCTGCGGCGATGTCGGAGCTCTGCGCGTTCGCCGAGCCGGGCGGCGACCTGCAGTTGGCGGCGGTGAATTCGCTTGCCGGGGCCAAGCTCGACAGCGACCGGTTGGCCGTGATCGCCGGATGGCGCGACGGGTCGGCGCCGCTGGCCGGCCTGACGGTCGATGCGGACATGTCGTGGACCCTGCTGGCTGCGCTGGTCGCCCACGGCGCCGCGGGCACGGCGGAGATCGATGCGGCGAGCGCCGCGGACCCGACGGCATCCGGCGCCCGCCGGGCGATGACGGCCCGCGCCCTGCTGCCCGACGCCGAGTCCAAGGCCGCCATCTGGGAGCGGCTGATCAACGACGACGGGATGGCCAACGCCTTGCAGGACGCCGCTATCGACGGTTTCTCCCACCCAGCGCAGCGTGACCTGCTGGCGCCGTACGCCCCGGCCTACTTCTCGGTGGTCGGAGACGTCTGGGCCCGGCGCAGCGTCGAGGTCGCGCAGAAGGTGGCAGTCGGCCTCTACCCCCGGTGGTCGGTGTCGGAGACCACCGCGCAGTTGGCACGCGACTGGGCGACATCGGATCATCCGCCGGCGCTGGCCCGGTTGGTGTCGGAAGGACTGTCGGGGACCGAACGGGCCCTGCGGGCGCGAACCTTCGACGCGAACCCCGGCTGACCCGGCCGAGCGCCGGCTGGGGCGGGTGCGTCGGCGTGAACCCTTTCCAGGCAGAACTGCGGACGACGCAATGGACCGGACCCTCGGTCAGGCCGTTGCTGCCCCACCTCCGGGTGGTGGCCGGATCAGCGCTCGTTCACCAGGACGAGCGTTCGGGAAGGGTGCCCGCCTGGTCGGCGAGGGTGCGAATGCCGCTGACCAGCGCCCCGGCCAGATCGCCGTTCTGCGCTGACGAGACAACGCTCAACGCCGCAAGCCGGGCGGCCCGGTCGGAGATCCGGCGGGCGGCCTCGGATCCGGTGACGATCTCCACCAATCGTTGCCCAGGCGACAGAGCCACCAGGACGGCGTAGGGCGCGTCGGCCCGCAAACCCTCCAGTAGGGCGACGGCGCCGGCCCTGCTGTTCTCCCCGAGGTCGCCGAGGTACGCCGAGAACCGCAGCCCGGTCGCCTTTTCCGCCTCGCCGATGACCTCGTCGAGAAATTCGAGCTGCTGATGGTCCAGCGGCGATGGGCTGCCGACCGGGCCGGTGGTCGGGCGCCGGCGACGTTGGACTGCCGCGCCGGTGTCCTCGACCCTGGCAAGTTCACCAGTTGCCATCTGCGCCCCCCTCCGACCCGGCACTGCCATCCACCGCTCCGGTCGTGGAAGCGGCCGCACCGACCGGGGTTTCTCTGCCCGCCGAGCTGACGACCGGAAGTTCACCGGCCCACCACTGCGGCGGGTAGTCCCAGCTTTGTCCGGGTCGATAACCAGGTCGGCGTTTCGCCCGGCCGGGGATCATCGACAGCAGTGCGATCAGGACGTAGATCGCCAGCGGTACACCCACGAAAATTGCCGTCGTTTCCAGAACGCTCACCAGTACAACGCTAGCCGACCTCGCGCTCCAGACTCAGGTCGGGGCGATCGACGGAAGAATTCACCGGGAGGTCGCCTCCGCCGGCCCAGAAGCTCCTGGCCACCACGCAGCCGAGAAGCAGGATGGTGCCGCCACCGAGGATGAATACGAGCTGTACGCCCGCCTGCTGCCCGACCAGGCCGCCGAGCGCGGCGCCCACCGGGAGGACGCCCCAGGCGATCACCCGGAAGGCGCTCGAAACGCGCGCCATCATCGCCCGCGGCGTCCGGCGCTGCCGACGGCTGGCGGAGAGCACGTTCCAGGTGCCCCCGGCCACTCCCATGACCGCGAACGAGGCCCAGGCGACCCACCGATCTGCAACCAGGCCCATCAGCAGCATGGTCCCGCCGACTCCGGCCAGCGCCACCATCATCAGCGCTCCGGTGCGGAAGCGACGCGCCAGGGTGGCCACCACCGTGGCCGCCAGCAGGGTGCCCAGACTGTAGGTCGCCAGCAGCGTCGGGTAGACCGCGGGCGACAGGAGGAGCAGATCGGTGGCATAGACGACCAGGACGCCGTCCATCGCCGCGTTCGCCGCGGCCATCACGCTGACGGTCAGCACCAGCAGTCGCAGGACCGGGTCTCCGAACAGCACCCGGAACCCACCGCCGATGCGGGCCACGATCGGGGTTCGGGTAGCTGCGGCCGAGGGCGCGTCCTGCGCTCCGGTCGCGGCCGCCGAGATGGGCGCCAGCCGTTTCGACCCGAAGCGCCGGGCGGTCGCACCGGACCCCAGTCCGTTCGGTGACGGCACCGTGGGGGCCGGCACGCCCGATGACTGGGTGGCCGGTTCCACAGCATCGGGCTCGACTCGACCGGCCGAGCCCTCGGGCGGCGCCGGCGCTACCGCACCCGTCCCGGTCCGCACCGAAGCCGCCAGCATCGCGGCGAGGGCAAACCCGCCCGCGGCAGCGAGGAACGGCAGCCAGTGGGCAACCGTGA
>JBBRDH010000256.1:0-4103 GCA_038204125.1 Mycobacteriales bacterium
ATGACTGCCACCTGGCAGTGACGCTGGTTCGTCTCACGTAGTCGATCCGCAGCGGCAAGGGATTCAAAGCCGCGATCCGACGGCGGTACCGCCGCCATCGCGGTTATCCGTTTGTACCGGTCACGCATCGGTCTATGGGGCAAGCGTGAAGCGGGCCAGTTCGGCTAACCGGGAGCGGCGGCCGCATCGGCCATCGGCGTTGCAGCCGAGCCGGGACGGCGGTCAGCCGCCAGTGCCTCGAACAGGGCCTGAAGCTGCTGCCGGAACAGGTGCCGCACTAGCTGGCCGCAGAGTGACTGCTGTTGCAGAAGTGAAGGTGTCACGTGACTCGTGTAAGCATTACAACGTCTCATAACTGCCAAGATCATCCGGACACGAGTTACGGACACTTGTCAGGTGAACCATCCTTTGCGTATCAGTGTCCGTAACCCGTGTACGCACGGTCGAAAATGTTGGAAACGGACACGAGTTATGAGACACAAGTTTGAAGCTGCCGTCGCGGTTGACCGTCAGACCAGACGATTACGAGATTGCCACTCGTGCTACCGCGAAGATGGCGGCTGGCGGATCGGGAGGTGTGGATGAAACCCGCAGCCCGATTCTGGTCATGTGGCGGCTCGACTTGGACTCGTTTCAACGCGGCCACAGCCGTGTTGTTAAGGCGCCGGGCCCACGCCGTCGGTTGACGTGGCTCGCGCGGCGCGAGGAAAACAGGCCGGTGCGGGCAGTCCGTACGAGGTAGCTGTACGAAAATTGCCACCGGACGCTGTGGAAGACGCGACTCCCGTGACCTGCGGCCTTACCGGTCACCGTTCGGCCAACGGCACCGGTACTGACGGCCCCCAAGCTACGTCGGCAGAATCAGTGTTGGCCTTGCACCTGACACCATCAACGGTTAGTGTCCGAGTCATCTAGTCAACTAGAGAACTGGAGGGTTGATGATCGAGTTCAGGCTGAACAGCGGCAGTGGACTATCGCCGTATCTACAGTTGGTGCAACAGGTCCGGCAGGCATTGCGCCTGGGACTTCTCGAGCTGGGCGATCAGCTCCCGACGGTGAAGGAAGTCGCCAAGGCGGTCGCCATCAATCCGAACACCGTATTGAAGGCCTATCGCGAACTGGAGCACGAGGGCCTGGTCGCCGGCCGCCAGGGGGTCGGAACATTCGTGACCAGAAAGCTGACCGATGAATCGTTCGCGGCCCACATTCCGCTGCGCCGTGAGCTGCGGTCCTGGCTGGGAAAGGCACGCGACGCTGGGCTCGACGAGGACAGCATCGAGGCGTTGTTCGCTGCCGTGCTGTGTGCACCGGTGGAGGGCGTGGCATGATCGCGGCTCTGGAAGCGGTCGGGCTGAGCAAACGGTACGGTCGGCGATACGCATTGCGGGGGTGCGATCTGGTGATACCGGCGGGTGCGGTTGTCGGGCTGGTCGGTCCCAATGGCGCTGGTAAGACCACTTTGCTCCATTTGGCGCTCGGACTGACCACGCCGAACGCGGGCAGCGTTCACGTACTGGGCGAAAGACCCGCCGGCGCATCACATCTCGCGCGCGTAGGTTTCGTGGCGCAGGATACGCCAACCTACGCCGGCCTGTCGGTCGACGACCATCTTCATCTGGGCCGGGCCCTCAATCCGACCTGGGATGACCACCTGGCCCGAGAGCGGATCGCCGCTGTCCAGCTCGATCCGACGCAGAAGGCGGAGCGGCTCTCCGGCGGTCAGCGTGCCCAGTTGGCATTGACCCTGGCGATCGCCAAGCGGCCTGAACTGCTGATCCTGGACGAGCCCGTCGCGGGCTTGGACCCATTGGCGCGCCGGCAATTCGCCCAGAGCCTGATGGAGATCGTCGCCGAGCACGGCGTGAGCGTCATTCTCTCCTCCCATCTGCTCGCCGACCTCGAACGGCTCTGCGACTACCTGGTGATCCTGGTGGCATCGAGGGTGCAACTGGCCGGTCCGGTCGAGGAGTTGATTGCCTCCCACCATCGCCTCGTCGGGCCGCGGCGCGACCACTACGACCTTCCAGCAGGTCAGGAACTGATCGAGTCCAGCCACAGTCCACGACAGAGCACGCTGATAGTCAGGTCAGCCGGGCCGATCATCGACCCGAGGTGGCAGGTCGAACCCCTAGGTCTGGAAGACCTGGTGCTCGCCTACCTCGGCCGCACCTCGGCGTCGGGGAGTGCCCGTTCGCTGCAGGAGGTGTCGCAATGATCTGGTTGAGTTGGCGGCAGGCGCGGGCCTCAGTGCAGTGGGCGGGTGGAATCCTCCTACTCGCGGCCGTGATGTGGTCCGTCACGGGCCTGCAGTTACGCCATTCCGCTGCTGCCCTAGACGCTTTCCGGCTGGTGCAACTCATCAACACGGCGGCGATCGCGGTGCCCGCATTGATCGGCGCTTTCTGGGGCGCGCCGCTCGTTGCCCGCGAACTCGAATCGGGAACGCATCGGCTGGCCTGGACGCAGAGCGTGACCCCATCCCGGTGGTTGGCCGGCCAGATGACCGTCGTTGGTTTGCTCGGGTTGTTGCTCGTGGGCCTGGCCACCGCCGGGATCAACTGGTGGTCTACGCCCATCGACGCCGCCGCCGGCAACATTTTCACCCCGTCGCTGTTCTCCGTGCGCGGTGTCGTCCCGTTGGCCTACACCGTGTTCGCCTTCGCTCTCGGTGCCACCTGCGGGGTGCTGATCCGCCGGACAGTCCCGGCGATGGCCGCCACCCTGTCCGCCTTCACCATCGTCCGGCTCGCCGTCACCCTGTGGGTCCGCCCGCATTTTGCCACCCCGATCACCACATCTGTCCGTCCATCGGTGGTCGCCGCGAACGGCGTCCCCACGATCGACGGGTCGTCCATCACCGAAACGGGCGGATGGGTGCTGTCCGACCAAATCACCGGCGCCGGCAGCGGACTACGTGAAGTGGTGGCCAGTCAGCCCCTCGACCGGTTCTGGACATTCCAATGGCTGGAAGGCGGACTGTTCATCGTGGCAGCTGCAGCGCTGATCTGGCTCTCGTTCTACTGGGTCCGCAACCGGCTGGGATGACAGAGCCGATCGGCCGATACCTCACCTAGTGTCCCGCGAATTCAGAATCAGGTCTGCGGGTCGATGACCGGACAGTTCGGAGGTCGACGTCTCCGTTGCGGATCCTTGGGTTCTTGCGGTGATCGCAACACCTACTGATTGGGTGTTGTCGTGGCTGAGTATTCGATCTTCGTTCGTCCGGATCTGTTGCAGCAGTTCTGGCAGGTGATGGCCGACGGCGGGTTCATCACCGAGGCTGTTGCTGTCATCGACTCCAGTCGGCGGACTGGGCGCCGGGTTTTGGTCGAGGCTGCTGGTGTGCGTCCGCGGCGGGGGCGGGGATTGAAGGACCGATGCTTGACGTTCGCCGAGCGGGAGGAGATCGCGCTCGGACGGGCGGCGGGTGAGTCGACGCGGTCCATCGCTACCGCCTTGGGCGGAGCGCGTCGACGATTTCCCGTGAGTTGGGGCGCAATATCGATCGGCTGGGGCGCCACCGGTCGACGGCGGCGCACGCGTTGGCGTACGAGCGGGCCGGGCGCCCGAAGCCGGCGAAGCTGGTGACGAATCTGGTGTCGCCCAACCGGCAACCGCGGCGACCAAGATCACCGACCCTGCGGGCGCGAGCGAGAACCCGGCGTGACAGGCCGCATCAGGGCCACCGCGATGGGACTGTTCGACAACCGGGTCTCCGGTCGCCGCACCCTGCTCGCCACCACCGTCGTGCGGATCGTCGGGGGTCTGTAGTTCCCGGCCTCCGCGATCCCGAAGATCACCGCGCACCAGAACGAGATCGACATGTTCGTCGCGTTCGGCCTCCCCCGGTCGAGAACCCTGGTCTACCAGGTCACCGCCCTGGAGATCAGTTGCGGTCTGCTACTGCTACTCGGATGGCTGACCCGCGTGGCTGCTGCCGCGATGGCCGCCAACATGATCGGCGCGATCCTCACCGCCGGCATCCATGCCGGCGGGCCCATCCACCTCGGCCTCGCGCCTGCCCTTCTCGCAGCGATGCTCTACCTGATCTGGGCCGGACCCGGGGTTGCCGCCTCAAGCCGGTTCGACAGCGTTGCCAGCCG
>JBBRDH010000257.1:0-4074 GCA_038204125.1 Mycobacteriales bacterium
TAGCCGGCGGCGAAGTTGCATTCCACGATGGCGGCGTCGTTGGTGGGCCAGTAGTTGGGGCCGCGGAACAGGCAGTCGTAGAAGCGGGTGCCGCGGGCCATGATGCGGATGTCGCCGAAGATTTCCATGCCGCGGAACACCCGATTGGGCGTGGTGATGTCGATTCGCGCGGAGCCGGGGTAGTTGTACCGGGTCAACGCCGACCGGGCGGTGAGAATCCCGGTGTTCGACCGGTCGGGCACATAGGTCCCGGACACCAGACCGCTGCGGTCGGCCGTGGTCCGCGACACCGCATCGCCGATATTGATGGTTGCGGGCGCGGCCGGAGCGACCGGCGCTTGAGAGGTGTCGTCTAGCAGAGGGTTTGCGCCGTTCGCGTAGTGGGTCGCAGCCAGAGCCGCGGCGGAGGTTCCGGCGACCGCGGTCAATCTGAGCACGGATCGGCGACTAAACCTGGCCGGCGGCCTCGGGGTGACAGGGCGGGTATTGGCAGACATCATGACCTCTTACTCCATTGGGTTTCGATGACGGTTTTCTGGGACGTCGAAATCCGACTGCTCATAGGTCGCGGCGTAAGCCATTCACGACTATGACAGCCTTGAAACGGGCACTCCTCCCACTGGTCAATCGGAGTGACCAAACGTGTGAAGCTCAGATTCGCCCTTCGCGTTCTATTGACGACCATAGTCCAGGAACACCGCTGGGTCGGGGCGCTTGGAGCTGCGCAAACAATGGGAGATGTTGCGCTCTGTAGTGCTTCACGACGTCAGAACCACCCTGTGTGCCCAGCCAGATGCACACCGACAGTAGCGTTACCGGGTGTCACAATTGGCGGACGGTGGGCCTCAGGAGTGGTGGAATCCCGTAGTCGAACCACTCGAAAGATTCCTGTGATCATCCTCACCGGCACGGGGGCGGGGAGCATCAATGATCGGGTGAGTGTCAGAGAGCCGGAATTGCCCAATCACTTTTGAGGACCGCATCGGGTCGACCCAGCAGGAAGCCCTGCCCGAGGACGCCCGGTGGAAGGGCGGTCAGCTGTTGCTCCGACTCGACGCCCTCGATGACGCAACTCAGGCCGAGATCGGCGGCGAGAGCAGCAATGGCGTCGGCGATTGGCCGGCTGGTGCGGTCGGTGGCCATTGTCGAGGTGAACGATCGGTCCACCTTGACCGAACTGACAGCGAGCGTCGCCAGGTGCCGCAGGCAGGCATAGCCGGTGCCGAAGGCGTCGATGGCGATTCCCACTCCGCAGGCCCGCAGTTCGGCGAGTTGATTCAGTGTGGATGCGGTGGATTCAAGTAGCACTGATTCAGCCAGTTCCAGGGTGAAAGCCTCATGACGGAGCCCGTTCCGTTCGAGGGCTTTCTCGATCATCTCAAGCAGTTCGGGGTCCTGCACCTGACTACCGCTGAAGTTGACCGACATCGTCGCCGGGACGTCCGCCGGATTCTGTGCCCGCCAATGGGCGAGGCAGTGAAGCGCCTCGTCGGTCACCCGTCGGCCGAGCACCGGCATCAGGCCGGCCGCTTCGGCGATCGGCAGAAACACGGCCGGGGTAACAGCCGTCCCCGGACGGATCGAACAGCCTGGCGAGCGCCTCGAAGCCCACCAAGTGCCGGTCGTCGAGGTCGTAGATCGGTTGGTAGGCAAGCCGGTTGCGCCTGCCCTGCCCGGTCCGGACTGAACGATGATGATCACGACGCCGATATATGCACAGGCGGTGATGACGTCGAACGCGACGATCAGGTCCCATCCGGTCATCGGGTAGGCCGGAGGATGCCGTGATATCGGCCGAGGTGGGAGTGACGGCGGGGCGGGTGTTCGCGCGCTTCCCCGCCGGCTGCGAGCAGTGCATGGTGCCTGGTCGACATTGGGTCCGCCAAGGCGCACCGGTGACCGACGGAGTCGGCCCTGCGCACGCTCATTTAGATGTCCGCAGGCCCGTTCGGGCGCCACCTTCCCGACCGTACCCTTTCGGTAGGAGCGGTCGTGAGAAGTGGTCGCCGAAAAGGGTGAATCCTTGCTGCACCGCACGTGCCCGCGGCGCTGGAATGAGTCCGGCACCGGCAGGTCCAGGTAGCGGTGGCTGGCCCGGCCAGTGCCGGCTGCGACCCCGATTCGGCCGGGCACATCACCTGCGCGGAAATCGGTGCCAGGGCCGCCAATGACGTACCGCCAATGACGTAACCGCCCGGTGGCTCGATCGAACAGCCAGGATCAGCCTTCGGAGGGTTTCCCGGGCCGCCCGGGAGCGGAGGGGGCACCGGGCGAACGATCCCGGTCGCTCGAACGGCCGGCCGGCGCAATACTGGCCGTACCAGTTCAATCAGTGGCGGCCGGCTGGTCGACCGCCCGCCACGTGTTCGACGGCCCGTTTCGAGCGGCCGTCGCACCCACTCGAGGGAGATGGTGGATGAACCAGCCGGATATCAGCCCTGCGCCGAGCCGAAGCAGACCGGTGGAAGTCCGCGGATCAACGAGAACGCCCGACCCTGACCGGGCTCCGGCCATCGAACTCACCGGGGTGCACAAGAGCTTCGGTGAGGTCCGGGCGGTGGACGGCATCGACCTGAAGATCGAGCCGGGGGAGATAGTTGCTTTCCTGGGCCCGAACGGTGCCGGCAAGACGTCGACCGTCGACATCATTCTGGGGCTGTCCCGCCCGACGTCCGGCGAAGCGATGGTGCTGGGAATGCCACCCAGGCGGGCCATCGCCAGAGGGTTGGTCTCAGCCGTACTGCAGACCGGTGGCCTGCTCAAGGATCTCACCGTCGCCGAAACCGCCCGTTACACCGCCAGTCTGTTCGGCCACTCGCGGCCGGTGTCAGAAGTGTTGGAGCGGGCGGGTATTGCGGGCATCGCCGACCGGATGGTGGGCAAGTGTTCCGGCGGCGAACAACAACGGTTGCGTTTTGCGATGGCCCTGCTGCCGGACCCCGAACTGCTGATCCTCGATGAGCCGACGACGGGCATGGATGTAGGCGGACGCCGCAGCTTCTGGTCAGCCATCCGGCAGGACGCCGCCGTGGGGCGCACAGTCATGTTCGCGACCCACTACCTGGAAGAGGCTGATGCGAACGCCGACCGGATCATCCTGATCAGGCGCGGGAAGATCGTCGCCGATGGCACCGCCGCGCAGATCAAAGCCATGGCCGCCGGCCGGACGGTCCGGGCGACACTTCCCGGAGCCGATGCTGCGGCTCTGTCGAGAATGCCTGGTGCGCACAGCGTCGAGATCAACGGCGAGACGGTTCTGGTCAACGCGGTCGACTCCGACGCCGTGGCGAGATATCTGCTGAGCAACACGGCGGCCAAGGACCTCGAGATAACCACCCGCGGCCTGGAGGAGGCGTTCATCGCCCTGACCGGTGACTTGACCGGTGGCCCGGCCGCCGACACCCTCGACGTCTTGCACGGGAATGCGTCATGAACGCCCCGCGTCCGGTCGACCTGACGACCCGCCGCGCTCCCGGATTGGGCGGGCTGAACGCGACCCTGCTGCGTTTGGAGATCAGACGACTGCTGCGCAATCGGCGGACCTTGGCGTTCTCGGTCGTCCTCCCGGTGGTCTTCTTCCTGATCTTCGGGCTCAATAGCCAGTACGCCGACCTGAAGGCGGGCCACGGCAACGTTTCCGCCTTCGTGATGATCAGCATGGCCCTGTACGGCGCGGTACTGGCCACCACCAGCGGAGGCGCGATGGTGGCAGTTGAACGCGCAGCGGGCTGGAGTCGGCAACTGCGCCTGACGCCGTTGTCGCCGGCCGCCTATGTCGCGGTGAAAATGCTCACGGCGCTGGTCCTCGGGCTCGGATCCGTCCTGGCCGTCTATGCCGCCGGAATTATTTCCGGCCGACCTTCGATGCCCCTGTACCTGTGGATCTTCACCGGCCTCGCCGTCTGGATCGGCTCCCTGCTGTTCGCGGCCTTCGGACTCTTCATGGGATATCTGCTGCCGACCGAGAACGTCATGCAGATCCTGTCCTTTGCGTTGGTCCTCTTCGCTTTCGGTGGCGGTCTTTTCATCCCGCTCGACCAGATGGGAAGCCTGTTCCAGACCATCGCCGCGTTC
>JBBRDH010000258.1:0-4067 GCA_038204125.1 Mycobacteriales bacterium
TCCGCCTGCAGGCGCAGAAAAGTTCTGGCCGCACGTCATGATCATCTAAAGCGGCGCAACATCGGCATTGGCGGATGGTTCGATGCACCGTTCACAGTGGCTTGGTCGGTCCCTGCCAGCAGGTGCGCAGGGCGCAGCACGTGTCGCTGCCGAGTGAAAACTAGGCCGATGTTGCCGAGTGAAAAGAGGGCCATCCCTGACAGTGAGGGGTGTGCTTGCCTTGGAGGATTGGGCGGAGATCCGCCGGTTGAATCGTGCTGAGGGTTTGTCGGCGCGGGCGATAGCTCGCCGGCTGGGGGTGTCGCGGGGGGCGGTGGCGCGGGCGTTGGCCTCGGCTGATCCGCCGCGGTATTCGCGGCCGCCGCGAGGCTCGGCAGCGGATGCGTTCGAGCCTGCGATCCGGGAGTTGCTGGCGGAGTTCCCTTCGATGCCGGCGTCGGTGATCGGCGAGCGTGTGGGCTGGGTCAGATCCTCCAGCGTGCTGCGGGATCGGGTCGCGCGGTTGCGGCCGTTGTTCGCCCCGCCTGATCCGGCGTCGCGGACCGGCTATGACCCGGGTGGGTTGGCCCAGTGCGATCTGTGGTTCCCGCCGGTCGACATCGGGTTGGGCCATGGGCAGCACGGGCGCCCGCCGGTGTTGGTGATGGTGGCCGGGTATTCGCGGGTGATCAGTGCGGTGCTGCTGCCCTCACGGCAGGCCCCGGATCTGATCGCCGGGCATTGGCTGCTGCTGCAGCGCTTCGGTGCGGTGCCCAAGGCGTTGGTCTGGGATAACGAGTCCGCGGTCGGGTCCTGGCGGGAGGGGCGACCGAAGTTGACCGATCAGTTCGAGGCATTCCGCGGGATGCTTGGCGTGCGAGTCATCCAGTGCAAGCCGCGCGATCCGGAGTCCAAGGGGCTGGTGGAACGGGCCAACGGCTACCTCGAGACGTCGTTTCTGCCCGGCCGGAAGTTCAGCTCGCCCGCCGATTTCAACGCCCAGCTCGAGGACTGGTTGGCCCGGGCCAACGCCCGTCAGCACCGCGCGTTGGGGTGTCGACCGGCGGATCGGTGGGACACCGACCGGCGGGCCATGCTCGCTCTGCCGCCGGTGGCGCCCGCGCTGGGATGGAGGACGAGCTTGCGGCTGCCACGCGACTATTACGTCCGTCTGGATTCTAATGACTACTCCGTGCACCCCTCCGTGATCGGGCGCCGGGTCGAGGTCCACGCCGATCTGCAGACGGTGACGGTCACCTGCGCCGGGCGGATCGTCGCCGCCCATGAGCGGTGCTGGGCCCGTCATCAGAGCATCACCGACCCTGAGCACAGGGCAGCCGCCGAGTTGCTGCGCCGACACCCCAAGGTGCCGAAGCGCCCGGTTGCCGATGACGTTGAGCAACGTTCGCTCAGCGACTACGACCAGATCTTCGGCGTGACTGAGGAGGTGGCCTGATGGCTGTTGCATCCAAGACCAGCACCCGTGACCTCACTGCTGAGATCTCGTTTCTGACCCGGGCGTTGAAAGCACCGACGATGCGTGACGCGGTCGCCCGGCTGGCTGAACGGGCCCGGGCCGAGTCCTGGACCCATGAAGAGTTCCTCGTCGCCTGTCTGCAACGCGAAGTCTCAGCCCGAGAATCCCACGGCGGGGAAGGCCGCATCCGAGCAGCCCGTTTCCCGGCCCGCAAATCGTTGGAGGACTTCGACTTCGACCACGCCCGCGGACTGAAACGCGACCTGATCGCCCACCTGGGGACGTTGGACTTCGTCACCGCCAAAGACAACGTCGTGTTCCTCGGGCCGCCCGGGACCGGCAAAACCCACCTCGCGACCGGGCTCGCGATCCGGGCCTGCCAAGCCGGGCACCGGGTCCTGTTCGCGACCGCGAGTGAATGGGTCGACCGCCTCGCTATCGCACACCGCAACGGCACCCTGCAAGCCGAACTGATTCGCCTCGGGCGCTACCCGCTGCTCGTGATCGACGAGGTCGGCTACATCCCCTTCGAACCCGAAGCAGCGAACCTGTTCTTCCAGCTCGTCTCCGCCCGCTACGAACGCGCATCGCTGATCGTCACCAGCAACAAACCCTTCGGCCGTTGGGGAGAAGTCTTCGGCGACGACGTCGTCGCCGCTGCGATGTTCGACCGCCTCGTCCACCACGCCGAAGTCATCGCCCACAAAGGCGACAGCTACCGACTCAAAGACCGAGACCTCGGCCGCTCCGCGGCCACCACACCAGACCAAGACTGACCAACATCAACAACCAAAGGTGGCCCCATTTTCAATCGGCACAACTGGTCCTGTTTTCAGTCGGCATTGACACCTCGCGCCCCCGGACGCCGGCTTCCGTCGCGTTTCTGGCCGATCCTGAAATTGAGTGCGATGCATGTTCGATCGTGACGCCCAGACGCGGGTCGAGTCCTTCTCTCTACCGGGGGTGACCCCGGGGAACTACCGAGACCTAGGACGGGCGTGAATCTCGTCGTGCGCTATGAGTGGTGTACCCGCTACAGATGTCCCTGAGCGGTTAGGTCCCTGAAGGTCACCGTGCTTTCTTTGCTCCGGCAGCCTTGGGATGACGAGTTGTACGACAGGCTCACCGCCGGTTTGGTGGGTGAGGATGTTGTGCTGGAATTGTCCGACCGCGTTGCCCCGTGGGTGTGGAGGTATGCGCTGCACCGCAGCGGCAATGAGGGGGACGCCAAGCGGGTGACGATCAAGGCTTTCCTCACCGCGGTCGAGCACCCGGATATCTTCAGCGACTGGCGGGTGCCGATTTATGTGCGGATGCTGATGCTGATCCATCTCGACACCCTGCCGGTGGTCACAGGTCACCTGCCTCGTCCGGGTCGGCCCCGACAAGCGGTAAGGCGATGCGCCGGGCGTTTGCTCCGGGTCTGGGACCGCACCCGGGCGTAAGTGGCGGTGGTCGTCGGGTGCTTCTCTCACACGCTGCTGGGACGCCCCGGATGCTGACTGTTTAACAAGGCTCCCGGCCATCTGGAACATCGGGCCGGAACGTCCACCTTCCACCGTAGCCCTCACCAGGTGGCGTCGGCGCTCAGACCTTTGCTTCGGTTGATTCTGAGCCGGTCAAACTCGGTGCGGCGGGGTACGGTTGCTGATCTGGCGCGCTCACCGACGGGGCTAACCGGCCTGGTCGTCAGGTGCGTTAGGTAGAGGCTGGAGCCGCGTGATGATCGACCCGACCAGCGCCACCATCGCCTCCTCCGGGCAGGGGCCCAACGATACCGACAGCGCCGGTCTGGATGACGAGAGCGATGTCAGATTGCACACCGATCATGACGCTGACCTGGTCGAGCAACTGTTCCGTGACTACGAAACCAGTTTCTCCCTGACCGCCATCGTGCAGGTGTTCAACCAGTGTCGGCGGGATCTGGCTGGTTGTCCGCCGGCGGCGATGCCTGAAATGCTTGCCAGGCTCGCCCGCTGCCGACTATCGGCCATGCTGGCCGCCGAGCCCGAGTCCGCGGACTAGCCGAGGGTGTCTCTGGGGCCGTCACGGTGGTGGGCGTCGGCCTTCTTCCCGGCGTTGGATCGTGTGGGGCTTGCGTTTGGGTTTACCCCTATGCGGTAATGGGAATCTCTTCCTGGAAGACGTGCGCCCACAGTTGGCCCTGCCCAGGAGTGATCCCGCGATCTGAACCGTGATCGCATGTTGCATGTTCGTCCCAGCCTTCACCGCTTCTGGCTTCTCGCCGTTGTGGTGGGGGCTTTTCTCATGCCTGGAGGTCACCACCCGCGCCACCTCGGCTCTGCCCACCGACCCGTCGTCTTGGGGTGGCGCCGGTGTCGCCATGCCCCGGGCCGCGTCCGCGGTGCCGGGGTTCTTTCATGTCCGGAGAGGACGTCATGTTTTCCTTCCGGATCCGCACCACGGTTCGTGCCGCTGGCGCGGTTGCTCGTCTGGCCCGGTCGGTGGGCCGCAGGGTCCGCCGGTGTCTGCGGGGTCTGGCCTCGTCGCACCTGCGGCTGTCCCGGGCGCAGCCGGTGTACCTGACCGCGGTGACCGCCGTGGCCGCGGCGCTGGTCGGCGAGTTGAGCATCGAGGAGTTCCTGCTGAT
>JBBRDH010000259.1:0-3976 GCA_038204125.1 Mycobacteriales bacterium
GACACCTTCGGCTACGACGTCGTCGATGCCGGTCCGCTTGCGGCCGGATGGAAGTTCCAGCGGGACACCCCCGCGTACGGCACGCGGCTCGACTCGGCGAGTCTGCGCGAGGCGCTGTCCGGCGCGCAGCGTTACCGCGACCTATCCTGAGCGGAGCCTGCCGCGGCCCACGGGGGCCCGCGCGGCCGGCGGGGGTCCCGCGCGGATGAAGTCGTACGCTCCTGTCCCACCCGCCCCACACTGTCGGATTTGGTCCGAGCAGCCAGGAATGATCAGCGCGGGAACGACTGCGCCGGCGCGGTAGTCTCAGCCCGGGTGGTCGCACCGCCCGAATGAACATCGCAGGAATGCAAAGCGCCCGATGCAAAGCGCCCGATCAGAGCCACCCGATCTCCGCACCTGATCACTGGGAGAGCCCACTTTCGAGATATCGCGGTTTTCAGCGGCAGTGCCCATCCGGAACTCGCGGCGCAGGTGTGCGCACATCTCGAGATCCCCCTCCATCCGGTCCGGGTCCAACGGTTCGCCAACGATTGCCTGGAAGTCCAGCTGCAGGCCAACTGTCGCGAGCGGGACGTCTTCCTGATCCAGCCGCTGGTGCAGCCGGTCCAGGAACATCTGGTCGAGCTGCTGCTCATGCTGGACGCCGCCCGAGGCGCCTCGGCGAGCCGGATCACGGCAGTGATGCCGCATTACTCCTACGCCCGGTCGGACAAGAAGGACGCCCCGCGGATCTCCATCGGCGGCCGGTTGGTGGCCGACCTGCTGGTCACCGCAGGCGCCTCGCGGGTGCTCGCGATGACGTTGCACTCCCCGCAGGTACACGGCTTCTTCAGCGTCCCGGTCGACCATCTGCACGCGCTCCGGGAACTGGCCGGGCACTTCCGCGACTACGACCTGACCAACACCACCGTGGTGTCGCCCGACCTCGGCAACGCGAAGGAGGCGGCGGCCTTCGCCCGACTGCTCGGCGTCCCGGTCGCGGCCGGTGCGAAGCAGCGGTTCGTCGACGACCGGGTGACCATCAACACGATCATCGGTGACGTCACCGGCCGGGATGTCATCGTGCTGGACGACGAGATCGCCAAGGGGAGCACGATTCTCGAATTGCTCGATCGTCTGCGGGAGATGCAGTGCCGGTCGATCCGAGTGGCCTGTACCCACGGGCTCTTCTCCGGCGGGGCGCTCAAGCGGATCGGCGACCAGCCGGACGTCCTCGAGATCGTCTGCACCAACACGGTTCCGATCCCGATGGGGGAACGGACTTCCAAGCTCACGGTGCTCTCCATCGCGCCGGCACTCGCCGAAGCCATGCGCCGCATCCATAACGGTGAATCCGTCAGCGCACTGTTCGATCAGAACTGACCGCTCGCGACACCGTCCCGGTATTTCCTGATCCTGCCTCTCGTGTCCGGGTCGGTCGGCGGGCAGACTGGCAGCCATGCCCGAGCTTCCCGAGGTCAGTGCGCTGGCCGGCTTTCTCACCGAGCATGCGGCCGGCCAGCGCATCGTCGGAGTGACCGTGGCGGCCCTGAACGTACTGACCACCTACGACCCGCCGGTGTCGACACTGGTCGGGCGGGTCATAGCGCCGGCCACCAGGCACGGGAAGTTCCTCGACATCCCGACCGTCGAAGGTCCCGGAGATGACGGGACTACCCGGGCCGCCGACGCGGCCGCGTTGCACCTGGTGATCCACCTGGCCAGGGCCGGCTGGCTGCGCTGGTCGGACAACATCTCGGCAGTGCCGCCGAAGATGGGCGGCCCGATCGCGCTGCGGGTCCGGCTGGAGTCCGGCGGCTTCGACATCACCGAGGCCGGGACGAAGAAGTCGGTGACGGTGGGGCTGGTCGCCGATCCGCTCTCGGTTCCGGGGATCGCCCGGCTGGGCCCGGACGCGCTGAGTCTGAGCCGTGACGAATTGGCGCAGGTGCTCGCCGGGCGGACCGGCCGGATCAAGACGGTGATCACCGACCAGACCGTGCTGGCCGGGATCGGGAACGCCTACTCCGATGAGATCCTGCACACCGCAAAGCTTTCCCCGTTCGCGAAGGCCGGCACGCTGTCCGGCGAGGCCCTCGACTCCCTGTACGCCGCGATGAGCGACGTGCTGACGGCGGCGGTCGCCAGAACGGCCGGGGCCGGTGCCGCGAGATTGAAGGGGGAGAAGCGCACCGGTCTGCGGGTACACGCCCGGACAGGCCTGCCGTGCCCGGTCTGCGGCGACACGGTGGCCGAAGTGTCGTTCGCCGACCGTTCCTTCCAGTACTGCCCGACATGCCAGACCGGCGGCCGACTGCTGGCCGATCGCCGGATGTCGCGCCTGCTGAAGTAACCAGGTGATCGCAAGCTCGGGCGGGCCCGGTCCGAGTCGCTCGGTGGAAGAATGGTCCAGGTGACCGCTTCTGACCGCCCCAATCCCCACCTTGCCGCCGACGAAATCTCCCTGGCTGATCTGCCGGCGGGCGCTGCGCTGCTGGACGTCCGGGAGGCCGACGAGTGGGCAGCCGGACATGCGCCCGGGGCGCTTCACCTCCCGATGAGCGAGCTCGCCGGCCGTCTCGACGAGGTGCCGGAGGCGTCGCCCCTGTATGTGATCTGCCGATCCGGCGGCCGTTCCGAACGGGTGACAAAGTACCTGAACGCCAACGGCTGGGACGCCGTGAATGTCGTCGAGGGGATGGGCACCTGGGCCGCGGCCGGACGTACGCTGGTCTCGGAAAGCGATGCAGTGCCCAGGGTTCTGTAGTTCGTGACCGGGTCGCCGAGCCGGTACCCGGCGCCCGGTCAGTCGGCCGGTCCAGGTGCGCCGCTGCTGTGTCATCGCTGCCGCCGCTATCAGCCGTCGATGCCGGGGATCGTCCGGTTCTGCGTGTTCTGTTCGGCCCCGCTGCCGGTCGTCCGCTGGCGGGCGACGACGCCGCCAGGTCTATCCGTGCCGAAGCGCCGCCCCGCGAAATCGGACCGATACGCCGCGATCTACTCCAAAGGACTTGACGGACGATACGAGGGGCCGCCTTCTTATGACCGTGGGGTTCCGAGGTGGGGGTTCCCGCCGGTGGTATGGCGGTCAGGGACCATTTCCACAGCGATCGACGATCCTGCTGCCAAGGGCGGGACGGCAGCGCTCAGCCGGGTACTGCTGGTCGGCGGCTACCTCGCCGTGGTCACTGCGGTGGCGACCGGAGTACTCGCCGGGGCCGAGATCTGGCGATATGCATTGATGTTGCGTGGCCGGACCCAGGTGTTGTCGGGGTCCGTCGTGCGGACTTCCGATCGCCTCGTCACCGTCGCTGCGCTGTCCAGCGCGGTTGCCGCCCTGCTCACCGTCGCCACAGTCCTTCCGGCCCTGGTCACCGCACACGCAGCGGCGGCCCGCCGGGCCGGTCTCACCCCCTCGCGTCCGCCGGCCGGGGTGCTGGCCCGGTTGATCGTCCCGTTCTGGAATCTCTACGGCGCCGGCCAGATCATCGCGGAGATTTTCGCTGCGCCGGAACCCGACGATCCGGTCGGCGGAGCACCCCGGCGACGGGTGCCGCGGCTGGTTTCCTGGTGGTGGCTTGCCTGGGTCGGCGACGGCCTTCTGGTGCTGGTCACCCTTTCCCGCGCCTTCGGCGGCAGCTTGCAAGCCGTCGCCGACACGGTCGAACTGCACGTCGCCGTCGATGTGGCGGCGTCGCTGGTCGGTCTGCTCGGGGCGATCATGCTGTTCCGGATCCGCCGGAAGCTCGCCGGCCCGATGCGGTCGATACCCGCCGGATGGATCGTCGCTCCGCCGCCCCCGACCCGCGCGATTGCGCCAGCCGCTGTGCCCGTCGAAGCGGTCCCCGCTGTGCCCGTCGAAGCGGTCCCCGCTGTGCCCGTCGAAGCGGTTCCCGCTGTGCCCGTCGAAGCGGTTCCCGCTGTGCCCGTCGAAGCGGTTCCCGCTGTGCCCGTCGAAGCGGTTCCCGCTGTGCCCGTCGAAGCGGTTCCCGCT
>JBBRDH010000260.1:0-3857 GCA_038204125.1 Mycobacteriales bacterium
CCGACATCCCGGCGTCGACGTACCAGTACGGCACCGGCCACCGCTCGGGGTCGTCCAACCCGAACCCGATCTTGTCCGGTTCGGCGTAGCGGTCGGTGTAGGCAGTCGAATCAACGAACACCAACACCACCGTCGGCGGTCCCCACAACGACACGGAGAACACCTTCTCCGACAAGCCTTCCGGATCGGTCGTCCGGAAGAACAGATCAACACCCGCCGGGTCCCGCAGCACAACAAGTTCCAGGCCCTGACTGAAACCTGCCGACGGCACGTACAGCGCCTTGTCCAGAACGTCCCGAAGGACACCGTCGGGGACCTGCCGACGCTCGAATCGATGGACCATCCGGCGCTGACGGACCACCCATCGAACTCCACGAGCCACCTCCGCAACGGTCGAGTCACCACCAAAGGCGCTGGTCACCGCGGCGGATCAGCCCCTGTCCGCAGCCGAGCGGCCCGAACCGCAATCGCGCGGATGGACTCTGCCGCTTAGCCGGTAATGGCGGTGTCGGCCGCGGTCGGTGAGCGCCGCCGGTGCGTTCGCTGTAATTCGAGTTGGTCGGCGGCGAGGAACAGGGCCGCCCAACCGATCAGCGCGGCGCCCCAGGCGGTGCCGAAGCTGCCCGGGTCGGTGGGGCGGATGACTGCGGCGAGGCCGACCCATATCGCTGCGAGAGCGACCAGCCGGGTTGGCGATGAGCTGCCGGCGGGTCGGAGGGCGGCGAACACGGCTTGCGTCGCCAGCACTACGGCGAGCGCGGTCATCGCGTACGGCGCGGTCGTGCCACTGGGATCGGTGGCCTGTTCTCCCTGTCGCACGGCGTATGTCACCAGGGGGACCGCGGCGGCGAGTGCCAGCGGCAGCAGTACGGCGCTGGGTTGCAGCCGTAGCTGCAGGAGTTGCTTGCGGTGGGGTCTAAACGCGACCAGGGGCAGGATCCACAAACCGATGGTCGCGGCAGCGGAGATGACCGGTGTTGAATCGGCCGGCGGCACCGCCCAGAGGCGATCCGATAGCAGCCATCCGAACAGGCCGACGGTGAGGGTTTGAAAAGCCATCACGGATCTCCCGCCGGTCCAGCAGATCCACAGGACACTCCCGGTGGCGAGTAATTTCCACGCAGTGACCGTCGCGAACTCGAACTGCTCACCGGCTCCCGCCCGACCCAGAGCTAGCAACACCACCCCACGGGAAATCGACAGTGCCCACGCCGATAAGAGCCCGTAGCAGATTCGGATGGCCCACAACCGCCAACGCGGCCAGGTGTCATCGTCAGGGCGGTCGGCCGGGCGGTCTGGAACGTTATCGATAATCACGACTGGAATGCTTCCCGGGTCGGGTCCCGGCGGACAGATGCCCAGGTCCCGACATCACCCGGGACTGGTTCCCAAACCGGCGTCGCGGGCCCGCGCCACGGCCTGCGCACGGTCGGCCGCGTGGAGTTTCGACAGGATGGTGGAAACGTTGTTGCGGATGGTCTTTTCGGACAGGAACAGGTGCCGGGCGATCGCTCCGTTGTTGTTTCCTCTAGCCATCAGGTGGAGTATCTCTCGCTCTCGCGCGGTGAGAGCCGGGAGCATTCCATCGACGGCGGCGTCGGGTTTCACCATCGCCAGTAGCTGCCGGGCGACACCCGCGCCGAATACCGCTTCCCCGGCGGCCACCGCCCGGGTCGTCGCCAGCAGGTCCTGTCGCTCAGCGCCCTTGAGGAGGTATCCGCTGGCCCCGGCGCTCACCGCGGCCGCCAGTGAGGCGGGGGTGTCCGACATGGTGAGTATCAGCACGGCACTCGTCGGAGCAGCGACCTTAAGTTGCCTGGTGGCCGCTATTCCGTCCACACCTGGCATCGCCAGGTCCATCAGAATGACGTCAGGCCGCAGGTCCGCTGCCAGCCGCACCGCCTCTTCGCCGTCGGCGGCTTCACCGACCACGTCGAATCCGCCGGCGGAATCGAACAGCCAGCGCAAACCTTCGCGAACAATGGGATGGTCATCCACGATCAGAACTCTCAGGGTCACCGTCATCTTCGGCCCCCTGTCGGCAACGACGCCAGCACCGTTGTCCCGGTCGGACCGGTCTGAAGTTCGAATCGACCGCCGACCTCCTCCACTCGTTGCCTCATGGTCGACAGACCGTTGCCCGAACCGTTGGCGGAGCCGATGCCACTCCCATCGTCGACGACACCCACGTCCAGGTGGTCGGCGCCAGGGGTGAACGACACCGTGATGTGCTGTGCACCGGAGTGCCGGACCGCGTTGTGAACTGCCTCGACGACGACGTGGTACACGGCCACTTCAACAGCTGCCGGCAAGTCGGGTACCGCTGCGGGCGCGTCTATCCGTAGTTCCGGGACCGCACCGTCGGTCAGGGACTGCAATCGGTGTCGGATAGCGGCGGTCAGCCCCAACTCGTCCAATGCGGGCGGACGCAGGCCGTCCATGATCCGACGCAGATCGTCCACGGCCACCGAGACAACCTGGCGAACCCGGCTCAGCCCAGCCGCGGCGGCCGATCCCGCGTCGACCTGGAGATGGACGGCATCCACCCCCAAGGCCACCCCGGTCAGGGTTGCACCGAGGTCGTCGTGCAACCCGCGGCGCAGTGAAAGGCGTTCCTCCTCACGAGCCGCAACCAGGCGCTCCCGCGCGAGCCGAAGCTCCGCCACGACCGCCACCCCGTGCACCGCCGCCCCGCTCTGCCGAGCAAGGTCGGCCAGCAACCGGCGCTCCGCCGCGCGCAGGCCAACACCCGGCGCGGCGGTGGAGACCACCAGCTCCCCCACCGGCGCGCCGAGATACTCCACCGGCAGCCGCACCAGATCACCGCGAGGTACCCCGCATGCGGCAGCGCCGAGATCACCACCCGCACTGGTGAACCGGAAGGCCGCGTAGGGCAGGCGAAGCTCCTCGGTGACGGTGCGGACCACCGCGGGCAGCACATCGTCGGGCGACCCACCGGCCGCCAAGCGACGCGAAAGTCCGGCGACGCTCGCGTAAGGATCCGCCCTGGCTCCGTACAGCATCCGATCGACGCTGCGTTGCAAACGGGTCCGCAACGGGGCCACCACCAATGCCACCACCCCGCTCGCGGCGACCGCGACGCTGGCACCCCCCGCCCGTTGAAGCACCGCCGACAACACCGTGACGATCAACAGATATCCGGCGATCACGCAGATCGTGAGGCTGGCCCACAGATAGCTCGCACCGAAAACAACCCTGCCATCCCCAGCGCCGTAGTGACGCAACGAGATCGCCGCCGTGGCCGCGAACACCGGCACCACCAAGGCGTCGAGCCACCCCCCTACCACCGGAATCGCACCCCACGGCAAAAGCATCGGACAGCAGGCCACGCTCAGCGCCGCCAGGCGGGTTCGATCGAGCCCATGACGGCCGTGCCACAGTCGAATCAGACGCACGATTCCGGCGATCTCCACACCGATCAACAAGGCCGTCGTCGCGACATATGCCGGCCACACCAAGGCTTCGAGCGCTCGAACGGCCAGCGGATTGCCCACGGCGACCGTATCCCCAGAAATCTGGTCGGTACCGGTCGATCCGGTCAACGCCGCCAACACCACACGGACGCCGAACGTGCCCAACACCGCGATGACCGCCCGGCGACGCCACCCACCGACCGAACCGTCCGGCAACAGCAGCACCACCACGACGGCGCCGATAGGTGCGGTGGTCCACACCCACGAACCGAGCCAAACCCCAACACCGGACCAAGCAGCCAAGCCCGGACGGGACCGGGTCCACGCCGCCCACCCGAAACCCAGAGCCGCCAATCCCGAACCCAACCCCCCGATCCCGAACAGCCAGCCCAACATCCGGTAACGCGGTCGACCCGTCAACGA
>JBBRDH010000261.1:0-3845 GCA_038204125.1 Mycobacteriales bacterium
GAGGACGGTGGGTTCCTCCGGCCGGAACGAATCACCCGCACCTTCAACCGGCTCGTCGCCCGCCACGGCTTGCCGCCGGTGCGGCTGCACGACTTGCGGCACGGCGCCGCGTCCTTGGCGCTCGCCGCCGGCGCCGACCTCAAGACTGTCCAGGACATGCTCGGCCATGCCAGCATCGTGCTCACCGCCGACCCCTATCCCTCGGTGCTGCCCGACGTCGGCCGGGCGGCCGCCGACGGCATCGCGGCGCTCGTCCGCGACGCGGGCCGCATCCCGCCCGGCCAGCACGAGCTGACGGCCGGGGCCTGCCGGGATCCGGGTGGTCCAGAACGGTGGGACCCGGCGGATTGACTCCCAAACCGGGGATGGTGAATGCGGCTAATCTTGGGTCGACGCGGGGAGGGGTGGACATGTCCAAGATCGATGCTCAGGTGCAGATGGACGCAGCTGTGCTGGAGCGGGTTGACGCGCTTGCGGCCGCCACGGGGAGCAGCCGCGGCGAGGTGATCGAGACTTCGGTTCGGCGTCGCCTCGCGGCGCTTGCGCTGGGTGAGGTCTTGGGACGGGTTCGGGAGAGCACAGGCGGCGGCCTGTCTGAGTCTGACGCAACGACCCTTGCCTACCGGGAAGTCGAGGCTGCCCGGGCTGCCCGGGCAGGTTCGCGTGGGTCTGCGGGCCCGTCGGGGCGGTGACCGCGGAGCATCCCGAGCTGCCCGGTGTGCCGCGGCTGGTCGTCGATACCGGGGTGTGGGTTTCGGCGCTGATCGGCAAGGCGGCTGCGCCGGATCAACTGGTTGAGGCGGCGGCGGATGGTCGCGTGGTGGTGCTGGTGTCGCCGTTGCTGCGTGCAGAGCTGCGTGACGTTGATGGCGCGTCCGAAGTTTCGCCGGTACTTCAGTGTCGAGGAGGCGGAGGCGTTCGTGGCAGCTCTGGAGCTGCTGGCTCAGGCCGTCGATGATCCGCCGCGGGACGGCTGGGTTCGGGTGTGTCGAGATCCCGACGACGATTACCTGGTGGCGATGGCGGAGGCAGCCGGGGCGACTCTGCTCGTCAGCGGCGATAAGGATCTGCTGGCTGTCGAGCGTCCGGGGCTGGATGTGCGGTCGCCGCGCGCTGCGGTTGAGGCGATTGCCTACCGGCACCCCTGGGGACCGGTACTCATCCCGGGTACGGCTGAGGCCGCGTTTGCGCAAGCCGAGGCGGAGGGACACGGACCTGTGCTGGCGACGGTCAGCGCGTTCCTCCAAGTACTGCAGGACAGGAACGCCAAGAAGTTGTTGCGTGCGGTGGTGACGCCGGAGTCATTGCGCGCGTGGACACAGGACTTGCTACGAGTCCGGTCGATTTTGGCAAACCGAGGCATGGCCACCATGCCGGAATACCCGACGTTGAACGTTGCCTACGTCAAGCTTCCGCCCGACCCCGGGGACAACGTTCGGGCCACCGGCGAGGTCATGCTCGAGGGCGCGGTCATCGTCACCCTGCAACGGCGGCTCGAACTCCATGGCTTGGAGCAGCTGGGTGGGTGGCGGGTGCACGGTCTTGGTAACTATGTGAAGCCCGAGGACCTGCCGGCGTTGCCCGCTCCCGGACTCCCGTCGTCCTGAGCAGCCCACAACGGCACATCGTCGCGGCAACCGACTGTGCCGTCGGCGGACCCGGACCCGGTAAATCTGCCCGGAGCAACCAGAGCAGCACATCGCACGCCGCGGCTCACTGTGGCACGCGGTTCACGAGAACGGGTGACTGGACCTCAGCTTCATCTCGCCGAGCATGGTCGGGCGACCACCCGCAGCGCAAAGACCCCGGCCCGGTCCGCTTGTCGCCGTCCGTTGGTTTGCAAGGGTCCAACCCGCAGACATGGGCCGGGTAGCTGCTCGGTGCAGGGGCCGCTCGACCACGGTGCTGATCCTGCCGCCGCCGAGCACTCGGCTTCCGAATGGGTGAGGTCCCGGCAGGTTGACGCATACCGATTTGGGAATAAATGTCTGAGAAGACCATTTTCCTGCGTTCAGTCCTCGCGTGGTCTTCTCTGTTCCGTGACGCCGAGGCCCTGATGATCATGTCCTACAAGTCCACGCTCGCGAACTGTGTCCGCCGTGCGGTCTTCCCGTTGTACGGGGCGCGGGCGATTGCCTCGAGGGCGGTGGACGAGATGAGCGGGGCCGGGTCCGTGCTCGGATCCGGCGGCACCGACGCTGCATTGCTGAGCGGTCATCCGGCGGGGTGGCCACAAAACCGGGTCACCAGCCGGCTTGGTGCTGCGGTCTGGGAGGTGTTCCCGGCCCACGTCGCCCTGCTGGACCGGGACGGCATGGTGGTGTCGGTCAACCGGGCCTGGCGGCAGTTCGGTTTACGCGGGGGCGGGAGTACGACTACCGGGCTCGGCAGCAACTATGTGGAGGTGTGTGACCGGGCGGCAGCGGAGGGGGAACCCGAAGCGGAACAAGCCGCCGGCCTCGTCCGTGCGGCGCTGGCGGGCCGCGACCCCGGCCGCCGCCTCGACTATCTCTGCGAAGGGCTGGATGGTCCCCGCTGGTTCCGGTTGCAGGCGGTGCCGATTTCCGGCCAGCACAGCGGCGCGGTCGTTATGCACACCGACATCACGGCCGACCGGCAGCACCAGCAGGAATGGCAACGCCGCGCCCTGCACGACCCGTTGACCGGTTTGCCGAACCGGACCCTGCTGTCCGGCCGGCTTGAACACGCCGTCGCCATGGCCGGCCGCGATCCGCGGTCACTGGCCGTGCTGTTCGCCGACCTCGACGCGTTCAAGACGATCAACGACACCCTGGGCCACGACGTCGGCGATCAGGTGCTGTGCGAGGCGGCGCATCGGATGGCGGCCGGCGTCCGTGACGCCGACACCATCGGCCGATGGGGCGGCGACGAATTCGTCGTCATCGCCGAACAACTCGACACCGCCCGCACCGCCGACGACCTCGCCCGTCGGATCGTCGCCAGCCTCGACGCACCCATCGCGGTCGGCTCCGGACAGCTGACCCTGACAGTTTCGGTCGGGATCGCCTACCTGGACGCTCACCAGAGCGCGGCGCAGCTCGTCGACGCTGCAGACCACGCCCTGCGCGACCGGCGACTTGGCCGGTCGTCGCGGCCTGGGGGAGGTGGCGCGGTGACCCTGCCGAAGCTGGAACGACGGCCGCAGCCGGGGATGGCGTGGGCCGGTACCTACGCCCTGCCGAACAGCACACGCAGCCCAGCGTTGGCCCGCACGCTGGTCCGGGAGGCACTTGCCGGCTTCCCCCAGGAGACAATCGACGGCGCAGAGCTACTGGTCAGTGAACTCGTCACCAACGCCGTGCTGCACGCCCAGACCATGCTCACCCTGACCATCGAACTCACCCCGCCAAGCCTCACAGTCACAGTCGAAGACTGCTCCCCGGACCACCCCCAACCCCGAGACGCCCACGCCACCGCAGCCAGCGGCCGCGGGCTCTCGCTCGTTGACACCCTCGCCCGATCATGGGGCTGGAACACGACCCCGACCGGAAAACGAGTCTGGTTCGCGCTTTGACCGCGGCCTGGTCAGGGTCGGGGTCGGTCGGCTCTCTACGCCGCCGCTTCGTCGACGGGCCACCAACCCAGGCCACGCTCCACCGTCAGCAGCCACCATCGGAGCCTGACCCGCTTTCCCGGCACCTGTTCTGAGGCGATGATCGTCTTGGAAGGGAGTCCTTGGATGCCTGTTCGCCAAGTCGCCGGAGTTCCGGCTTCGTGCTCTGGAGCTTGCTCGTGGTGGCGACCAGCCCGTCGTGGTGATCGCGAAAGATCTCGGGATCAGCGAGTCATGGCTGCATCGCCGGATCGCCATCGACGGTATCGAC
>JBBRDH010000262.1:0-3627 GCA_038204125.1 Mycobacteriales bacterium
TGGCGAGCAAGGCATTAACCTGATCCCGTGTTTCCAGGCCCTCGAGGACGCAGTCGAGGCCTAGTTCGGCAGCGAGGGTGAGGACGGCGTGCACGGTGGTGGCGCTGGTGCGGTTGGAGGTGAGGGCGGCGGTGAGGGAGAGGCGACCTTCCCCGAGATGACCGGCAGGGCGGCCAGGTAGCGCAGCGTCGCCGGTTCCGAAGCCGTCGATGGTGATGCCGACGCCCACCCGCCGTCGGCATGATCGACTTCACTTAGCCCGCCACCTCAACAGCGCCGACGCGCCGGATGTGCTTCGCGGGTGCGCCTACAGCCACGGCACCATCGTCGACCACATCGCTCACAGCCTGACCACCCGCGAACTACCCATCGAAACGTTGATGACCTGACTGCGTCATACGAAGCCAAACGGACCCGAAGGTCCATCCAAACGGTCCGAGTCGCACAGCCCGTCGTGACCTGCGATGCAACTGTGGTTCGGCGCAGGGCAACTTGCCCAAGGGCTTTCCTGCGGTCCAGGTCGGCGAAGATGTAACGCAACTCGGGTACGCGTACGTTGTAAGGTGACCTGCGATCTCATCCGTACACGAGAAGCGTTACAGAGCAACGGCAATGACACGAATTCGAGCCTTTGTGTGACAGCGTCCGCCCTCCGTGTACAGATTCTAGCTGCGTGTCATTTCGGGCACGGGGTACGGCCCGAAAACCGCGGCTGGCTGCGAGCAGTGCTCGGGCGCTGCAGGCTCAGCGTGCCAGGGGTGGTGGTCTGACCATTCGCTGTTTGCAGGGGTCCCAGGATTCCGTCCCGAAGCGGGACCCTAACCACGCGCCCCTGGTCGCCAACGGATGGGGCGTCCGTTGACGAGCCCGGCTAGTGTTGGTTCCGCAGCTGGTTCGGCCGTCGCAGCCATCGGGTGGTGCGCCGATCGAGGCAACAGGGAACCCGGTGGGAATCTGGGACTGCCCCGCAGCGGTGAGTGGGAACGGCAGCCGTCAATCAAGCACTGGACGCACGAGGCGTCTGGGAAGCGACGGCCGGTAGGTGATCGGCGCATTCGAGCGCGGGTCGTGCCCACGAGTCCGAAGACCTGCCGGCAGCCCTTTCCGGCGACCGCTGGAATGGTGGTTTCCGACCTCTCGGGTGGGTCGTGGCCTCCCCTCTGTCCGGCGTGCACGTCAGGACTGGCCGGCTGCTCCTACTCGTGCTGGTCGTCGTGGACTCGCGAAGGAGAGCCCCCAATGACCGACCCCACTACCGAGCACCTCGCCATGGCGACGGTGTACGGCTACCCACGGCAAGGCCACAACCGGCGGCTGAAGAAGATCGTCGAGTCGTACTGGGCCGGACACGTCACCGCCCAGGACCTCCTCGACGCGGCAGCGCAGCTCCGGGCCCAACGACTGGACGAGTTACGTTCCGCCGGGATCGGAGAGATTCCGAGCAACGATCTCTCGCTGTACGACCACGTGTTGGACACCGCGTGGATGCTCGGCGCGATCCCCGCCCGCCTGCTCGGTGCCGCTGGAGATGACGAAGTGGTTCGACACCAACTACCACTACCTGGTCCCCGAAGTCGGTCCCGGCACCGAATTCACCCTGGATCCGGCCAAGCCACTGACCGAGTTCGCCGAGGCACAGGCCGCGGGAGTCACCACCAGACCGGTCATCGTCGGGCCGGTCACGTTCCTGCTCCTCGCCAAACCCGCCTCCGATACGGATGCCGGATTCCATCCGCTGGCACTACTGGACCGGGTGCTGCCCTGCTATCTCGAATTGCTCGCCAGGCTGAAGGCCGCGGGTGCGCAGTGGGTGCAACTCGACGAACCAGCCCTGGTACTCGACCAGCCGGCAACAGTGCTGACCGCCGTCGATCACGCCTACCGGGTACTGACCGACCTGGCCGAGCGGCCGAACATCCTGGTCGCGACCTACTTCGACCAGCTCGGCGAGCTGCTGCCGGTATTGGCCCGATCGGCGATCGAGGGACTGGGGGTGGATTTCACCGGCCGGGGGTCCGCGAACCTCGCCGGCCTGGCAGCGGTCGGCGGCCTCCCCGGGAAACGGCTGATCGCCGGAGTGGTCGACGGCCGGAACATCTGGCGGACCGACCTCGCCCACGCGCTCGACACGCTCGACGCCGCCAGCGGTTTGGCTGACCGGGTGGACGTGGGCACATCCTGCTCCCTGCTCCATGTACCGCTTGATGTGTCCCTGGAGCGGGACCTCGATCCGCAGATCGCCGGGTGGTTCGCATTCGCCAGCCAGAAGCTCGACGAACTGACTGTCCTTGCTCACGGCCTGACGAACGGGCGGGACGCGATCGCCGGTGAGCTACAGGCCAATCAGGACCTGCTGGACGCCCGAGCGGCATCGCCGGTCGTCCATGTCGACGCGGTCCGGACCCGGGTCGCCGGGGTCACCGCGTCGGACGCCCACCGGATCAGCCCCTACGCCAGCCGGGCGGCCGTGCAGGCCGCCCGGCTGGCCCTGCCCCCGTTGCCGACGACGACGATCGGATCCTTCCCGCAGACCACCGAACTCCGGCAGGCCAGGGCGTCCCTGCGGTCCGGCCGGCTGAGCCAGGACGGTTACCGGGCGGCGATGCGGGCCGAGATCCGGGACGTCGTCAACACGCAGATCGACCTGGGGCTGGACGTGTTGGTACACGGCGAACCCGAACGCAACGACATGGTGCAGTATTTCGCTGAGCAAATGACCGGATTTCTGGCCACCCGACACGGCTGGGTCCAGTCCTACGGCACCCGTTACGTGCGGCCACCGATCATCGCCGGAGACGTCACCCGCCCGCACCCGATGACCGTGCAATGGGCGACCTACGCGCAATCCCTCACCGACCGGCCACTCAAGGGCATGCTGACCGGTCCGGTGACCATGCTGGCCTGGTCCTTCGTCCGGGACGACCAACCCCTGGGCGACACCGCGATCCAGGTCGCGTTGGCGCTCCGCGACGAGGTGACCGACCTCGAACACGCGGGGATCAAGGTGATCCAGGTCGACGAACCGGCGCTGCGGGAAGCCCTGCCGCTGCGGGCAGCGGACCGGGAGCAGTACCTGGCCTGGGCCGTGACGGCGTTCCAACTAGCCACCGCAGGGGTGCGGGACGACACCCAGATCCACACCCACATGTGCTACGCCGAATTCGGCGACATCCTGCCGGCGATCATCGAGATGGACGCGGATGTGATCAGTTTGGAGGCAGCGCGCTCCGACATGAGGATCACCAAAGACCTCGCCGACGCCGGCTATCCGAACGAGGTCGGCCCGGGGGTGTGGGACATCCATTCCCCCCGGGTCCCGTCGGCCGGTGAGATCGAGGCCCGGCTGAACGCCGCGGTGGACGCGTTCCCGGCCGGTCGGTTATGGGTCAACCCGGACTGCGGCCTGAAGACCCGCGCCTACCCGGAAACCCTGGCCGGCCTGGCGAACTTGGTCACGGCCACCGGACGGGTCCGCGCGGCGCTCTGATCGGTCCGTGCCGTGGGGGGGGGGGGGGGGGTTGTAGAGGCCCCCCCCCCCACCGCGGATACCCCCAACAAAACCCCCCCCGGCAAGGTTTTTATGTAACAGGTGTTGAAAGAGTTGTTGTAATAATTTAAGTAGATCAA
>JBBRDH010000263.1:0-3586 GCA_038204125.1 Mycobacteriales bacterium
GGCCGGGTCGCCGGAGCAGGTGCCGGTGCTCGAGGACTGCGCGGTGGTGTGTTGCGCCGGCAGGGCGACGGCCCGGCCGGCCGGCGGCCATCCGAAAGTGGTGTACATGCAGCACTCGACCGATCCGGTGGTCTGGTGGTCCGGGGGTCTGCTGTTCACCGAACCCGCCTGGCTCAAGGAGAACCGTCTGAACGACATCAGCCGCCGCATGCAGTGGTACCCGGTTGCCACGTTCTGGCAGGTGACGATGGACATGGTGTTCTCGAGCAGCATGCCCGACGGGTACGGACATCACTACGGCCTCGAACTGGCGGACGCCTGGGCCACCCTTGCCCCCCCGGCAGGCTGGACCACCGACGACACGGCCCGACTCCGCGCGGAAGTCGTCGGCATCGATCCGTGACCCGGGGTTTCACCTTCTCCCGTTCGGCCGATCGAAGACCAGGACTCCGGACGCGCCGCGCCCGGTGGTGGGTGTGGTCGTGCTTTTCTTCTCCTATGTCCTTCGACCTGGCGCCGACGGAGCGGCGGGCCGGCCTTGGGCCCATGTCGTTCTGGCCGAAGGCTCGGATCCGCCGCCCGCTGGACGTTGCCAGGCTGACGTTCGCACTGGGCGCAGTCGTCGTGCTGCTGGTGCTGGCGATCTTCGACGCCGGTCTTCTGCAGGCCGTCGCCGGCTGGATTCCGATCGCGTCGTCGGGTATGGGGCGGACGGTGCTGTCGATCGCAAACGTGATCGCGTCGATGGCGACGATCGGGGTGCTGGTCGCGATCGCGGTCGATGCGGTGCGGGTTCGCCGATTCTCCCTGATCTCGGCAAGCCTGGCCGGCGTTCTCGGCGTGCTCGGCGGCGTCGGCGTGGTTGAACTACTGGGCGTAGCGGCTCCCGCCCAGGTGATCCCGCTGCTCCTCGGGCCGCCGGAAGAGTCTGCTGGGCTGCCGATCACCGCCGTGATCGCGCTGGTGGTGGGGGCAGACCTGCACCATCGTCGCTGGTGGAATGCGGCCCGACTGGCCCTGGTCGCCGGGGTCTGTTGCGCGCTCGGTCAGGGAAGCCTCACCCTGGCCGGCGCGGGGTACGCGTTGGCGACCGGCGTGGCGGCGGGGCTGGCTGTCCGGGTGGCCCTTGGCGTGGTTCCGGCCCGCCCGGCGGAGGAGCTGATCCGATCGGTGCTGGCCGGCGCCGGTTTCGAGCTGACCGCGCTGGATCCGCTGGAGAACGCAGCGGGCCGAATCCGTTACACCGGGATCCGGCCGGACGCCGCCGAGGTACGGGTCACAGTGGTCGACTCCGATCGGGGCGGCGTACCCCTGGCCCGGCGGGCTTGGCGGCTGCTTCTGCTGCGGAATGCTGCCGTCGGCAGGCCGGCCCTTTCGCTGCGCGGCCAACTGGAACGGCAGGCCCTGACCGCAGCGCTGGCGAAGTCGGCCGGCGTACCGGGGCCAGAGGTGCTCGCGGTGCTGGCTGCCGGCCCGGCGCTGGTGCTGGTCGAGCGGCTGCTCGTCGGTACCCCGCTCGCCCATGCTGGGGACGAGGACGCGGTCAGGGGCACAGTGTCCGCCTTCCGTGCCCTGCGGCGGCTGCACCAGGCCGGGCTGGCCCACGGCGCCCTGACCGCCGACGACGTCCTGCTGATGCAGCCGGACCTCGCCGGGTTCGCCGACTTCGTCTCGGCGCAGCCGGCCGCTACCGATCTGCAACGTGAACTGGACGTGGTGGCTCTGCTCGTCGCGGCCGGGAGCCGGGTGCCTGTCGATGCTGTGGTGTCGGCGCTGAATGCCACCTACAGCCCCAGCCCGACGGCCCAGATGAGGCTCGCCGCACTGCTTCAGCCGTTGAGTCTTCCCCGCCAGGCGCGGCGGGCGGTCCGCGGCACGCCGCTGCTGGCCAATCTGCGCGCGGCGTTGACCGGCCCCGACGGGGAGGGTGTAGTCGCCGATGCGCCACGGCTCGAGCGGTTGCGGCTGCGCACTGTCATCAGCGTCGTCGGCGGCACCATCGCGGTATACCTGCTCGCGACGCAGCTCTCGCAGGTCAGCATCGGCAGCGCGCTGCGAAGTGCCCAGCCGGGCTGGCTGGTCGTTGCCCTCGCCGGTTCGGCCGTGACATACCTCGGGTCCGCGCTTGCGCTGCAGGCGTTCGTGCCGGCCGGACTTCCGCTGACTCGCACCGCATTCGTGCAACTGGCGTCCTCGTTCGTCTCGTTGGTGACGCCGCCGGCGGTCGGGCACATGGGCCTGAACATCCGGTATCTGCACCGGGCCGGCGTCCCCACCGCCGCCGCCGCCACCGACGTCGCCGTCAAAGAGGCCATGACCGTTGCCGTGACAGTGCCGCTGCTGCTGATCTGCGGTTGGCTCAGCGGGGTGTCCGGGTCCCGGCTGGCGCTTCTGCCCAGCGGAAGTGTGCTGATCGTCATCGGGGTGGCCGCCGCCGTCCTCGCACTGGTCGCCCTCGCCCCGCCGACCCGAAGGTTCTTGCGGCGCAGACTCGACCCGCTGATCCGGCGGACCCTGCCCCAGTTGCTGGCCACGCTCAGCGACCCGCGACGACTCGTCACCGCGGTCGGCGGCGTACTGCTGCTCAACGGTGGCTACGTACTCGCGTTGGAAGCCTCACTGCGCGCCTTCGGTACCTCAGTAGCGCTACCCGCCCTCGTCGTGGTGTATCTGGCGGCGTCGACGCTCGGCTCAGCCACTCCGATCCCCGGGGGCCTCGGCGCGGTCGAGGCAGCGCTCGTCGGCGGTCTGACCGCCACCGGAGTCCCGGTCGCGGCTGCCGTGACAGCCGTGCTTGCCTTCCGGGCGGCGACATTCTGGCTGCCGGCGCCACTGGGCTGGGGAGCGTTCGTCGCGCTGCAGCGCCGCGGCCGGATCTGACGCGGCGGGCTCTGACGCGGCCGAATCCAGGGTGCCGTTCGCAGTGGGCGAATCTGGCCGCTCGGTGCCGGGCTAATTGCTCCGGCGGCCGGTGACCGGAGCGGTCGGTATCCGGAGTGATGCAATTCGCATTCGCCGGCCTGGAACGCGTCGAGGGTGTCACCGAGATGGCTCCGGCGACGTCCAGACTCTGCTATCCGTTCGACATTTCCAGGCGCCGTTTCAGGGTGGCCAGGTTCGTCGGCATTTCCTTCTGACTTTCGCGCCTCACCAGGAGCGGAATGAGGATCCTGCCGATCCCGTGAGCTTCGAAGTCGACCTCGATGGTCAGTCTGGATCGGGTGGCCGCGAGCGGCTCGACCGTGAGGTCGACGACGGCCCGGATGGGTCCGTCGATGCCGCGGACGCCCCAGGTTCTGGGTCGGTCGATGTGGGTGAGTTGAGAAGTGGCCGGCCGATTGGCGCCGCCGATGCGGCGGGTGGTGAAACAGTGCGCTCCAACTTCGGGGACTCCGCCGATCTGGTCGAGGCGACCGTCGACAACCCCCTTTTGCCATTCGCTGAACCTGGTCGGGTCAGTGGCGTAGTCGAAGACTTCTGTGGCGGGACGGTCGATCTCGATGGTGACGGTGATCGGGGACATTCAGCTGTTGCCTTCCGTGAACAGCGCCGCGTAGCGGGCCAGGTAGAGCGGCCATCCCTGGTT
>JBBRDH010000264.1:0-3524 GCA_038204125.1 Mycobacteriales bacterium
GACAGCGGCCAGCAACAACGGCCCGGACCTGGCCCCGGGGTCGTCCGGCCGGAACCGGAAGGTGTCGACGAGCTCCCGGGCAGTGATCAGCAGCCGGGTCAGGTCCTCGGTGCGTTCGGCGTACCGACCCAACCAGAACAGATCCTCCAACACCCTTGGCGAGGCCGCGGCAGCCATCTCCACCGGCAGTGTCAACGGCAGGACATCCGTTGCAGACGCGCGATTTCCGGGCGCTGTCACCGGCTCAGCCACCCCGGACACGATGGCCGGTGGATCGCGCCGGAGCGACCGGACCCAGACGTCCTTCGCGATCGAGGGCCCGGCAGGGACCCCGCTCTGCCGACCGCGGCCCCCACCCGGACCGACGGTGAGCGGACCGACGGCGACCGGACCGACGGCGACCGGACCGGTGTCGACCAGCCGGCCCAGAGCACCGGGCATCACCACGTAGCCCGACTGGTGAGCGACGCTGAACACCCGCATGCCCACCCGGCCGGCCAAGAGACCGTTCGGGCCCACCGCAGGTGCCTCGGAGAACGGCGCCCGCTCCTGCCCAACCCAGCGGGTCGGTTCGGCGCTCACCCGGCGCCGCCAACTCTGAGCTTCCGCGGCCGCCAACTGGCCTGGGGCGATCGACGGACCACCGCCGGTCGGCCGCAGGATCATCTCCGAAAAGTGCGCGAGCACGTGGGACAGACCGCTGGCCGCTCCGCACCAGAAGCTCGGCAGCGAAGGCAGTTTCAGACTCTCGCCGAGAAGGCGCTCGGCGAGGGCAGGCAGAACCGCCGCCAGCCCCGGGTTCTCCAGCACCCCGCTGCCCAATGTGTTGACGACGCTGACCGTTCCGCGCCGGCACGCTTCGGTCAACCCCACCACACCGAGGGCAGAGTCCGGTCGCAGGTCGAGCGGGTCCGACCAGGCGGCGTCGACCCGGCGCACGACGACGTCGACGGGTTCGTACCGGCCCATGGCGCGCATCCACAACCGGCCTGCCCGGACGGTCAGATCAGCGCTCTGGACGAGCGGGAGGCCGAGTAGCGAGGCGAGAAATGCCTGGTCGAATGCTGTCTCGGAATGGGTGCCGGGGCTGAGTACGACGACCCGGGGATCGTCGGCGCTGCTGGGCGCAACGGCTTGCAGCGCACCACGAACGGTGTGGAAGAACGTGCTCAGGTCGCGAGGTGCGCTGCGCCGGAACAGCTCCGGCAGCACTTTGGCGACAACCCTGCGGTCCGCCATCGCGTAGCCCGCACCCGAGGGCGCCTGGGTGCGGTCGCCGAGCGCAAGGAATCGGCCATCCGCACCCCGACAGATGTCCGCTGCGTGGAAAAAGAGTTGGTGCGCACCGGGAATGGTGATGCCGTGGGCCGGGCGCAGATAATTCCGGTCGGCGAACAGGAGCTCCGGTGGCACCAGACCGGCGGTCAGTGTGCTGCGGCTGGAGTAGATGTCGGTGAGCAGAGCGTCCAGCAGCACCGACCGTTGAGTGATCCCTTCTTCCAGCTTGGCCCAGTCGCTGCCCTCGACCAGCAGCGGTATCGGGTCCAGTCGCCAACTTTCAGGCTGGGCGCCGCCCGGGGAAGCCGGACCGGCGGTCGGATCCGCCCCGACCGATGTGTAGGTGACCCCGTCGTCCTCCAGCAGCCGATCGACCAGCACCGAGAGCGATCCGAGACCGTCCCGCCCGACAGCGTCCAGGCCGTCGACGATCTCGGCCCACCCGGGCAATAGATCCCCGGTGCTGCCGGTCATTTCGTCGAAAGGTCTGGCCGACCTCCCGGCATCGGTGCCACCGGCGTTCCTGGCTGCACCCGGCGCGACGAGGGCCGGTTCGAAAAGCCCGCGCCGGCCGAGGTACGCCTCGACCAGCGAGTCGCCCATCGCCGACCGTCCGCCACTCATCAACAGCGATCTCCCACAGCCACCGATTCGTTCACTGGGCCCACCCGTTCGTCCATGCAGCACCGATCAGTTCGACAACACCCCACCCGGAACCAGCCCCCCTGCCCGGCGGGGACCGGCCGCGACCCGCCGGCTACGAACTGTAGGGAATTTGTGTTTCCGTTGTAGTTCCAACAGGCTTGGGTCCGACCGGCGGGATTCCGACTTGCGGGGTCGGGACCGGCCGGGTCCGGACCGCGTGGGCCCGGCGCGCAGCCCGGCGAACGTCGACCCGGCGCACGACGAGCAGGGTCAGCACCGCCGCGACCACGATGCCGACCAGGTTGATCAGCAGCTGCAGGGCCGAACCGCCGACCTGGTGCCATTCGCCCAGTACGGCCGCAACAGCGACATAGCCGGCCGCCGGCACGGTGGTCACCGAGATGAACACCCCGACCAGCGCCGCCGACTTCTGGCTGGTCGTCGACAGCATCCCCGCCGCCCCGGCGAGCAGCGCCACGATCAGCGAGAACGGGCCGACGTGGTAGATGAATTCGGTCTGCTTGTTGAATTCCAGCGCGCGGTGATCGAGTAGCCCGGACCCGCTCGCCACCCATGCCGCGGCGGCGGTGATCAGCATCGCGAGCGGAAAACCGACGGCGAGCGCGATGAGCCCCCGCCTGATCAGCGGCGGACGACGCCTGACGCATCCGACGGCGACGGCCGCCAGCGGGCCGAACTCGGGTCCGACGACCATCGCCCCGACGATGGTGATCGGCGAGTCCAGCACGATTCCGATCCCGGCGAGCAGGGTGGCGATCGTCAGAAAGGTCAGAAAGGTGCCCGACAGCTTCGCGTCGTCGGCCAGGTCGGCTTCCACCTGCCGCCAGACGACCGAGTCCGGTGAGCCCGGCGCCTCCCGGAAAGCCTGGTCCGCGGTCGTGGAGACGGCCGCGTCGACGTCGGTGATCGAAATCGACCCGCGCACGCCGAGCCCGGTCGCGATCAGCTGCTCGACCAGTTCGTCCGCCGCCTCCTTGACGACCTCGACCTCGATCAGATCGCCCTTCGGGATCCGGGCCGCGCCCGCCATGACGGTGAGGTGGGCGACGCCGGGCGCGCCCTGAAGGACCGTCAGCACCGGGGCCGCCAGCTCGGCCGGAACCAGCATTCGGAGGTGCAGCACTGGATGGCCGACTAACCGGCCGCAGGACCGGACGGTTCGGCCGGGAGAATCGAGGCGGGCAGGGGCTTGGCGGGCAGGGACTTGGCGGCGGCGGATTTTCCAGGCAGGGCGTCGACCCCGGCCTCCTTCCGTTGCGCCGCGGTGATCGGTGCCGGCGCCGCCGTCAGCGGATCGTAACCGCCGCCGGACTTGGGGAAGGCGATCACCTCCCGGATGGAGTCGGCTCCGGCCAGCAGCATCACGATCCTGTCCCAGCCGAACGCGATCCCGCCGTGCGGCGGGGCGCCGAAGGAGAAGGCGTCGAGCAGGAAGCCGAACTTCTCCCTGGCCTGCTCTTCGCTCAGCCCCATCACGGCGAAGACCCGCTGCTGGATGTCGGCCCGATGGATACGGATGCTGCCGCCGCCGATCTCGTTGCCGTTGCAGACGATGTCGTAGGCATACGCCAGCGCCGAAG
>JBBRDH010000265.1:0-3297 GCA_038204125.1 Mycobacteriales bacterium
CATCGGAACCATCGAACTTGTGGGCGTGCTGGTCGACCAGGCAAACATTCGCAGCGGCCCCCTGGCCTGGATCGCCGACATCCCGCTGGACTATGCGGGTTACGGGATCGTCGGGCTCTTCGTCGTGTCCTGGCTCATCGCCCTGGCCGTGTGGCGGTTCGGGCGGATCGAAGAAAGATGGACCGCCAAACTCAGTCCCGCCAACGCCGACGCGGTTCCTGCGATCAGATAGTCAATCTGGTCCAGGTGGGCGGCGGGACGTTCCACCATGCCTGTCCGCACTTCATTGAGTTGCAGCCGGACCAACGCATCGGCCAGCACGTGATAAGCCAGGTCGCGGTCACCCGTCAGCGCCCACTGTCGGATGAGACTCACGCGGCGACGCCTGAGCAATCACACCGGCCCGGGGACGAAAACCCGTCTGGCAGGTTGATCGCGGGATGGGATGTACGTCGGGGGCAGTTGCCGGTTGAGGGTCACGACGTCACAGTCGGTCTCGGCGGTGGTCCAGTGAGAGGGGAAGGCGATGTGATGGTCTGGCTCGGTGGTCATGGTGAGCTCCACGGGTGGTTCAGTGGCCGGTAAGGAGTTCGACGACGGGCGCGAGCTGTTCGTAGAACGCGGCGTTGACGCAGACATAGGAGACGCCGAGGTTCTCCCGGCGCCGTTGCAACTCGTCTGCCATCTCCTGGGTGTCTCCGCGCAGCATGGTCAACGAGTCGTGGGCGATGAGGGTGGCGGCGTCGGCGCCGATGAACCGCTCGGTCCAGGGCGGCACCTGCTCGCCGATCACGAACAGGTTCATCGCGAACTCGATATTGCCGGCGCGATCGCCGGCGCGGGTGCGGATGTCGGTGACCATCTGGGCGATTGCGCTGCGTGAAGCCAGCGGGTCGGCTGCGAGGGTGACGATGTCGGCCTTCTGGGCCGCGAGTTCGCGTGCCCGGGGGCCGCCGGCGGCGATGAGCACCGGTGTGTGGGTGTCGCCGTCGAGTGTGCGGAGGTGGTCGATGGTCTCGCTGACCGCGGCGAGCCGGCCGGCGGGGGACCGCAGGGCCAGGCCCAGATCCTGGGCGGCTTGGGTGGCGGCGTGCGGCAGGCCGGCGCCGATGCCGAACTCGAAACGGCCGCCGGTGAGCACGGTGAGGCTGTGGGCCTCCCAGGCCGCCGAGCGCGGTGGGCGCAAAGGTGCGGCCATGACGAAAGTCCCGACCCGCACCTCGGCGGTAGCCGCGGCGGTGGCCAATGCTGGGAACGGGGAGAGCAGCTGGAGACCGTCGGGCATCAGCAGGGTGGAGTAGCCCAGCTCGGCCACTCGATGCGCGGTGGCCCGCCACTGGTCGCTGTCCTGCGGGGTGGCGACGACGCCGAAGCGGAACCGGTGATCCGACATGGTGAGCGTCCTCTCGGTGGGTGGGCGGGGTCGGGGTCGGCAGTACGAGGTCGCGCGTTGTCAGGGGCGGCGCTGCGCGGAGCGCGGGAGCAGGGCTGCCGCGGCGACGAGGAACAGCACCCCACCGAAGCGGCCGATCGGCAGCAGTGGGTAGAGCACGTCGCTGATCAGAGCGAACGGGGTGAGCATCGCGAGGACGGCGACGATGATTCCGGCCCAGGCCAGCGCCGCGGGCAGCAGCCGCAGAATCAGTGCCGGGACGGCGATCCCGGCGATGAGCAGGCCGAAGGGGGCGACGAAGCCGATGCCGCCGCTGGCGAACGACAGTGTGGTCAACGCTCGGGCGAGCGCGGGGTCCCCGAGCCCGGCGGTCTGGGTGGCGGTCCAGGAGAACAGGGTGCTGGCGGCCAGCGCGGCGGCGGCCAGGATGGCCCCGGCAAGGCCCATCAGCGGTCCCGGCGCGAGCACCCCGAGCCTGCGTAGCCGCCGATACAGCGTGACCGCGCAGATGACCAGCGAGAAGGTCGAGCCGAACACCACCGCGGCGGCCACGCCGATCACGGTGGTGTGGCCGATGTCGTAGGTCAGGACCTCGGTCGCGGTCGCAACGGGTCGGGGCACGCCGGCCCCGAGAACGGCGCCGGTGACGGTGAGCACCCCGAATGCCAGCGCGGGGACCAGCAGCGGCGGTCCTCCTTCTCGGCTGCGGCGGGCTGCGATGCCGGCGGCAAGTGGTACGGGTGGGGTGCTCATGGGAATCCTCCGGGGTTATCTTCGCAATCGTTCAGCCAACATAATCGTTAGGGAGCGTCTATGATTTGTCAAGGGCTATTGTTCGGCATGAGAATCACTGGAAGTGTTGAAACGGCGGTGGGGCCCCCCGGGGGGGTGCCTCCTCGGCCCGGTGCTGCGTTCCTGCTGGCCCAGCTCGGGTCATACGCCGCTGCCCGGTTCACTGAGCGTGTCGAGGAGCTGGATCTCGCCCCGGCGCAGACCGGTTTGCTCCGGGCCGTCGCGGCCAGTCCCGGGCAGTCCCAGCAGGCCTTGGCCCACCTACTGGGCATACCACCGAGCCGGCTCGTCGCACTCGTCGACGCCCTCGAAGACCGCGGCATCCTGGAACGGCGGCGTAATCCCGACGACCGGCGCCTGCACGCGTTGCACCTCACCGACGACGGACACCAGCTTCTGGACAGGATCGGGGAGGTCGCGCGCGCGCACAACGACGCCATTTGCCGCGCCCTGGATCCCACGGAACGGGACCAGCTACGCATCCTGCTCATCCGTATCGCCGCCGACCACGGCCTCACCCCTGGTGTGCACCCGGGCTATCGGCACCTCTGACCGCGGCCAACGGATCGCCCGTCGCCGAACGGACCTCAGATACCCGTGTTTACCCAACTCAAGCCGGATCGCCGTTCAGCCGGCTCATGTACACCTTGGCTGGGGCCTGGGCGGCAGGCCCGCGTCCACGGGTACATCGACCCTTTCGTCAGGCGGTGGCCCGGTCGATGAGACCCCCGGCGGCGGCGGCGGGGCTTGCTGCGGCGTGGGGGTGGTGCGCGGTGTGGTCGGTGTCGCGGCGCGGGTCGGCTGCGAATGGGATGCTGGGCCCGGCAGCGAATCCCGGTTGCCGAAGTTGGGGCTGATTGCGGCGTCGAACCGGTTGCCGGATGCGTTGCCGGACTGGTGTCGACCCGACCCAGTGCCGGGTTCTGTGGGTCTGGGGGTTTGGGGGTGTGGGGAGTTTTGGGGGTGCGGAAAGGGGGGGAGCTGCCCGCGGGTGCGGGTGGCTCCCCCCCTTTTTTGTGAAGGGTGTCCGGCGGCGACCTACTCTCCCACACCCTGGCGGGTGCAGTACCATCGGCGCACAGAGGCTTAGCTTCCGGGTTCGGAATGGGACC
>JBBRDH010000266.1:0-3253 GCA_038204125.1 Mycobacteriales bacterium
ATACCGGCGAACGAGACCAGCCCCAGGTTGACCCCGGGCGTCAGGTCGTGGACGAACTGGGTCGCGGCCTCCTTGGCGGCGTCCAACCGGTTCGGCGCCACGTCGGTGGACTCCATCGACAGCGAAACGTCGATCGCCAGCATTACGGTCGCCCGGTTGCGGGGGACCTTGGCATCGGCCGTCGGTCCGGCCAGAGCCATGGTCAGGAGTACCAACCCGAGGAGCACCAGGGCGGTCGGCAGGTGCCGGAGCCGGCCAGGCCGCCTCGGCGCCACCCGCTCCAGCAACTCCAGGTTGGCGAACCGCAGCGTGTGCCGACGGGTCCGCCGCTGCGCGAGCACGTAACCCACCGCCAGGGCCAGCACCAACAGCCCGGCCGCGAACCACCACGGATGGGCGAACTTCACCGGATGTCCCCGTTCGCGAAGCGTTGCCCGGCAGCGGAAAGCGGGGCCGCGACAGCGCCAGGACCTGTCCGGACGAGGTCGGGTACCGACGGACCGCCGGACCAGCCGCGCTTGCGCGAGAGCACGAAGCGGACGACGTCTGCGATCCAATCGCGGTCGGTGCTCAGCGTCAGCTGGGCGGCGCCGGCCCGGCGCAGTGCAAGCGCCACCTCGGACCGGTGGGCCGCCGCCGCGTCGGCAAATTCCCGGCGCAGCTGCGCGGTCGTCGACACCTCCTTTCGGCGGCCGGATTCGGGGTCCAACAGGGTGACCATTCCGACGGCGGGCAACTCGAGATCGCGCGGATCGACGACCTCCACCGCGAGCAGGTCGTGCCGCCCGCCGACGGCCCGCAGCGAGCGTTCCCAGTCGATCTCCCCGATGAAGTCCGAGATGACGACGGCCAGCCCGCGGCGCCGGGGCGGCCGCCGGAGCTGCTCGATGGCGGCGGCCAGATCGCCGCGGGTCCCGACCTCCGACCGGGGGGTGTTCGCCAGCGCGCGCAGCAGGTGCTGCAGATTCGCCCGGCCACCCCGGGCCGGGTAGCGCGCGAAGCCGTCGCCCGCGGACACGACGGCGCCGATCCGGTTGCCGCCGCCTCCGGTCAGGTGACCGACCGCTGCGGCGGCCGCCACCACCAGATCCCGCTTCTCGCAGGTGGTCGTGCCGAAATCCAGCGACGCGGAAAGGTCGACCACCAGCCAGGTCTCGAGTTCGCGGTCGGCGACCGACTGCCGGATGTGCGGCTCGGTCGTCCTGGCAGTCACCGACCAGTCCATCCGCCGCACGTCGTCACCCGCGTAGTACGGGCGGGCATCCCCCGGCTCGGTGCCCGGGCCCGGCACCAGACCCAGGTGGTTGCCCTGCAGCAGGCCGTCGAGGCGGCGGCGGACGGTCAGTTCGAGTGTCGCCAGCGCAGCGTCGAGCCGGGCCGGGTCAGCCGTTGCCGGAGGTGCCCCGGACCGGGCGGTTGCAGGCGCGGGGGAGATCGGCGGTCCGGGCGCGGGTGTGAGTTGCGGATCACCGTCGGGCCAAGCCTGCCGGGGCGAACGGCGGAGCGCCGGTCTCCGCATCAGGCGACCCCGGGATACGGCGTCACCTGGGGCAGCGGGATCACTCGGAGGAGCCGGGTCAGGATGGCGTCGACCGGGACGCCGTCGGCCAGCGCGTCGTAGGAGAGCACGAGACGATGGCGGAGCACATCGGCGGCCACGTCGACCACATCCTGCGGCACCACGAAATCCCGCCCGCGGACCAGGGCCAGGGCCCGTCCGGCGGCGATGATCCCGAGCGAGGCGCGGGGCGAGGCGCCGTAGGAGAGCCAGCCGGCGACATCCGGGAGCCCGTGTTCCCCGGGAGTGCGGGTGGCATAGACCAGCCGGACCACGTAGTCGACCAGCGCATGGTGCACGAACACCCGCGAGGCGACCCGCTGCAGCCTGGAGAGTTCCTCGATGGGCAGGACCTGGGCGGCGACCGGCGGCTGCACGCCCATCCGGTAGACGATCTCGCGCTCCTCGTCCGGCTCCGGGTAGCCGACGATCAGCTTGAACAGGAACCGGTCCCGCTGGGCCTCGGGAAGCGGGTAGACGCCCTCGTTCTCGATGGGATTCTGGGTGGCCATGACCAGGAACGGGTCCGGCATCGGATAGGTGCGGCCGCCGATCGAGACGTGACCCTCTGCCATGACCTCGAGCAGGGCCGACTGGACCTTGGCCGGGGCGCGGTTGATCTCGTCCGTCAGCACGAAGTTGGCGACGACCGGTCCGAGTTCGGTGTCGAACTCCTCGCGCCCGGCCCGGTAGATGCGCGTTCCGAGGAGGTCGGAGGGCACCAGGTCCGGGGTGAACTGGATCCGGGAGAACGTCCCGCCGACCACCCTGGCGAAAGTTTCGACAGCCAGCGTCTTGGCCACCCCCGGGACACCCTCGATCAGCAGGTGCCCCTTGGCGAGCAGGCCGACGAGCATGCGTTCGACCAGCCGGTCCTGCCCGACGATGACCTTCTTGACCTCGAACACCATCCGCTCGAGCATGGCGGCATCCCGGCCGGGGTCGGGCTGGGCCGGCGCAAAGCCGTTCGGCGGGGGCTGCGCCGGGTTGTGGCGCTGCGGGCCGTCCGGTGGGGGAACCGCAGCTCCGGTGGGTCGCCGTTCTACGAACGGCGGCATGCCGGGACTGCCGGTTCCCGTCGTGGACTGTTGGTCACTCGCTCGCTCGGCCGTCACCGGCTGCTCCCTAGGGTGTGCGCTGTTGCCCTTCCATCATGCTGCCTGCGGGGTGCGACCCGGGCGCCGTCGGCCACGGGGTAGGTCCGGCCCGTCGGGCGGTCAGGTTTGCACCTGTCGGTGCTCGGCGGGCCAACCTGCCGGAAGCCGGCGGGTCCGGTCAGCCGGGAGCCAGGGGCGCTGACCATGCCGCCAGATCCGCGGGCGTGTCGATGTCGGCCGCGACCTCCGGTGCCGCCGGCAGCCGATGGTCGACCAGGGGGGCCAGGAGATCCGCCAGCCGGGCACCGTCCCAGGTCGGCCGGGCGGCCAGCGCGTCCCGGAGTTCGGTGTACCGCCAGACCCCCGCCAGGTACTGCAGCCGCCGGCTGTCGTCGATCAGGACCGCCCCGCGTAACCCATGATGGGCAACGACTGTCGCGAGTCGACCGATGGTGGCCGGATCAATTCCCGGAAGGTCAGCGGCCAGCACCGCGACCAGTGCGCTGCTCGATCCGACCGCCGGTGCAACGCCGGGGAACCGTTCGGCGAGGGCACGCATTCCGGCAGCGAGTGCGGCAGCAGGTCCGCCGCCCGGGGG
>JBBRDH010000267.1:0-3251 GCA_038204125.1 Mycobacteriales bacterium
TGGACAGCCGGGATATCTAGCTCCAATTCGCTGACCCGCAATCAGGGGTGACAACGCCCGACCTCGAAGGACATCTCATGACCGCCACCACAAGCTCCAAGCAGCCAGGACCGGACCCTCAGTCGACGCACCGAGACCCGGCCAACCAGGCGGAGCGTCCTGGCACGATTCCGTGGGAGTTGCTGGGGGCGAGCGACTATCGCTCGGCTCTAACAGATCTCGGCTCGTGGCTGGCCTGGCTCGTGCCTACGTATCGCATCCCGCCCAGCGTCATCCCGCCGTGCTGGTTCCTGCACCCCGGACTGATCGAGGAACTCGGTCACCTCTGGACCGGCTGGCGGATCACCCGCGATCCGGAAGCGGGCCTGGGCACGGTCGGGCTGGACTGGGACGGCCATCGCGAGCGTGCTACAAGCCGACTTCGCGAGCTCGTGGCCACGGCTGGATGCAACGCCACCACCCACTCGGCCAAGCCCGGGCCGGGCCTGAACAGGGACGACGAGCTGTGGGAGGCCAGCCTGGAGTCCGAGACAACCTGTCGGATAGCCCGCTCTGCTGATCAGGCTGCCCGAACGGCCGCCCGAGGGCTCCTCTTGAAAGCAGAACAGTGCAGGGAGTTGGCTCTGAACATCCTCCGTGACATTGCTACGGATCCAGGTCACCCAACCCGCCCTGAAATGGACCAGGCCACGATCGCCGTAGAGAACATGGCGCAAGTGACCTCCGCCGAAGCGCAAGTGCGCGGTCGGGAGGCGCGCACTCATCTTTCCTGTGCGGAGCACCAAGCGCGTCTCGACTGGCAACTAGCCGCGGCTCGCGAGGATCTACTGATTCAGATCGCGGCCGGCGCCGCTACTGCCGAGCTCGCTGGATCGACAAGACGGTGGATGGCTGCGGTCAAATTGGCCCATCCCACCGAGGAAGCAGTTTGCGTAGCTGCCGCATCGATTGCCGGGGAGATAGCAGCCGCAAACCACTTGGCATCGTCCACGCTTCGACACCGCGACATCGAACACATCATGCCGCGACCATGCCACGGCTGACCTGCGCTCATCGGCGAGATATTGTCAATACCTGTGGATCAAGATTTTAGGCCACCGCCGGAACCTCCAATTCATCGTCTGATCGTTCGACGAGTTTGCCGTGTCGGAAGGTAGCGCCGGCTCGGACGAGTGCGACCAGCTGTGGTGCGTTGACGGCCCGCCAGCGCAGCTCGGCGGCCTCGATCAGCTTGAACGCCATCGCCAGGCCGGCAGCGCGGGAACCCGGACCTTTGGTGACCTTCGTGCGGTGCCGGACGGTCGCGAACGTCGACTCGATCGGGTTCGTCGTTCGCAGGTGAACCCAGTGCTCCGCCGGGTAACTGTAGAACTCCAGCAGTACGTCCAACTCGTCGACGATCTTGGCGACCGCCTTGGGGAACTTGGCGCCGTAGTCGACGGCGAACGCCTTCGCCGCCACCCGGGCCAGGTCACCGTTTTCCGCGTTGTAGATCTGCTGCATCGCTGTGACCGCCGCCGGGTGCGCCGACTTCGGCAGCGCGGCAAGCACATTCGCAGACTTGTGGAACCAGCACCGCTGCTCCCTCGTCTGCGGGAACACGTCGCGCAGCGCCGCCCAGAACCCCAACGCGCCGTCACCCATCGCCAGCACCGGCGCCCGCATCCCGCGACCCTTGGCCTCCCGCAGCAGGCCGGCCCAGGATTCGGTGGACTCCCGGTAGCCGTCGGTCAACGCGACCAGTTCCTTTTTGCCGTCGGCGCGGACCCCGATCATCACCAACAGGCACAGTTTCTCCTGCTCCAACCGGACCTTGAGGTGGATGCCGTCGACCCACAGATACACGAAGTCCACCTGCGACAAGTCCCGACCGGCAAAGGCTTTCGCCTCGTCCTGCCACTGCGTGGTCAGCCGGGTCACCGTCGGGGCGGACAGGCCCTGGCCGGAGCCCAGGAACTGCTCCAACGCGGGCGCGAAATCTTGCGAGGACAGTCCGTGCAGATACAGCAGCGGCAGCACCTCGGCGACCTTCGGCGAACGCCGGGACCACGCCGGCAAAATCTTGGAGGAGAACCGCTGCCGTTCACCGGTTTCCGGGTCCAGACGTTTGTCGTTGACACGCGGGGCGGTCACCGTCACCGCGCCGGCGCCGGTGGTAACGTCCCGCTGCTGATGCGAGCCGTTGCGGACCACCAACCGGCGCCCGTCCTGGTCGACCACATCGGCGAACTGGTCGACATAGGCGGCGACCTCCGCCTGCAACGCCGCCGCCAGCATCTGTCGAGCACCATCACGAATTAGCTCATCCAACAGCGACCCAGCCGCGGCCGCCTGGCCGATCTTTTCTGCGTGCTCGGAACCGACTACCTTCAACATCGGACGTGCCTTCCCAACCAGCGCCTGCCAGCGCGGGTCTTGTTTGTCAAAATGTCAGGACCACCGGGGAGGTACGTCCTCCACGCTCATCCACAGGTTTCAATTATTGCTCCTCATCGGCTGCACCAATGTGCTAGTCCCATCAGGCAACGTGTTGACGACTGACCGTTTGGCGACGGACGTCAGCGGTTAAGGCGATGGCCTGTAGTGCTGAAATATCCACTCGCTGGATTCCTGCCTGCGATGCTGCGATGCGGTTGATCCGCTGCGCTAGGTCGACGGCAGAACGCGCGTGCTGGGCTACGTGCTGCCAAGTCCATCGGGGGTGTTCGGCGGAGTCGAGATCGCTCAATCGGGCCGCCCGGGCGATCACTGCGTGGGCTCTGGCGTCGCCGGAGAGCACCAGTCGCCCGGTCGGGCAGCAGTGAGGGTCCATGCAGATCAGCTGCGGACCTGCCACCGAGTCGTTCAGGGCGGCCAGCACTGTCTTCTTGCTGATGCTCCGGCCGAGCGCAGCGATGTAGACCGGCCGTATTGGACCGCCGCCAGTGCTCGCCGACGCGGATCGGTGTCCGGCCATCCGGGTGCGCAGATCGCACCGTTCTCGCCAGCCAATACCCGTCTCGTAGCCGGCGGCGCCGGCGGCTACGCACGCTTCGCCGAGGATGCCCTGCTGCCAAGCGATGACCGGCCAGTGCCGACGCAGGCGACCTATGGCGGCGTAAAGACCGGCTAGTCGCATTTCGGGGTGCACGCCCTGGTCGATTTTTGATGCCGCCAGCGCCACTTCGTCAGGATGGAGCGTGCGGAGACCATCTATCAGGCCATCCATGGCGCTCGGCCAGCTGGTGCGAGAGATCAACTTCCAGGACAGT
>JBBRDH010000268.1:0-3171 GCA_038204125.1 Mycobacteriales bacterium
GATGTGCGGGTTCCAGCGCCCGGGTTGCAGATTGCGGAAGACGCCGGCCGGCGGCTCGACCGCCGCGTGCACCCTGGCCTGCAGCTCCAGCAGCACGGCGTTCGCCGTGACGGACCGGACCAGGATGTAGGGGCTCGAGCCGAAGACGCCCAAGCCGCCGACCACGATCGGCAGCGGGAGTCCGGCGACGGCCGCGGCGATCCGCTCCTCGGCTTCGGCCGCAAGCGCGGACGAAACGGCCAGCGTCACGTGGGGGCGGTTCGAAGCTCCGGTGTGTCGGCTCTGGCTCGGAAGGCCCGCATCCGCCAAGGCCCGCCACTCCCGGACCAACTGCGCCTCCGTCACCGGATCAAGGACGAGTTCGACTGACTGCACCATCGCTCCAGCGTGCCGTACCGGATCCACCGGCCGCCGAAATGGGGGAACACGGCCTTGACGCAAGCGTCGAGCAGTTAGCCTGAGCCAATGTGTGGAATCGTCGGTTATACCGGGCCGCAGCAGGCGTTGCCGCTGATCCTGGCCGGTTTGCGCAGGTTGGAGTACCGGGGCTACGACTCGGCCGGGGTCGCAGTACTCGATCCGGGCGGGGATCTGCACATCGCCAAGAAGGCCGGCGTGCTGGCCAATCTGGAGGCCTACATCGACTCGGGTGAGGTGGCCCTGGCCGGCCACACCGCCATGGGTCACACCAGGTGGGCGACCCACGGCGGACCCACCGACCGCAACGCGCATCCGCACACCGACGCCTCCGGGCGCACCGCGGTGATCCACAACGGCATCATCGAGAACTTTGCCCCGCTGCGTGCCGAACTGGAGCGGGCCGGCGTCGAGCTGACCAGCGACACCGACACCGAAGTGGTCGCCCACCTGCTGGGGGCGGCGTTCGCGCAGGGCCCCACCTCTGGTGACCTGCCGGCGTCGATGGCCGCAGTGTGCCGACGGCTCGACGGTGCGTTCACCCTGGTAGCGAGCCACGCCGATGTGCCCGACATGCTCGTTGCCGCCCGTCGGAACTCGCCGCTGGTCGTCGGCGTGGGCGTGGGCGAGATGTTCGTGGCCAGCGACGTCGCCGCCTTCATCGAGCACACCAAGGAGGCCGTCGAGCTCGGCCAGGACCAGATGGTGGTCATCACCCCGTCCGGCTACGAGGTCACCGGCTTCGCCCCAGATGCCGTCGAACCGGCGAAGATCCGGCCGTTCCACGTCGACTGGGACCTCGCGGCTGCCGAGAAGGGCGGCCACCCGTTCTTCATGGACAAGGAGATCGAGGAGCAGCCGGCCGCGGTGGAGAACACTCTGCTCGGCCACTTCGACGGCACCCGGATCGTGCTGGACGAGCAGCGCCTCGGCGACGACGAACTGCGGACGATCGACAAGATCTTCGTCGTCGCCTGCGGTTCCTCCTTCCATTCGGGCCTGGTTGCCAAGTACGCCATCGAGCACTGGACGCGGTTGCCGGTGGAAGTGGAATTGGCGAGCGAGTTTCGTTACCGGGACCCGGTTCTCGACCGGGACACCCTGGTGCTGGCGATCACCCAGTCCGGTGAGACGGCAGACGTACTGGAGGCCGTCCGGCACGCCCGCCGGCAGCGGGCCAGGGTGCTCGCGGTCTGCAACACCAACGGCTCCCAGATCCCCCGCGAGTCCGATGCCGTGCTCTACACCCACGCCGGGCCGGAGATCGGGGTGGCGTCGACCAAGGCTTTCCTGGCCCAGATCACCGCGAATCTGCTGGTCGGGCTGGCGCTGGCCCAGGCGCGGGGGACCAAGTATGCGGACGAGGTGGCCAGGGAGTACCGCTCGTTGTTCGAGATGCCGGCGGCGATCGCGCACACGCTGACCCTGATGGATCCGGTCCGGGAGTTGGGGCGGGAGATCGCCGACTCCAAGGCGGTGCTGTTCCTCGGCCGGCACGTCGGCTACCCGGTCGCACTGGAGGGTGCGCTCAAGCTCAAGGAACTGGCGTATATGCATGCGGAGGGGTTCGCGGCCGGTGAGTTGAAACACGGCCCGATCGCGCTGATCGAGCAGGGCCTCCCGGTCGTCGTCGTCACCCCGTCGCCGAAGTCGCAGCCGCTGCTGCACTCCAAGCTGCTGTCCAACATCCGCGAGATCCAGGCCCGCGGGGCCCGCACCATCGTCATCGGCGAGGAGGGCGACGACACCGTCGCGCCGTTCGCCGATGTGATGGTTGAACTGCCACGGGTGCCCGCGCTGCTGCAGCCGCTGGTGGCGACGGTCCCGTTGCAGATCCTGGCGGCGGAAATTGCCAGGACCAGGGGCTACGACATCGACAAGCCGCGGAACCTGGCCAAGTCCGTCACCGTCGAGTAGCGGAGTCTCGATGACGCCGGACCTTTCTGGTCTCGCCGTGGTCGGAGTAGGGATCGATGTCGTTGCGGTGCAACGGTTCAGCGAATCCCTGGCTCGAACCCCAGGGCTGCGGTCCCGACTGTTCGCGCCGGACGAACTACTGACCGCGGGTGGCGCGGCCCGGCATCCGCAGTCGCTGGCGGGTCGGTTCGCGGCGAAGGAAGCAGTTGCCAAGGCCCTCGGGGTGCCGGCCGGTCTGGACTGGCACGATTGCCGGGTGATGTCCGAGGAGTCCGGTCGGCCAGTACTGGAGTTGCGCGCAACGGTGGCGCAGGCCGCGTCCGCGCTCGGGGTGACGGGCTGGCGGCTCTCTCTCTCACACGACGGCGGCATCGCCGCGGCCGTGGTGATTGCGCTGGGCAAGTTTGGTTCGGGAGAAACAGGTTCGGCAGAAATAGGCTCGGCAAACATAGGTTCGGGAGAAATAGGTTCGGGAGGTGTCGCCAGATGATCCCGGCTTTCACGGTTGCCCAGATCCGCGACGCCGAAGCTGTTGCGCTGCGGCAGGATTCAAACGGTGCGCTGATGCGCCGGGCGGCCGGCGAGCTCGCCGGCGTGTTAGTCGACCTGCTCCTGGACCGGCTGGGTTCACCGCTGCCAGGCCGCCGGGTGGTGGTGCTCGTCGGTAGCGGCAACAACGGTGGCGACGCCCTTTTCGCGGGTGCCCGGCTGCGCCGTCGCGGGTTGGCGGTGACCGCGGTCCTGGCCGCTGACCGGGCCCACCCGGCGGGGCTGGCCGCCCTGCAACGGGCCGGCGGCCGGGTGGTCCGGCGGGATCCCCAGTCATCGGCCCGCGGC
>JBBRDH010000269.1:0-3163 GCA_038204125.1 Mycobacteriales bacterium
GAAGCAGCACAAGCCCGCTGGCGAGCGGTGAACGCCCCCCACCTCGTCGCCCTCGTCCGCGCCGGCGCAACATTCGACAAAGGCAAACTCGTCGAACGAACCGACGAATCAGCACAAGACCAGCAAGTCGCGTGAACCCCCCATCCACAGGTCTTGACTATTGCTCAATGGACGACGTTCAAGGGTGACGTTCTGACTCGCGACCAGTACATCGCCGGAAACACTGAAGGTGTTCTCAAGTGGAGGTCACAGCGCCTGGATGGCGCGCGCGTGGCGGTCGTTGGCGATACCGCAGTCCTGACGGCGCTGGTTACCGACGAAGTAGAGCGGGACGGACGTGAGCACATTTTTACGCTTCGCTTGACTCAAACCTGGGTGCGGTCAGCAGGCGGTTGGCAGTGCCTGTCTGGACACGCTGGCCCAGAGGTGGAGAGCGGCTCGCGCGCGTAAGTGACGATCCAGACCGGATAGCGCTCGCCGTGAAGCGAGCGGTAGTGCCAGCGATGACGCGATTGGTGCATTGAAGACCAACGATCCTGCATTCGGAATCGCTCGCAGCCAGGCATGATCAGCCCGTGATACGACTCGACGAGGCAGTTCAAGAACGTAGTCCAAGGAACGGTGCCTACCCCACGATCTTCGTGGACGGCCGCGGCGCTTCGGGTAAGACGACGCTAGCTGATTTCCTCGGCGCGCGACTCGACGGGTTCACAGTGGTGCACGGCGACGACTACTTCGAACCGCACAACGACGCCATCACCTGGGGCGACTTCAACGAGGTGCGATTCGATGCCGACGTCCTCAGCCACGTCAGGGCAGGAGACCGCGCCATTGCTCTACGGCCCTTCGACTTCCCCAACGGTCGCATCGGCGACGCGCAGTCATTGACCATCACCGGTGGGCTCGTGGTGGAGCGATGGCTCGGCTTGTTCCTGGATGCGCCTTGGGACGAGCGGGCGGGCCGCTCTCGAGGGCCAGGTGGAGCTCCTCGACGAGATGGCCTACCCGCCTGCTGTCGGGCTCGGGCCGTGAACGCGATGGCCTACCTCGCCGGCTCACCGAGCCGTAGGGGCGCGCGGCGCGTTGCAATCCGCGACTGCGCTGTTCGCTGACTTCTCCGGGCCACGTCGCCGGGAGATCCCGAATCTGGCCGACGTCGCCGATCTGACCCCGAAGGAGCCATCACGGTAAAGCGCTTCGGCGGGCTGGAACTGAGCACGTCCGAGCGCTGGCCCAGTCTGTCGTCTCTCTGGCCGAGCTGAGGCATGGGGATCCGCTGGACCGGCCGGCTGCGGTCACTGGGCATTGCCTAATGCGGTGCTATTGCCTACCGCGGTGCTGTTCATCTGGAAGCTGCGGCGCCTCGAATAGAGCGCAGGCGCCTATGCGCCACTCTTTGTGCGACTCTTGACGCCCGTAGCATCGCGCGAAGGCGATGTCTGGCTCACGCACCGAACCGTGGAAGAGTCCTCGACGTGGCGGACGACGGAGACGTGGGCGACCGATTCGGCGAACTGCGCGGCGGAGCCTGGATTGGCGCTGTCCACGCCACCTGGCCATTTGCTCGTCTTGAGGTATACGGCGACCGCCTCGTGCTCCACTGTGTCGGCAGCCAGCCTCAGGTCGTCCACCGCGATGATCTTTCGCAACTTCGGGTACGGCGGATCGTCATGCGTGGTTTGGTCTTCGATACGACGACGCCGGAGTCAAACGGGATGACGTTCTGGCCAGTCCCCGCGAGGCGCGCCTTAAAACTGCTCTCGAGGGCCGGCTGGCCGCTCAGCACCTCGCCGTAGGTTCCGCGCCGGACCATCCGACTGCGCGCCAATGTGCGGTTCGAGGGCGCAGCCGAAGAAGGTGGGCGCGGCACTATTTGCGGGTGCACGGACGACTGGGCGAGTTCCGGGCGATCGCTGGTGCGGTCGGTCTCCTGGCGTTCTTATTCGCCATGGGCGGTGGGCGGCTTGTGGGGCGATGGCAGCGCGGGTGGCGCGCCGCCCAAGTATTTGTCCCGGCACCAGGTTGGCCTGACAGCCCTGACAGCTGACGACCGTATCCCGGCTGGCAGCCAGACCCGGTATGGCCTGAAGCTCCGCCGAACTGGAAGTTCTGGCGATCACCCGAATGAATCGGAGGGCTCACCGATCTGCCTATCGCGGGCCGCTCAGGGTGCCCTGCCGATCAGGGGCAGGCACCGGTCTGTCGGAAGGTTGAGCGCGTCACGTCGACGGGCGCTGGTCACGACGCGGCCGCAAGATGGCAGCGTGGAAACCCTCACTCGAATCAAGGACTGGATGTTCCGCGACCGGGCCACCGGCAAGATCGTGATCGCCCAGTTCCCCAACCTCCCGCTGCTGGCCTGGCTGGTTGCCTCCGTGCTTACCCTGGCCACTACCGGAACCCTGCGCACCGCGCTGGGCTACCTGGCGAGTGTGGCACTGCTGGTGTGGGCCGCCGATGAAATCTGGCGGGGCGTGAACCCGTTTCGGCGGATGATGGGGGGACTTGTGTTGGTGTGGGTGCTCGTTTCGGTCGTTCGCGGGCACTGACCTCATCAGCCGTTCTAGGGCTCAGACTCAGACCGAAATGTTGTGGGTGAAGAACACCGCGTAGATCCACGTTCCGATTCCGAGCGCTGCAAGGGCGGCCAGTAGCGCAATCGCGAACACAAACCATGCGGGACTCGGCCATGAGCCGCGAATCCGGATCAGTGCAGCCGCGATGACGGCGGCAACTCCGACGCCCAGAACGACGAGGCCCACGGCCCGGCTGAGTCCGCTCGCATAGAGCATCACCGCGACGGCCACCAACGCCGCACCGCAGGCAGCCAGCCAGCCGAGATGCGAGGGAGCCGCACCGTCACGCGATCCCGATCGCTCCGACAGGCTCATGCTGATCCCGTCCCTCTCGATCCGTTGCCTCGTGACGATGTGGCGCGTCCGTCCCGCGTCGCCCATCTGACGGCGGTAGTCGCCTTTGAGTTCCGGCCGTTACCTGCCACGCCGCGGCGGGGTACTCAGGTGAGGTTGGCGGTCTCGAGGATGAGGCGGAGGACGGTCTGGGGCTCGCGGATGCTCGGGTAGTGGTCGACGTCGGGCAGTTCGACAACGCGGCAACCGGGGATCTGCGCGGCTGCCGCGTGGTCGGCGGCGACCAACCCCGG
>JBBRDH010000270.1:0-3122 GCA_038204125.1 Mycobacteriales bacterium
TTATGTGCCCTGTCGGCGTGTTTCTGCTGGTGGGGGCCGCGCCGGTAGTGTTTTTGTCCGCATAATCCTGGCGGTCGGTGTCACCGCGCCAGCGAGTCGAGCCATTTGATCAGCGAGGTGTCCGAGGTCCAGTCGGGCAGGATATCTGGAGTGAGTGACTCGTAGGCGTTTTCGATCGCTTTGCGTTTGGTTTCTGCGTCTGCGCGGGCGTAGATCTCGGTGGTGGACACGTCGGCGTGGCCGAGTAGATCGCGGATGTAGATCAGGTTGACGCCGGCCTGGATCAGGTGCATCGCCCGGCTGCGCCGGAGCGTGTGAGGCGTGACCGGTAGGCCGGGGGCCCAGTCGGGGTCGCGGGCCCGGACGGCCCGCACGTGGCGGGCCAGGAGCTTTGCCACTCCGGACCGGGTCAACCTGGAGTGGTTCGGTCCGTGGAACAGCGGGTCCGCGTCGGCGCCGAGGCCGGGGTGCGGCTCAAGGTGTTCCAGGTAGTCGGCGACGAGCCGGGCGGTTGGGTCCATCACGGGCACGTATCGGATCTTTGATCCCTTCCCGCGGATCGCCACCGTCATCGGTTGGGAGCGGCGGATGTCGGCGACGTCGAGGTCGCAGAGTTCTTGGACGCGGGCGGCGGTGTCGTAGGCCAGGGCGAGCAGGGCGGTGTCCCTGACGGCGCGTGCACTGGCCGAGCCGGGTTCGGCGAGCAGCGCCTTGACCTCGTCTCCGGTCAAGTGCCCCAGATCCGGGGCCGGGGTCTTCTTCTGCCGGATCGCGAGGAGCTGGGTGACCTGGTCGAGCCTTTCGGGCTGCTCGACGGCGGTGTAGCGGCAAAACGACTTGATCACTGCGAGGCGCTGGTTGCGGGTTGACGCCGAGCAGCACCGCTCGGTTTCCAGCCAGTCCAGGAACCGCAGGATGCGGGGCCGGTCGATGTCGACCAGGCGCAGCTTCTCGGGCGGTATGCGCTCTGCGTCTTTGAACCAGGTGAGCAGCAGCTTCATCGCGTCCCGGTAAGCGGCGACCGTCTTAGGAGAAGCGGCACGCTCCCCGGCCAGGTGATCGGTGAAGAACTTCGCCAGCCAGCGCCCGGCCAGATCCGGGGGCGGTGCGAGCCGCGGGGTCACGCCTCGTCCCCCGACGGGACGGGGATGGCGGGGATGACGTAACCGAACCGGATTTGGGCTTTGGCCATCACTTCGGGATAGGCGTCCGCGGTCAGCCTCAGGTAGTACTGAGTGCCGCGAAGGTCGGCGTGGCCCATGTAGCAGGACAGGTAGGGCAGCATCACCGACAGGTCCGCGCCGTCTCCGGCCCATCGTCGCAGGTTGGCGACGGCGAAGCCGTGGCGCAGCGAGTGTGGATGGGGACCGCCGATGAAGTGGGGGATGCCGGCGTCGGCCAGGTAGCCGCGGAACCGCGTGTACACGGTCGCCTGGTTGATCGGCCTGCCCGCGGCCCTGCTGTAGAACACGTTGTCACTGTGCTCGGGGCCCGGGTGCGCGGCCGCGGTGTACGCGTCCAGGGTCGCGGTGAGCCGGCCGGTGATCGGGACGGTCCTGCCCTCACCGTTTTTCGAGTCGCGGATCCGCAGCGTTCCGGCGCTGGTGTCCACGTCCCACAGGGTCAGGTTGAGCGCCTCGGAGACCCTCAGCCCAGCGCCGTAAAGCACCCTGAACAGGACCGGATCGACTAGCGCCTTGTTCGAGTAGCAGGACATGGTTTGGGAGTCGATCGCGGCGAACAAGCGGCGCACTTCATCATCGGTGAGCACATACGGCGGCTGGTGGCGGACACGGACCCGAGCGGTCGCGGCCGGGATGTAGGCATCCCAGCCGACGGTTCGGGCATACTCGACCAGTTGACGCAGCGCCAACTCGTTGCGTCGGACTGTGGAGGACCGCAGGTGCCGGCCGTAGAGGAACCCGTCGATCGCTTCTTTGGTGATCGACCCGTCCGGGTAACCCTCCCGCCGGCAGTGGTCCGCGAACTGGCGCAGGACCCGTTCTTGGATTTTGAACCTGTATCCGCCGGCGTGGCGCAAAGCGACCAGGTCGGCGACCAGGTCTGACAGCGTCTCAGACATCGCGCTCACCCGCCGCCGCTCGGTCGATGACGTCTTCGACGTCCAACGCGCAACAGCGCAGCCGCTCGACGTCGAAGCGCAGGTAGTAGGCCTGGGTCGTATCGCTCGAGGCGTGCCCCAACACCGCCGATACCACCGGTATCGACGCGCCGTTGCCGATCATGGCCACGGCCAACGCGCCCCGCAGGGAATGCATCCCGCAGACCTGGCCCGGCGGGAACGTGATCCCGGCGCGGGCGGCGTGGCGCGACAGGCGGGAGGCGACCGACGAGGCACCCCCAAACGCACCGAAAGGGTGACGGTGCTTGACGAACACCTTCGGGCAGGCCGTCTCGGGGCGGCCACCTCCGACGTAGTCAATGATCGCCCAGCCGATGTCGTCCAGCAGCGGCAGGCTCAACGGCCGGCCCGTCTTGTGCTGGACGATCGTGATCCTCTTCGCCCGCCAGTCGAGGTCGCCCAGTTCGAGATGACGCAGATCCGAGATCCGCAGCCCGAGCCGGGCGGTCGCCAGGATCATCGCGTAGTCGCGTTTGCCGGTTGCGGACTGACGGTCGATCACAGCCAGCACCCTGCGAATCTCATCCGCGGTCCACAGGTGCGGCTCGGACTCGTGACGGACATGGCGGTGCGGGGGCAGCCGATCCGCCAGACTGCGCGGTGTCCGGCCCGCAGTGGCCAAGAAGTCCAGGAAGTCGGCCACACACGACCTCATGGCCGCAATCGTCTTGCGCCGCAGGCCGCGTTGGCGCAACAAGAAGCCTGACACATCCCGCACGCCGAGCGCTACGAGATCATCGACACCAACCTCGTCCAGGTAGCCCAAAAACCGGCTGGCGGCCTTGTCTTTCGCGACCACAGTCGCCTCGGCGTTGCCGCGCCGACGGCACGAAGCGAGATAGTCGTCCCTGAGCTGACGGAACTTGGTAGGACAGTTATCCTTCGCCGGGACCGTCAACCGGTCAACATCAACCGCCCGACCGGCCAGCACGTCTGCCATCAACACCACCGGCCGACGAACCGCCTGGACAGCCCTGTC
>JBBRDH010000271.1:0-3105 GCA_038204125.1 Mycobacteriales bacterium
CCCCCTGCGCGCGTCCCGTACGCCAACCCTGCGCGATTGATGCCCAGCGGTGATCCCAGCCGGCCTCTGCCGGCGACGCCACCCCGGCCACCGGTGCTGGCGTGCGGGTGGGATCAGGTGTGTGAAGTCATCAGGCCATGGCGGTATCGTCAGGTTGACTCACCCGTATGTGTTGCGGCGAGGAGCCTTCGATGGACGATCCTGAGCGCGCCGCCACACCTGAGACACATCGGGCAGTACCGGCCGCCGACGGGCACCGGCATCTGTCGCCCGGTGAGCCCGAGCAGCAGGACGCCGACCTGGCCGCCAGCTTGTCGCAGCTCTCGGCCAGCAGGTTCGGGTTGGTGGAGCTGTTGACGAAGGTCACGACGATGGCGGTGCAGGCCATCCCCGGCGCCGACGGCGCCGGGCTGACCCTGCTGGAGCCTCACCACGCGGACATCATCGTCGAGAGCACCGATTTCGTCCGCGAGATCGATGACATTCAATACAGCATCGGGCAGGGACCGTGCATCAGCGCCGCACAGACCGGCACCACCATGCGGTCGGGTTCGTTGGGCGGGGATCCGCGGTGGCCGCGGTTCGGGCCCCGCGCCGGACGCCTCGGGGTGCACAGCGTGCTGTCCCTGCCGTTGATGGCCCACGGCAGGGTGATCGGGGCGATGAACGTCTACGCCCACGCCAAGGATGCGTTCGACGACCGGGCCGAGGAGTTGGGAGAATTGTTCACAGTGAAGGCGGTGATCTCGGTCCTCTACGCGCAGATCCTGTCGCAGAGCCAGCGGCTGACCATCCAGTTGCAGGCTGCCTTGACCAGCCGACCGTTGATTGACCAGGCCATCGGCATCCTGCGGAGCCGCAGCGGCGACACCGCCGCGGAGGCTTTCGCGCGGCTGCAGCAGATGAGCCAGCACGCACACCTCAAATTGACAGCAGTGGCCTCGGCACTGGTGGAGGAGGCAGCGGCGCGGGCCAGAGTTCGCCGCCAACAGCACGAGCACGATTGATCTGCGTCGAAGCCAACCACAAGGAGTCCGACATCGGCCCGACCAGGAAGCCAGGCCGGCCCACAACCTGCGACGCGGTCGACCGACTGCGGATCGGTGACCGGTCAGCGATGGGTCAAACGGTCTTCGTCCCAGGGGTTGACTGGGGTCGGGTGTCGAATTGGCGGGCTTGTTGTGGCATCCACAGGTCGGTGCCCTGCTCCGGCTCGATGTCGCTGAGGGTGCCACATAATTTGGAAGACGACACAGACGGTTCGCCAAGCCGCCGCGGGCACGACGCGCACAGGTGGGGCACTGCCCGACAGACGATAGAGTTGACTGGACAAGAAACCGGCAAGGAGACCTCATGGTTGCGCGACGGCTGCCCAGCTATCACGACCTGGCGCCGCTGTTGCGCCTGAAGAAGCCGGAGTTCCGTCCGCGGCGGCGCCGTCTCGAGTCCGCGACGAGCATCTACGACCTGCGTGCGATTGCCAAGCGGGTCACCCCGAAAGCGCCGTTCGACTACACAGATGGCGCCGCAGAGGGCGAGATCTCGCTGGCGCGGGCGCGGCAGGCTTTCGCAGACATCGAGTTCCACCCGTCGGTATTGCGGGACGTCTCCGCGGTAGACACGACCCGCCGGGTCCTCGGGCGGTCCAGCTCGTTGCCGTTCGGGATCGCGCCGACCGGGTTCACCCGGATGATGCAGACCGAGGGCGAGCGGGCGGGCGCCACCTCCGCCGAAGCTGCCGGAATCCCGTTCACCCTGTCGACGGTCGGAACGACGTCGATCGAGGACGTGGCGGCGGCGGCCCCGCAGGGACGCAACTGGTTCCAGCTCTACATGTGGTCCGATCGCGAGCGGTCGTTGGCCCTGATCGACCGGGCCGTCGCCGCCGGCTACGACACGCTCATGCTCACCGTCGACACTCCGGTCGGCGGGGCTCGGCTGCGCGACGTGAAGAACGGCTTCTCGATCCCGCCGGCGTTGACCGCCAAGACGGTGCTCAACGCCATCCCGCGTCCCGCATGGTGGTTCAACTTCCTCACCACCGAGCCGCTCGCTTTCGCCAGCCTCGACCGCTGGTCGGGGACTGTGGCCGCACTGATCGACACGATGTTCGACCCGAGCGTCGGCCCGACGGAGGTGACTTACATCCGCGAGCAGTGGAAGGGCAAGCTCGTCCTCAAGGGCATCCAGACCGTCGCGGATGCGCGCCGCGCCGTCGAACTCGGCGCTGACGGGATCGTCCTGTCCAACCACGGCGGCCGTCAACTAGACCGCGCTCCGATCCCGTTCCACCTGCTGCCCAGCGTGGTGCGCGAGGTCGGCGCCGACACGGAGATCCTGCTCGACACTGGGATCATGAACGGGGCGGACATCGTGGCGTCCATCGCCCTTGGTGCGCGTTTCACCCTGGTGGGCCGGGCCTACCTCTATGGGCTCATGGCCGGTGGCCGTGAGGGCGTCGACCGGACCATCAAGATCCTCTCGGACGAGATCCACCGCACCATGAAACTCCTCGGCGTGGCATCGTTGGACGAACTGGAACCGGCGCATGTCACCCAGCTTGCCCGCCTGGTGCCGGTCACAGAGATGGCCGCCGGCCCGCTCACCGCGGCGCGGGCCCCACGACAGGGATAACCGGCGCGACCTGGAGAGTCAGCGCTCGGGTGGCCGGGGCCGCGCGAAGCGGTGAAGACCGAAGCAGGCCAAGGCGGCGCAGGTGATCGTCAGCTGCACCGGTCCGTAAACCTCAGTACACCGCCAGCACCGGCCCTGGCCCCAAAGGCCAGATGCTGCAGCACACCAGCCTGTCCCCGGGCAGACCTCCGGGTGATCGTGGACCTGGAGAGTCGAACACCGTTCGCGCTCAGGGTGAAGGGGGCAAGTCGTGCGCTGACGGCTCGAGCTCGCGCCGTTACTCTGGAAGCCGTAGCTACTTCGACCTGAGTGTGTCCTGAAAGTGGAGTGATGACGATGTAGAAGATCGTTGGAGCGATACGTGGTGTGCCAGTGATGGAGGTTGGCCCTCCGGGTTCGCCGTGCGGAACTTGTCAAGCGGGCTGAGGCATAGACGCCGGTGCCGCCGTAGGTGGTGCCGCCGACCGAGTC
>JBBRDH010000272.1:0-2969 GCA_038204125.1 Mycobacteriales bacterium
TGGCCTGCCTCGACGGTTCCGTCAAGTCGTGAGGGACCACATTGATGGAGGTCGTTGCTTTTGGCCGGGCCGGAGCCGCCGAGGTGGATGCCGGTGCTCTCAAGGTCGGTGTGGTCGAAGCGCAGGTTGTTGCCAACACGTAGCCGGTAGCGAGCCAGTCACCGGCGTCCGGCACCAAGATGCTGGCGAAGACGTAAGGCTGTGGACGCTCACGTAATTCCCGGTGGCTGCGCTCATGTAATTCCGCAGTTGGTGGGTCCTTGTTGATGTTCTACTCGTTGGCCTCCTTGGGTGTCGGGGTGGGCCGCCCGGGCCGTTTGTTGGGCCGGTAGCTGGGTCCGTTCATGAAGACTTGGTGGCTGGTGTTGATGAGCCGGTCGAGCAGGGATTCGGCGACGACCGGGTTCGGGAAAAGCGGATACCAGTCGGCCGGGGACCGGTTGGAGGTGAGTACCAGGCTGCGGCCGGCGGCTGCTCGTGAGGTGACGAGTTCGTAGAGGTCGTCGGCCTGGAGTGCGGTGAGTTCGCGGATCGCGAAGTCGTCGAGGATCAGGACGGCGGGGCGGGTGAGTTCGGCCAGTCGCTTGTCCCAGCTGCGGTCGGCGTGCCCTCCGGCGAGGGTGGCCAGCATCCGGCTGGTCTTGGAGAACCGGACGTCGGCGCCGTGGCGGATGGCGAGGTGTCCGAGGGCTTGGGCGACGTGGCTTTTGCCGACACCGACAGGGCCGTAAAGGATCACCGACTCCCCGGCGGCCAGCCAGCGCAGCGCCGCAAGGTCACGGATCTGCGCTGCGGGGAGCTTCGGGCTGGCGGCGAAGTCGAAGCCTTCCAGGGTGGCCTGGGCCTCGAACTGGGCGCGGCGGATGCGGCGGCTGATGGCTTGGCTGTCGCGGCGTGAGATCTCGTCGTGGCAGAGCACTTGCAGGAACTCGATGTGGCCGAGTTCCCCGGCGCGGGCCTGAGCGAGGCGCGCTTCGAGGGTCTCGAGCATCCCGGACAGCTTCAGGGTGCGCAGCGCCTGGTTCAGTGCGGGTTCCACGATCACGCCGACACCTCTGTCACCGGCAGCGCTACGACGTTGCCGAACAGTCGCTCGGGGCCGTGCAGGAACGCCGCGGCGCCCCCATCCCCGGTCGAGGGCGGTAGTGGATCAGTCTCAGCGCCGGCGACCAGGATGCCTTTGACGGTGCGGTAGGACGGGTCACCGACGCTAATCGCTTTGCCGCAGGCCGCTTCCAGCCGGCCCCGGCCGTACTTGTCGGCCAGGCGTAGCACGCCTTGCGCGGCACGCAGCCGGAACAGGGCGTTCACCGCCAGCAGGTCGGCGATCACCATCACGGTGTGTGGGCCGGTCTGCTCGGCCTGGATGCGGCACCACGTCGGTGTCCGCATGGCGAACGCGATCTTCTCCGGCGGGTAGTGGGACATGTCAGTCTGCTTGCCCACGCTCTTTACGGCGTGGGTGGCGATCAGCTGACCGGCGGTGAAGATCTGCACCATCGTCAACGTCGAGCGGGCGTCGATCTTCTGGCCGATGAAACGCCACGGCACCGAATACAGACACCGCCCGACCTTGACGTGGATGTCCGGGCCGACCGTCGCCCGTGACCAGACTGCAAGCACAAAACGTTTACCTGGCAACGGTTTCAGCTCGCCGGCCTCGACAGCCCGGAACACCGCCAGCGGCGCTGCGCCGCCCAACGGACGGCACGAACGCCCACCGGCAACACCGGTGCACCACACGATCGCAGCCTGCTGCATCTGCGCCTCCGAGGTGAACTCCCGGCCACGCCAGAACGAGTCCCGCACATAAGGCATCGGTCGTTCGACCCGGGCCTTGTCCTTGGGTTTACGGACCCGGGCCGGGTCGATCAGCGTGTCGTAATGCGCGGCCAACTCGGCATAGCAGCGGTTGATCTTCGGGTCATAAAGGTCCGGGCGTTCCACGCCGGTACGCAGGTTGTCGGGCACCAGCCGGGCCGCCACCCCGCCGAAGAACGCGAACGCCTCGACATGGGCTTGGGTCCACGCCTGCTGATCCATCGTCAGCACCGGGCGCACGAACATGTGCCGCGAACACGCCAGCACCATCACGAACGCCCACACCCGGCGCTGCCGGCCACCGACCGGGTCAACCCACGAACCCAGGTAGCCGTAGTCGATCTGGGCTTCCTGACCGGCCGGCGGCGTGTCACGCAGCACCGTCACCCGCGATCGCAGCACATCCTCGGGCAGGTTCGCCGCGACATACCGCTTCAGCGACGCGACCGACGCCGTCAGCCCCTGTTCATCACGCAGCCGCTGCCAGATCGTCTGCTGCGTCACCCCGGCGGCGAGCATGTCCACCACGAACTGGTGATGAACCTCGATCTGCGGCCTCGTCGTCTGCCGCAACCGGGTATCGACCAGCCCCGGCCACCACGAACGAACCAGTTGCTCCCACTGCCCGCTGCTGCGCAGCTCGTCACCCGGCACGATCCCGGCCTCGATCGCCGGCGTCAGATACTTCTTCACCGTCTTGCGATCCACCCCCAAACTCGTCGCGATCTCGCTCTGCGACCGGCCCGCATGCCAATGAATCAAGATCTCTGTCACGTCGACCACGTTGAAACTTCTCCTCGCCACCAGGGCTCCCGTCAGCTTGTTCCGACGGGAGCAGCATTCGGACTCCGAGGACCACACCAGCAACGCCACGCACGCGTTCCCGGTGGGGAATTACGTGAGCGGCACCCTGCGGAATTACGTGAGCGACAACCGCCTCAACCTGGGGAATTACATGAGCGCCGACACCGAGCAGGTGCACGTAGCGGGTGTTGACCTCGATGACGAAGAAGACGTAGATCCTGTGCAGGCTGATTGCGCAGTGGACGGTGAAGTCGGCCTGGGGCGCGGGTTCGGTCTTGTCGACCGGCCCGTTTCCCCAGGCCGCTTCCCGCACCCGGCGTGCCTGTTTCCAGGCACCGGGCGCT
>JBBRDH010000273.1:0-2806 GCA_038204125.1 Mycobacteriales bacterium
GGCACGTGGTGGAAGCCGCGGACCGTGCTGGTGTGCACCCATTCCAGCTCGGATTCTTCAATGTCCCAGGTCGGGAATCGTCGCAGCGTCGCCTCCAGGGCCACCTGTGGCCGTGTCAATCTGATCTGGCCCCGGTGTGACGGTCTGATTCGGCCCCACTTTCGACACGCCGGGGGCCTGTTTGTGACGGTCTGATTTGGCCCCACCCCTGATGGTTCGCCGTGTGAGTTGGCGGCGGTCGGGAGGGGTCGGAAAGTGACGGGTTCAAGGGTGGAGTTGTTTGAGGCGATCCGGCGTGATCATCGGCGTGAGGATCTGGGGATCCGTGCGTTGGCCGATCGGCATCAGGTTCATCGCCGCACGGTGCGCCAGGCGCTGGGCAGTGCAGTTCCGCCGGATCGCAAAGTTCCGGTCCGGTCGGCTCCGAAGCTTGATCCGGCGAAGCCGCTGATCGACGCGATGCTGACCGCAGATCTGGACGCGCCGCGCAAGCAGCGTCACACCGCCAGGCGGATACTGGCCCGGCTCGTCGACGAACACGAAATGAGCGAGCTGACGTATTCATGCGTGCGGGATTATGTTGCCCGCCGCCGTCCTGAAATCGTTGCGGCTGCTGGGAAAGCGGTCGAGGTGGCGTTCGTGCCTCAGACGCATGAGCCGGGTGCGGAAGCCGAAGTCGACTTCGCTGAGCTGTGGGTCGATCTGGCTGGGGTCCGCACGAAATGTCACATGTTCACGTTGCGGCTGTCGTGCTCGGGCAAGGCGGTGCATCGGGCGTTTTCCACTGAAGGTCAGGAGGCGTTCCTTGAGGGCCATCAGGAGGCGTTCGACGTCCTCGGAGGCGTCCCGTTCGACAAGATCCGTTACGACAACCTGAAAAGTGCGGTGTCACGGGTGCTGTTCGGCCGGTCCCGCACCGAATCCGCCCGCTGGGTGGCCTTCCGATCTCATTACGGTTTCGACGCTTTCTACTGCCAGCCGGGTATCGACGGAGCACATGAGAAAGGCGGCGTCGAAGGTGAAGGCGGCCGTTTTCGCCGCAACCATCTCGTGCCCGTTCCGGTGGTGGCCAGCCTGGCCGAACTCAACGACCTGCTCCGGGCCTATGACGAAGCTGATGACGCCCGCCGGATCGCCAACCGGACAGTGAACGTCGGTCAGCATTTCGAGTCCGAGAAGGCTCTGCTGCGCCCGTTGCCCACCGAGGCTTTCGAGACCGGTCTGATGCTCACCCCCCGCGTCGACCGGTATGCACGCATCAGCGTCCGGCAATGCCACTACTCGGTGCCGGCCCAGCTCATCGGCCGGCGGGTGCGGGTCGTGCTGCGCGCCTCACACCTACTCGTGTTCGACGGCCGGACCCAAGTCGCCTGCCATGAACGGGCCTCGGTTCGCGGCAGCGAGCAGCTGCAACTCGATCACTACCTGGAGGTGCTGGTCCGCAAACCCGGCGCGTTGCCGGGTGCGACCGCGCTGGCTCAGGCCCGCAAAGCGAAGACGTTCACCGCCACCCACGAAGCGTTCTGGGCTGCAGCACGCAAAGCCCTCGGTGACAGCGGCGGAACCCGGGCTTTGGTCGAGGTGCTGCTGCTGCACCGCCACCACCGTCACGAACACGTCGTTGCCGGCATTGCCGCTGCACTGTCCGTCGGGGCCCTGAGCCCCGACGTTGTCGCCGTCGAAACCCGCAAATGCGTCCAGCACACCGAAACCCCAGCAGCCGCAGCCGATCCGGTGGTCGTGAGTCTGACCGGACGACGCCTCACCGAGGCGGCTGGGCATCTTCCACCGGACCTGCGGCCACTTCCCAGCGTCGAGCACTACGACAGTCTGCTGACAGGAACGAGTAACCCATGACCACCCAAACCCGGCCGCCAGCGCAGGGCCGCCAACCCAGTGACCAAGCTGTTGACGCCGCGATCGACAGTGCCAGCCGGCTGTTGCGCCTACCGACGTTGCGTGAGCGTTACGGCGAGATCGCTGATGCCGCCAGCCGTGAACAGCTGTCCTACCGGGCGTTCCTGTCCGAGCTGCTGCTCGCCGAATGCGACGACCGGCAAGCCCGCCGAGCTGCCCGCCGCATCCACGAAGCCGGGTTCCCCCGCCAGAAGACCCTCGCCGACTTCGATTTCGCCGCGAACCCTGCCATCAACCCTGCTGTCGTCAACACCCTCACAGGCTGCGGCTGGATCACCAAAGGTCAGTCGCTATGCCTCATCGGTGACAGCGGCACCGGCAAAAGTCACCTGCTCATCGGCCTCGGGACCGCCGCCGCCGAAGCCGGCCACAAAGTCCGCTACGTGCTCGCCGCCAAACTCGTCAACGAACTCGTCGAAGCCGCCGACGGCCGCCAGCTGTCCCGCACCATCGCCCGTTACGGCCGCGTCGACCTGCTTTGCATCGACGAACTCGGATACATGGAATTAGACCGTCGCGGCGCCGAACTGCTGTTCCAAGTCCTCACCGAACGCGAAGAGCAAAACGCCGTCGCGATCGCCAGTAACGATAGCTTTTCCGGTTGGACCAAGACGTTCACGGACCCCCGTCTCTGCGCCGCCATTGTCGACCGCCTCACCTTCGGCGGGAACATCATCGAGACCGGCACCCACAGCTACCGGCTTGCTCACGCCCGCCGCCAACGACAAGCCCCCGGGGCCAAATCAGACCGTCACCCTGGGGCCAATTCAGCTTGACATAGCCAGTGGGGCGCGCCGCTGATGATCCTGGCGAACATCAGCGGTGTCATCACCTCAGACACAAGCCGCACGTGAGGACGGGCGCGCGCCTGCTCCACCCGTCGGCAGAC
>JBBRDH010000274.1:0-2759 GCA_038204125.1 Mycobacteriales bacterium
GCCGTACTCAAGCCGGTATCGGCCGCGATAGCGATCGGCACCGGAGGACCCTTCGGGGCAGAGGGTCCGATCATCATGACCGGGGGAGCGGTGGGTTCCCTTTTTGCACAGTTCCTACGGCTCACGGCAGACGAACGCAAGACGCTTCTCGTCGCCGGGGCGGCTGCCGGAATGGCCGCGACATTCAATTCCCCGCTGGCGGCGCTCATGCTCGCCGTCGAGCTGCTGCTGTTCGAGTGGCGGCCACGAAGCTTCGTGCCCGTTGCTGTCGCAGTCTCGGTTGCCGCAATTGTGCGCCAGCCATTGTTGGGAACGGCAGCCCTATTTCCCGCAGTAGGCACGCTGCACATTCCGTACGGGGCGTATTTATTGTGCGTCGTGACGGGGTTGGCGTCGGGCCTGCTGGCGGTCGCCGCGACGGCACTGGTGTATGCGGCCGAAGATGCGTTCCGGCGGCTGCCGGTGCATTGGATGTGGCGGCCTGCCATCGGAGGCCTCATCATCGGCGTCGGCGGGCTGATAGTTCCGCAGGCACTCGGCGTCGGCTACAACGTCATCGGCGCCGAGCTCGATGGGACGATCAGCCTTGGCCTCGTCGCCGGCATCCTTATCGTGAAAACGCTGATCTGGTCACTGTCACTCGGTTCCGGCACATCAGGCGGCGTGCTGGCACCGATGTTCATGATCGGCGGTGCGCTCGGCGCGCTGGAAGCGCACGTCTTCCCGACGGTAGGGCCAGGCTTTTGGGCGTTGATTGCCCTTGCGGGTGTGCTGGGCGGGGTGATGCGGTCGCCGTTCACCGGCGTGATCTTTGCGGTCGAGCTGACCCGCCGATTTGATGCGCTGTTGCCCCTCATTATCGGAGCGTCCACCGCTTACGCCGGCTCGACGCTGCTACTCAAACGCTCGGTCTTGACCGAGAAGATCGCCCGACGCGGGTTTCACCTTTCTCGTGAATATGACGTTGACCCTCTTGAGATCCTGTTCGTCGGTGAAGTCATGGAAAACACCGTGCTGACCTTCGAAGATGATCTGCCCGCGGGGGCAGCGCTGGCGGCGATCTCTGACACCGACCCGGCAAACCTGCTCGTGCGACGGCAGATGATGTATCCCATCGTCGGCGACGGGGACCGACTGCGGGGCATTGTCACCCGCACCCAGCTCGAAACGGCAGTGCATGACCAGCGCGGGGAAAGCACGGTGGCCGAGTTAGGCATAGCGAATCCGATCGTCACGCATCCAGACGACATTTTGCGTTCGGTGGCGACGTCCATGGCCGGCAACGAAGTCGACCGGATGCCGGTCGTCAGCCGCGACGATCACGAACGGATCGTCGGGATCGTGACGTTCACGATGCTGCTAGCCGGGCGCCTACGCAGCTTGCAACAGGCGCGTGACACCGAACGGGTGCTCAAGCTGCGCGTTGTTCGCCCGAACTGGCTACCGCTACGGGAGACCACCCCACCCGGTCGGACCAAGCGCTGATCCTGGTTCCGCAGTGGGTCGCCTTTTCCGTGGAGATTGTCGACATCTGCGATTGAGTGCGTTTGGACGTCCGGGTAGGACGCGGCCGGGCTTCTGCTCGTGAAGGTCAGGGCCGAGAAGGTTGGCTACACGACTGCGACACCCCAGCGGAATTCGACGGTCTGTCGTGGCTGCAAAGTCAGCAGGTCTTCTCCGGTAGCGGGTGCGTTCGGGGGCGCCGTCATGGGTTCTATTCCGAGCCCGCGGCGCCTACGACCAACCGTCGAGCTCGCGTGATAGCTGCGGATGCCGGCGCCCACCTCGGTGATTACCGCCTGCTGTTCCTCGTTTCGGAGTACGAATTGCTGTCCTGACGGATGTTCCGTCCTGGACCTCCTAGCGGCCCGCAAGCCGTATGGAACTTTCGATCATCAGGGCATGCACGAACGCTTGGGGGAGGTTGCCGCGCATCTGGTGTTGGGCGGCGTCGTATTCCTCGCTGAACAGTTGTGGTGGTCCGCAGGCGGCGCGGGTCCGTTCGAACCATCCCCGGGCGGTGAGGTGATCGCCTTGCTGGTCGGTGGCGAGGGCCATCAAGAATCCGCAGAGCAGGAAGGCGCCTTCGGCGTCGCCGAGGGGCCGGCCGGTTTGGCGGAAGCGGTAGGCGTATCCGTCTTGGGTGAGGTCGTGGGTGTAGGCGGCGAGGGTGGCGATAGTGCGGGGGTCGTCGGCGGGAACGGCGCCGCGTAAACCGGGTAGTAGCAGCGCGGCGTCCAGGCCTGGGTCGTTAGGGGAGCGTTGCCAATGCCCTGCCGGTGCGGTGGACTTTTTGGCGGTGTCGGCGACGATGGTGTCGGCGAGGCTGAGCCACTGGCCGGCCCGGTCGGGGGCGGGGTGTGCGGCGGCGATGGCGCGTAGGCCGGCGGCAGCTGTGAGGCGGCTGTGGGTCCAGGGACGGTTGTCGATTTCCCAGATGCCGGCGTCGGCTTCCTTCCAGCGTCGGCTGATGGCCTCGGCGGCGGCTTCGGCGGCTTTCCAGCCGTCGGTGTCGAGCCGGTCGTGGCGGGCGGCGGAGGCGAACAGCAGCAACGTTTCACCGAAGGCGTCGAGTTGGAATTGCTGGTTGACCCAGTTGCCGATGATGTCAGCACCGCCGGGATACCCGGGCAAAGACAGGTGCCGCTGGTCGGGTACCGGACTGCCGGTGGTGGTGTAGGCGGGTGCCATTCTCTCGCCGTGTTCGAGCAGACGGGCGCCGACGTAGCTGACCGCGTCATCCAGGAGTGGGTGCGGGC
>JBBRDH010000275.1:0-2670 GCA_038204125.1 Mycobacteriales bacterium
CGAGAGTCGGGGTGACGGCAATAGGGGCAACGCATGCCGAAACCTCCCGGCGCTCGAGGTGCTGTGGACCTGGGCTGCTGGCCGAACCAGGAGGGTTATCAACACCCTGCTGTCCATAACCTGGGGACCGTCGGTGGACGAGGACCCTTAAGTTGTTGACAACGTGTGGACGAGAGAAACCCAACTTGTGGACGAACAACATGCATGTAACTACTACATGTAGGGTTGAACGCTAGAGCCTCCGGCAAACTTCCGCAAGCCACGACACACCCGAATTGCCAACTTGGCCACACAGGATCAACACACGAGTCGGGTCAGGACACCCGCAGGATCTGTCCGGGCGTCAGCGCCGCACCGGAAAGGTGGTTGACGGACATCAGCTGGTCGACTTCGGCCCTCGGGTCCCGGCGCGGTGCCACGCTGCGAGCGATGGACCACAGGGTGTCGCCCTGACGCACCGTGACAACCGACGGCACCATCGGGTTGGCCCGGGGCGTGGCGCCCGCCGACGCGTGGGCCAACATCAACAGCGATGCCGCAACGATGAGGACCAGCAGAGCCGCAGCGACATACCCTCGGCGAGTCAACCGGACCGGCACTGTTTGTGGCGCCTGCAAGGGCGATGCCGCAACGAGGACCGCGGGCCGCTCGCCGCGTGGCAGATCGCGAAGCGGTGACTGTCGCAGCTGCGATTGCCGAAGCCGTGCCGGCCGAAGGAGCTGGTCCCCGAAGTGCACCTCGCCCAGCTGGACCTCCTGCAGCAGCACCACCCGCAGGTGACCTCGATCGAGCACCCGGGCGCTGCTGCGGCCAGGAGGCGAGGTCGAGGCGCCCGGGCGGGCCTGCTCAGGGATGTAGACGATAGGCGGAAATTCGGTTGCGACGGACATGTCGTCGCCCTCCAATCTGCCAGCCGCTCGTCGCTGGCCACTCGTTCTCGGGCCCCGCCGGATCCAATGCCGGTGACGTCCTGAGTCGATTCAGTCGAACAGGCGTTCGATCGAACGCCTGTACGAATGTTTACTACAAGGGTCCGACAGAAGCCAGATCTGCGACACGCCCAATCGAACAGATGTTTGAATCGTTACCTGAATCGGTCTAACGTCGGCGCGACGGCAAGACAAGGCGGCAGGCCCAAAGCGGCGGCGGCGCGGGAATGACTACGAAGGAGAATTCGGTGGCCAAGGAACTCAGCGGTGATGAAGGTGCACGGCGTTCCGGAAGCACCCGGGACGCTGCGAGCGGCGCCAGCCCCCGCTCGGGCTCTCGCCCGGCCGCCGGGGCCGCCCGCAGGGCGTTGGGCCGACCGAGCAACAGCACCATCGCCGCACTTCCCGACGGCGCCGCGGACAGCGGCGACGGTCTGACCGCCCGGCAGCGGGTAATCCTCAACATCATCCGTGAGGCGGTCGAGGCCCGCGGCTACCCGCCCAGCATGCGCGAGATCTGCGACGCGGCGGGCCTGGCGTCGACCTCGAGTGTGAGTCATCAGCTGACGGTGTTGGAGCAGAAGGGGTTCATCCGCCGGGACCCGAACCGTCCTCGCGCCTTGGAGGTTCGTGCTCCTGACGATGGACCATCCTCGGCCGCTCGGCTGCATCCGGTCCACGACGATGCCGAGAACGCCGGGTCACCCGCGCCGGTGCTCGTGCCGGTCGTGGGAAGGATTGCGGCAGGTGGCCCGATCCTTGCCGACCAGGTTGTCGAGGACGTCTTTCCGCTACCCCGGGCCGTTGTCGGCGAGGGCACGCTCTACATGCTCCGAGTTCAGGGCGATTCGATGGTCGATGCGGCAATCACGGACGGCGACTGGGTGGTGGTCCGCCAGCAGCCGGACGCCGACAACGGCGACATCGTTGCAGCCATGATCGATGGGGAAGCGACGGTCAAGACCTTCCGGAGGCGAGAAGGCCATGCCTGGTTGCTTCCGCAAAACCCCGCGTACTCCCCGATTCCTGCGGATGACGCGACCATTCTGGGCCGGATCGTGGCGGTGCTACGAAAGATGTAGCAAGGGTCGGCCGACGAGCGCCAGGGCTCGCCGGCTCACCCACATACTTGAGCTCAGGTGGTCGACTGGCTCGGCGCTGCTGGCGCCACACCATCGGGCCCTACGCCAGGTGCGGCTACCGGAGCGCCATTGGCAGGCATTGGGGCCACAGGTGCAGCATTCACAGGTGCAGCATTCACAGGTGCAGCGTTCACCGGAGGGGCAGGCGCCGCGGAAGGAGCCGCAGCCGGCGGCACAACGACCACTGGCTGCACGACGACCGGCGGCGTTGCGGCTGCTGCCGCAGCATCGTTGGTTGCGTCACGGGCCGCGTCATCGTCGTTCAGGCCCTTCATCTCGGTCTTGAAGATGCGGAGTGACCGGCCGACCGATCGGGACATGTCCGGCAGCTTCTTGTAGCCGAACAGGACCAGGACGACAACGGCTAGCACCAACCAATGCGATGGACGTTCCCACCCAGTGAACATAGGAAAAAACTCCTTGATCCGGTGTCAATTGAGGTCTTGCGGGCCAGCCTACGCTTTCGCGCGACAGATCTGTGGTGAGCGGCGCACGCATCAGACCGCGACGAAGCCCTCCAGAGCCGCCGCCAGATCCGAGCGCACCCGAGCACTGATCAGGGTGCCGTCACCCGTGTGGTCCTCGGAAAGCACCTGACC
>JBBRDH010000276.1:0-2660 GCA_038204125.1 Mycobacteriales bacterium
CCACTCGCACCACACCCAGATCCAACCATCGGAGGTCTGAAGATCACCCAAGGTGAGGCGTTCCACCGGCTGCGCTGTGAATCGCCAAATTATCTGGCACCCTTTCGCCAAATTATTTGTCCTACTGGGTGCCGACGACGAGCATCTGCCGGGCAGCGTGGACGACTTCCGGTGCGATGGTTTCGAGCTCGTTGATGGCCATGACGCGGGCGATCTGGGTCATCAGCCGTTCGATGAGGCGGAAGTTGCCGCCGGTGATGGTGGTGATCGCGTTGGCGGACTCGGCATCGACGGAGTCGGCGGGGTTGTAGGTTCGGCCGAGTTCCTCCCAGTAGTGGGCCAAGACGACGGGGACGTCTTCGGCGTCGATCGGCCGGTACTGGTGCGCGAAGCCGATGCGGCTGTAGAGCTGGGGGTAGCGGGCGAGCTGCCGCTCGAACCCGGGCATGCCGATGAGCATCAGTCCGACGTCGTTGCGGTCGAAGAAGTCGCGGAGCTGCTCGAGCGCGTTGGTTTTGAGCCGGTCAGCCTCGTCGATGATGACCAGCTCGGTGAGGTAGGGGATGTCGATGAACTCGTCGATGTCCGGTTGGCAGTCCGGGTTCAGCGCCCTGTTGATGTCGGCGCTCAGGGAACCGGCGAACATGTCGACCTCAAGGTTGAGGCGGCGGCCGGTGACGTGCACCAGCGGTGTGTAGAACAGGGTGCGGCTGGCGACCAGCGAGGCTGGCAGGACATTGCCGCGGCTGTAGCGGTCGCGCTCCCACTCGTCGTAATCGTCGGCGGCGGCGTAGGTGCGGGCCGACAGGGTCTTGCCAAGGCCGGGCGCGCCGTAGCAGGCGCCGATGTAGCGGTGCCTACGCACAGCGTCGGCGAACTCCACGAATCGGCGGTGCTGTTTGGTGACCTGGAACTCGACCAGCCGGCGCGGCGGACGCGGCCGTGGAACCCACTCAACCTGCTCTGCCATAGCCCGTTGCACCTTTCGCTGGCGGTTCAGTCTTCGCGGTACAACTTCAAACGAGGCTTGGCTGGTGCTGGCGGCGCGACAGGCTTGGTTCCGGCCGGCTGTCCGGCTGCCGGCCGTGGAGCGTTGAGCAGCTCGGCAAGGCTGCGGCGGGCGGTGAGGTGTTCCCGTAACTCCCGGCGACGCTCGTTCCGGGCGGCCTGCAGGTCCTGCATGGAGATGGTGGCGGCGGCGATGTCGGGGGCGACGGCTCGGCACAGGAACTGGTCGTGGTGGTAGACGCGGATCTCGGCCAGGTCTCGCGGGTCGTACCGGATGGTCACCGCCTCCCCGACGTAGGGCGCCAAGGTGGTGGCGAAGTACCGCAGCCCGTGCAGGTGGATCCCATCGCGTTGCACCTTCCGCGGCGTCGACACCGTCAGCAGTAGCAGATCCAGCGCCTCCAAGGACTCGGGCATGCGGGGCAGCCAACCCCCTGCGGTCCACCGCTGCGCCGGCGGCTCACCTGTCTCGGGGTGCCGGCGTTGCAGGTAGATGCCGACGATCCACTCCCCGACCGCCTCGTCCAGCTGCGTCAACGTCAACACCGGCGTGGTGACCGGCCGGCCGTGGTTGCCCGGCGGGATGTGCCCGGCCAGGGTGGGCAGCAGCTCGGTGGTGACGCTCCCGAAAAACCTCTCCCCTTTCCCGCGGCCGCGGGGGACCCCGGGGGTGGAGTGGATCAGCTGCATCCGCAGGTCAGCGCACACCTGACTGATGTGGGTGCTAGTGAAATCGGCGCCGTGGTCGGAGTATAGCGTCGCCGGGATCCCGCAGACCGGCCACCGCGGGTCGCCCTTGCGCCAGATGGCCTGCCGCAAAGCCAGAGCGGTCTGCACCGTGGTCGGGCTGCCCAGGAACACGGTGAAGCCGGCGACGGCCCGTGAGTGGTCGTCGATGATGACCGTCAACCACGGCCGCACTGCCCGACCCTGCTCGTCCAGGACTTGCACGTCGAGTTCGGTGTGGTCGGCCTGCCACACATCATTCGCATGGACCGCTTCTCGGCGCAGGACCAGCTCGAACTGGTCGCGGTAGACGTCTGGGTCGTGGTGGGCCAACGCGACCAGTCCCCGGTCCAGTCGCTGAATGACGCGCCGCACCGAGTTGTAGGAAGGAGCCCGCAGACCACGCTCCGCGGCCACTTCCACCACTCTGCGGTGGACCTGGGCGATCTGCGGCGGCGGCCGACGCAACGCCAAGCCCTCGATCACCTCGACCAGCTCCGCCGGAATCCGCCACCCGCCGTTGTCAGCACGACTGGACCGCACCAACGCCGAAGCGCCCTCCGCCCGGTACCCCGCCAGCCACCGCCGTGCCGTGCGCGTCGAAACGCCTGCCGCCTTCGCCGCAACGGTCAGCGGCACTGCGTCGTGCAGATGAGGGCTGAGCACCGCCAACCGCTCCTCCAAGCTTGGCATCGTCACCGCCCTACGCCGACAGCCGCACCGACTGGCACCCAAGGGTGACAGATAATCTGGAGAAAGAGTGCCACATAATTTGGCAACCGACAGTCCAGGTCGTCTTTGAGCCAGCCGTCGATGACCGGCTTGTGTTCCTCGAGCCGGCGGGACACCCGCACCGGGGTCTTCCGCGGCGGCGGCAACGCCGACGCCAACGCCTGCCGCACCGTCCGGCGGTGCACATGATGCCG
>JBBRDH010000277.1:0-2651 GCA_038204125.1 Mycobacteriales bacterium
CGATCTGCTGCGCGGTGCTCCGCTTACCGTCGTTCAGGCAGAGAATGACGCCGGCCCGGGCGGCCCTGGTCCTGGCGTCGTCCCAGGCGCGAGCAACCACGGCGGGTAGTCCGGTGGTCGCCTCGTCCGAATACGCCCGGTCGGCCGGACAGCGGGGCCCGTGTGCGGGGCCTGGCAGGTCGGGGTCGGCACCCGTTCCGGCGTCTTGCCGCCCCGTACTGCTAGGTACCGCGCTGTGAGTCGATGGGGATACGGGCGTCGCCGCCGCCGACGTCTGTCTTTCCGTCGTTCTCGGGGTGCTCGAAGGCCCCGACATGGACAACTGGGCGGATGCGGACGAGACGCCGACGGATGAGGGCGCGGCAGCTGGACCCGGGGACACGAAAGTTCGCGCAGCCGCAGTGATGGCAGCTACGGAATCGGTGGCCGATCCGTGGGCTGATCTCTCGGGCGACGAGATGGACGGCTGTCCGGAGCAGGCGACGAGGGCTGCGGCCAGGGTCATCAGCAGGCGCCGGAAGCCGGCGTTGCCGCCCCCTTCGGGCAGACTCCCGCTGCTACTTCTTGACTGCGGCAAGGAGTCCGTCGCCGAGCGGGATCATCACCGGCGCCAGCGTCTCGTCGTCCCTCACCACTCGGCCGGCTTCGCGCACGGCGACCGTCTCGGCATCCCGTTGGGTGGGATCGGCGACCTTGTCGGCGTGCAGCGCGCCGGCGATTACCAGGATGCCGCCCGACCTCAGCAGCCTGACCGCTTCCTGGACGTACTGCGGGAACTCGGTCCGTTCGCCGTCGATCAACACGAGGTCGTAGGCCCCGTCGGTCAGCCTGGGCATCACGTCGAGCCCCCGGCCGTTGATCAACCGGGCCCGATTGGCGGTCACCCCCACGGACTGGAAGGCCTCCTTGGCCGCGCGTTGGTACTCCGCTTCGACGTCGATCGACGTCAGGACGCCGTCCGAAGTCATCCCCTGCAACAGGTGAAGGCCGCTCACCCCCGTTCCGGTGCCGATCTCGACCACGGCTCTTGCCCTGATCGCAGCCGCCAGGAAGGTCAGCGCGGTCGCTGCGCCGGCCCCCACCGGGGTGCATCCCAGATCCGCCGCCCGCCCCCGGGCAGCGAGCACGGATTCCGACTCTGGGACGAAAAATTCGGCAAATGACCTACTGGTGGTCACCGACTACCTCCGGGATCTGAAAGGGGCCTGCCGGCAGGATTGCGATCCGGGCCGAGATTACCGGCTCGGCCGCAGAGATCCGGCAGGCTCTCCGAAAATGGGGCCGCGCATGCTGGACGTGCGATGTGGCGTCCGGCACCTATCCGGATCCGATTGCGTTCACACCACCCTCACACGGCCCGTCGCGACGATGAAACCGTTCGACTAATCCCCCCTCCACCGGGGCGTTGCCGCACCCTCTGCACGCTCCAGTTTTTCCCTGGACCAACCGAGGTTCCGCCGAAGCCCGACCCGACCCGGATCGGCATGGGAACATGGCTTCAGAAAGTAGAGGTGAGTCCGCTGTCCATTCTCCCTGCAGCATCGGGGGCGGCATCAGGGCCTTCGGGTCCCGCCCGGATCGAGGTGACCCCCGGACAACCGGTCGACGATGCTGCCACGCCATGGACACCACCGGCCTGGGACGAAATAGTCCGGGATCATGGCGACCGGGTCTACCGGCTGGCTTACCGGCTGTCCGGCAACTCGCACGACGCCGAGGACATCACCCAGGAGACCTTCATCCGGGTGTTCCGCTCGCTCGACGGGTTCCGTCCCGGCTCGTTCGAGGGTTGGTTGCACCGGATCACGACGAACGTCTTCCTCGACATGGTCCGGCGTCGGCAGCGGATCAGGATGGAGTCGCTGCCCGAGGAGACCGACCGCATCGTGGGACGCGAGCCGTCGCCCGAACAGGCATATCAGGACGCCAATCTGGATCCGGACCTGCAGGCCGCGCTCGACGATCTGCTCCCCGAGTTCCGTGCGGCAGTGGTCTTGTGCGACGTCGAGGGACTGTCCTACGAGGAAATCGGTGCCACATTGGGCGTGAAACTGGGCACCGTGCGATCCAGGATCCACCGGGGCCGGCAGGCGCTGCGGTCGGGCCTGGAGCGCCGTCGTGCGGCGCGGGCCGAGACCGCTCCGGCGCTCGGCTTCGTGAACTCGTTCCTGCCCAGAGTCGTGATGCCGTGACCCGATTGTTCGAGGATCACCTTTCGGTCGACGCCGTCGTCGCCTTCGCCGACGGCGAGATGGGACTTTCCCCCTACCAACGGGCCGCGGCCCATCTGAGCCGGTGCACGGAATGTGCGGCGGAGGTCGCCGAGCAGACTGCGGCCTCGCAGTTCCTGCGCTCCGCGACCTGGCCGACGATGCCGGGCAGTCTGTTCGACGCACTGCGTTCGATACCGGTGGCGTTACCCGCTGCGGGCGCTCTGCCCGGCCTGGTCGTCGACAGCGCCGGTCGGGTGGCCCGTGATCATCATTCGTCAGGGTTGGCCGGGCCGGCCCACAGCCTGGGTCGCCGATTCAGAATGGGCGCCGGCGCCCTGGTGGCCGGCGTGGCTGTCGGTGCCCTGGCCATCGCAGCGGCCTCCGAACATCCCGTGCCGCCCACCGTCCACTCTCCGGAGAAGGCGCAGACCAGCAGGG
>JBBRDH010000278.1:0-2596 GCA_038204125.1 Mycobacteriales bacterium
CGACGAAGGTGATGCCGGCGATGGCCGCGGCAGAAAGCATTGTCATGCGCACACCTACAGCCTGCACTACCGGCGTGCACTACCCGCTTGGTCACGGCGCCCCTGATGAAAGGGGTAGCGACCAGCCGGTCCAAGGCTCGGCAACTCGACAGGGGCGGTGTCAAACGGGACGGTGACGCTTGTGCACGGGCCGCATGTGGTGCGTTCTCGGGGCCGGACGCGCGGCGCCCGGTAACCATGGGGGTACTGCCTCACCGGCAACCGCCGTCACCCAAATCGAGCCCGGTGTTCGCGGCCGCACCGACCGGTCGATGGAGTCCCCTTTTGCCGTGCCCGGCTACCCCCGGTCCTCGGCAGTTGGTGGTGCCGACGATCCACATTCCGGCCTGCCAACCTCGTCGTCGGCGACGAGGCCGCGGGCTACACGCAGCGCCGATGTCGACAAGCGGGTTCGCCGTCTACGATAGGGATGACCGCCACGGGGACGCCGACGATGGCCGCCCTGAGGGCGGGGAGCATCCTAATCCCATGTACCAGATCTTCCGAGAATCCGGAGATCTACGGCAGGAACGCGGCGAGTAGGCGCGAAAGCTACACGCGCGAACGATCGGGAGGCAGTCTGATGAGTACCGATCCAGCAGCTGAAGGCGTTGGAGCCCGACCTGTGCCGGTGAGCCCGCTGGACGCAGCAGCCGCCGCAGGTGATCCGATCAGGTGGCCCGAGGACCCCGAGAACGATCCACCCGACACACCGGTCGTGGTCCTGGGAGTCGAGGACGACGAGTCCACGTACCAACCGTTCCCGGACAGTCGACTTTGAGCCTCGTCCTGGAGTGATCGCGTCTCTGCAGCGGACAGGTAGCCAGCGTCCTGACCGTACTCACCCGGGACGCCCCCCGACGTGTCCGACTCGGCGAAGCGCCGGGCGCCGACCTCACGTGAGAACCGGCAAAGGCCCATCGACTGGCATGGCGCGACGGGCCGCGCGCGGGGCGAGAAATGCCAGGCCGCTGGTGCCGCCGGGATGCGCAGCGCCTGGCCGCCTGCTTTGTACTTTGCGTCCGCGACGCGCGTACGCTCGCAAGTGGCTACTTTTTCAGCCAGCCTGGATTTCGCGGTCTGCCCCAACCGGTCACCACGATGAGCGTTCGCTCACAGCAGGCGCATTGGGCGGCAAAACCTTCGGATGCTTTCACCGCACCGCGGTGACCTTCGGCAACACTCCGGCCGGATGATCTGCGCCGGCCGCGGCCGGTGACGGATCGGATGGCCCGGGCCCGCCACGTCCCGTGAACACCGCGGCCGGACCATACAGAGCCCCCTGAGGTTGACAAATGAGGGCACCACCACCCCTTCACCACTATCGCAGTCAAGCAGAATCGAGCAAAACCATGGCCACCCTCATCACGCTTGCGATCCTCTGGAGCGGCGTGGTGACGATGTTGCTGCTCCGTGCTCGGCAGGTCCGCACACCAGTCTGGGACGCCTCACAGCAGGGGTCCGCAGAACCGCCGCAGAGCAATACCGGCGGCCAGGACGGGCAGTCCTGGAGCGCGTTGGATGACCGCCAGCTGACCCGGCTGCTGACGAACTCTGCGCCGCGAACCACCTCCGAATAGGACCCCTCGATAGGACCCTTCGCATGACACGAAGCCAGCTGTTCGCCGCCGCACGGATGGATCTGGAATACCCCATGTCCCTGGGTGTGGACGAACGCTATGTCAGCGCCGAGCAGGCCGTCGACTACCTTGCCGACCAGGGCTTTCGGGTGCAGAACCTGGAGATCGTGGGCACTGACCTCCGTTCCGTCGAACGCGTCACCGGGCGCCTGACCCGCGGTAGGATCGCCGCCGCCGGCGCCCTGCCCGGACTGTGGATCGGGCTGTTCGTCGGGATCGCCTTCAGCCTTTTCAACGACCGCAACCAGCTCGGTTTCCTGATCAGCACCCCGCGCTCGGAGCGCTGTTCTGGTGGGTGTGGAGCCAGATCGGCTACAGCACCGCCACCCGCCGCGGCAACCGCGACTTCGCCTCGGTCCACTGAATGGTGGCTACCCAATGCGAACGGCTGGCGGCCCACCAGCACACTGCGCGCGGGCATGAACTCCTCGCCACCATGCCCCGGGAGGCGACGTCCTGACACATCACACCGCCCTCTTGCACCGCAACCGACGGTCCGGGAAGCAATCTCGCACCCACCAACCTGTAGGAGACGATCGGCAATGACCAGCAACGACAATGCCACTTTGTACACGCTCGGGGACCGCGGCCAGACGGTCGAAGGATCAGGAAACGATGTCCGCGGCCGTGAGGTGAAAGACAAAGATGGGGCCGGCATCGGCAAGATAGCTGATCTGCTCATCGACGACCAGGAGCACAAGGTCCGTTTTCTGCTTGTCGAACACGGCGGCTTCCTGGGCTTCGGCGAGAAGAAAACCCTGATACCCGTCGACGCCATCATGAAGGTCACCGAGTACGAGGTTGACATCGATCAATCCGGCGAGCGGGTCGCGGCGGCGCCCGGCTACGACCCGGACCTCGTCAACGACCGCCCCTATCACGCCAGCCTCTACAACCATTACGGAGATTCGCCATAC
>JBBRDH010000279.1:0-2587 GCA_038204125.1 Mycobacteriales bacterium
CTCGACGCGGCGCTGGATGAAGGGGACGTGGCCATGGAGATTCGGCGTTCCGAGAACTCGACGTCCGCTGCCTTCCCATGAGCCCCGCACAACAGCCGGGTGGAGACTTCATCGAGAAGCTCCTCGATCCGGGCGAGTTCCTGGTCGGTGGCCTGAGGCACGTGCTCGCGTAGGCCTTCGAGACGGGTCGGTTCGCACGGGACGTGAACAACGTCGGTTGTGCGCGCAGAAGTCCCGGAGATGCCGGTGAGTGCGGTCACTGGTGCCCTGGGGTTCCTATCGCGGCCGGAGTCCGCGGTCTCGGAGTCGTCGGAGCATGGTCACGATCAGAGAATCGGACCCTGCCCCAATCAGAACTAACGCCCACTTCGTGTCAGTGACCAAGGCGCGAAACCCACGACGAAGACCACCAGCGGGGTGACCCACCCGATCCTCCGCCCACGACCGTGCCTCTCATCAAACTCGTAGCCGCTTACGCTGTAATCCGGGTGTTCCCGCTGTGCGCGCAATAGGCAGTCATTCGTCCGGGGTGCGTGTGCGCGTTGGTCCTGACCAGATAGTCAAACTGGCCGCATGCCCCACGGAACCAGAGGGGCTTGTCCACGTCGTCGGGAAGTGTCAGTCCAGCCACGCAGACCATCCTGCCTGCCCAACGTCTGCCAGCGTCAGGATCTTCTCTTCCAGAGACGTTGGCGCCGAGGTGGTTGGCCTGTCATGGGCACCCGAAAGTGCCGCTCCCCGCGCGCTCTCTGCCGAGTTCGGCAGGATGAACGGATGACCGAGCGCGTAGTGCCGCTGCCGCTACAGCAGCTCTTGCCGCGCGCCCGTAAGTGCCGTTCGCGGACGGTCGGGGTGGCCGATGCGGTCGGTCGCGCGAGGTAGCTGGGTTGTCGGATGGGTTGGTGGTCGGTCCGCCTGCGGTGAGGGTGGTGGCCCTGTGGATTGTTTTGTGCTGTCCACAGATTTGGGGTGGATGGCGGTAGGTGTTCACATTGCTGCTGGTCAGCGGCATAATCGAACACATGTTCGAAACTATGGAGCACACGGGTTCGGGGCCGCCTGCGTTTGATGAGCAGCAAGCGGTGGGGCCGCCGTGTCTGGAGTCGATCGCGATGCTGCTCGCGGTCAATCCGACGACTCTGTCGCGGTCGGAGGCGGTGGCGGCATCGGTCGGCGTCGAGTTGGCGCAGCGGATGTTGACCGCGGTGGGGATGCGGTTCCAGGCCCAGGCCGGCGGCGTTCAGCCCGACGCGTCCGACGTCGATGAGGCGGCGGCGGAGATTTCCGCGGCGTCGGGGATGCATCCGGCGACGGCGTCGGCCCGGATGCGGACCGCCCGGGCGACCGTCGCCCGGCTGCCGGGGACGTTGGCGGCGTTGGCGGCGGGCCGGTTGAGTCCCCGGCAGGCCGCCCAGGTCGAACGGGCCGTGCGCGGCCTGGACGACACCCTGGCGGGCAAGGTCGAGGCGGCGGCGGTTCCGGGCCGGCCGATGCGGCTGATGATGCGGATCGCCCGGGCCATCGCCAGGTTCGCACCGGAGTTCGCCCGGAAACAGGCCGAGGACAAGCGCGCCGAGCGCGGCGTCGACTTCTGGTCCGCCGCCGCCGAAGGGGTCGCCGGGGTCGGGCTGGCGGGACCGGTCGCGGCGATCGCGCTGATCAAGGCGGCGATCGACCGGGAAGCGAAAGTCCCGAAACCCGGCGAGTGCCGGTCGTTGACGGCCCGCCGGTTCGACACCGTCCTGGGCTGGGCCCGGCAACACCTCGGACTCGACCCAACCCCAGGCTCACCGTCGCCGGCGCCGCCGCCGCGGGTGCCGATCAACGTCACCGTCTCGGCCGAGACGCTGCTGCGGCTCTCGGACGCGCCGGGGGAACTCGCCGGCTACGGCCCGATACCGGCTGAGGTGGCACGGGAGTTGGCGGCCGACGGTGAATGGCGGCGGTGGCTGCTCGAACCCGGCGGCGGTCGGCTCGCCGACGTCGGCACCACCACCTACCGGCCCGGAGCGGCGGTCGACCGCTACGTCCGGGGCCGGGACCGGACCTGCCGGTTCCCGACCTGCACCCGGCCCGCCGAACGGTGCGACCTGGACCACACCCTGGCGTTCCACACCGAACACGGCGACACCACACCCGGCAACCTGACCGCCCTGTGCCGGCACCACCACCGGCTCAAGCACGAAACCGACTGGACCTACCGCACCACACCCGACGGCGACGTCATCTGGACCGCGCCGAGCGGCCGTACCTACACCACCTACGCCGAAGACCACTCCGACGACCCCGGCATCAGCAACTTCCTCACCGCCGAACTACGACGTACGCGCAAACGGCGCGAAAAGCGGCAAACCATCCCCACACCCCGCGAAGAACAGGTCGACAGTGGCCCACCACCATTCTGAACCGCGTCAGACGGCGAGTTACCGCTCCGGCGGGGAACCGTCCGCTGGCTCCAGCCGTCCCAACCGCTCGGCGAGCAGTTGGGCGAGGTGTCGTCCGGGCCGGGCCCCGAGCGAGTCGAGTTGCGTCCGGCAGGAGAAGCCGTCGGCGAGCACCTCCGCGTCGGGAGCGGCGGCCCGCACCG
>JBBRDH010000280.1:0-2579 GCA_038204125.1 Mycobacteriales bacterium
TGGCAAACCGTCGGGGTACCGGTCGACAACCAGCTCGGGACCGACATCGCCTACGCCGAACACCGCCTCGACAAACTCCGCGCCGACGACATCACCCGGCGCCTCGACCGCCTCCAACAACCTCGCCCGCCGGCCATCGAAGGACCCGAACTCGGCCGCGGCCTCGGCCTGTAAACCCAAAAGCCGGACGACGCTGAGCATCCAGCTGATGCCGCCTCGTGTTACATGCTGCCGGCCCGTCCAGCGCTCCGACAATGAAACCGAACTGTCACGCGAACATTCGTGCGAAAACGCGGCCTAGGAGACTGCTGAGCAATCGGGTTTGAGTGCTCGCTTTCTGGGCGGGGATCGAAAAGAATGTCGGGATGCAGGGTTCGTCTCGATCGGATCGGGAGTTGTTCGACGCGGCGGCGTTGTGTGGCCATCTGTTGGGTGCGGGGTCGGTGCACGCCTTCCTGGCGGAGCATCGTCACCGGTTGTTTCCTGACGAGATGTTCGCTGATCTGTTCCCGACGAGTCGTGGCCGACCGTCGGTGCCAGCCGATCAGGTGGCCACGGTGATGGTGCTGCAAGCGTTGGAAGGACGGTCGGATCGGGAGGCGTGCCGGGCGTTGCAGACCGACATCGCCTGGAAAGCGGCGGCAGGGTTGGCGTTGACCGACGAGGCGTTCCACCCAACGGTGCTGACGTTGTGGCGTAACAAGCTGCGCGCATCGGAGTCGCCGCAGCGGATCTTCGACGCGGTGCGTGCAGTGATCGCCGAGACCGGGGTCATCGCTGGCAAGCACCGGCGGGTCATCGACTCGACCGTGCTGGATGACGCGGTGGCCCGCCAGGACACAGTCACGATGCTGGTCGATCAGATCCGCCGGGTCCGCAAGCTGGTCCCCGAGTTGGCCGGTGTGTGGGTGCGTGAGCACAACCTCGACGGCGGCCGGCCGCCGTGTGACTGGGACGACCCGGCCGATCGGGACCGGCTGGTGTCCGAGCTGGTCGATGATGCCAACGAACTGGTGTGGGCGGCCGAAGACCTGCACCTGGATCAGACCCAGGCCGACGCGGTGGCGCTACTTGCCTTGGTCGCGGGCCAAGACGTCGAACCAGGCGACGGTCCCGGGCGCTGGCGGATCGCCCAAGCCACGGCGCCGGATCGGGTGATCTCCACCGTTGACCCTGAGGCCCGCCACGCCCACAAGACCCGTCGCGCGTACCGCGACGGCTTCAAAGCCCACGTCGCAGCCGAGCCCGACACCGGGCTGGTCACCGCCTGTGACATCGGGCCGGGCAACGCCGGTGACAGCGAAGCCGCCCCCGACCTGATAGCCGATGAACCCGCCGGGACTGAAGTGCTCGGAGACTCTGCTTACAGCGCCGGCGAGTTCCGGGCGCACCTCACCGAGCGGAACATGACCGCGGTCATCAAGCCTCAACCGCTCAACACGGCGGTCCCGGGCGGGTTCACTCTCGACGACTTCACCATCGACCGCGACACCGGGACTGTCGCCTGCCCCGAGGGCATCACCGTCACGATCAGCCCGGCCGGCAGCGCCCGCTTCGGTGTCCACTGCCGGGCCTGTCCAGTTCGGACCCGCTGCACGAACGCCAGCAACGGACGGGTCATCGTGTTGCACTCCCACCACGACCTGCTCGCCGCTGCCCGCCGCCAAGCCGACACACCCGCGTTCGACGACATCTACCGTCAGCACCGGCCCATGATCGAACGCACCATCGCCTGGCTCGTCCGCGACAACCACCGGCGTCTCCGCTACCGAGGCATCCAACGCAACCGTCTGGGATGGTCACACCGCTGCGCCGCCATCAACCTGAAACGGCTCCTCGCCCTCGGCCTCACCCACGACACCGGCTGGACCATCGCACCCTCCGCCTGACCGGCCCAACGAACAGCCGATCGACGCGCCGCAGTCCCGAACCCGCCGGGCCGGCATCGCCGCCCACCGTCAGCCACGTGCCACATCGACCAACGCTCTGAAACGACCGACCGCCGGACAACGCCACACGGCCACACGGCCACACGGCCACCGTTGCTCAGCAGTCTCCTAGGCCGCGCCCGATTGACCTGACCGGACCCCGCTCATATCCGAAGCGCCGGTTAAGCGCGACACGAGCATGAGCAAGTGCCAGCTGGCGTTCTCGGCCGCGGCAAAGCCTCGGTGTCTCGGGGTTCTTGGCCTGGTCAGAAGCCGTTCTGGCGCATGACTGAAAGCAGGGTGAAGGTATCGACGTTCATCCCGCTCTGGTTGGGATGGACTGGGTATGTGGGCGGCACCGGGGCGAGCGGCTCGACCCACCGCACAGTGGGAAGTTGACAGGCGTCGTGGCCGGTACTGGGCGTGTACATGTCGACGTACACCCCGCTGTTACTCACGGCTGCCGAGGCGAGCATGGCGTTCAGTTGCTTTTCTTTGGCGCGCAGGTAGGGAACGTCGCCGTCGGTTATCGGCATCTGCGGATAGCAGCCAGCGCCGGTGTCGGGAAGGATGTCGAGATAACCCAGCAGGAAAATTTTGGCCAGGGGTGACTTGCTGTGGATGCCTTGCAGCACCGCAGCAACTTTCGGT
>JBBRDH010000281.1:0-2547 GCA_038204125.1 Mycobacteriales bacterium
ATCATCATCCGCTGGACCGGCAAGCTTCGACTCGCCCCGCTGGAAAGCAAAGAGCCGCTGCCGATCGGTCCTGGCGAATCGATGGCTCGGCTGATCGGCATCAAGTCCCCGGTGCAACTGACGCGCGACACCTCCAAGGTCTGGTGTACGACCGCGGACTATTTTTCAACCGACGGCAGCGCGCTGCTGCAAAGCTCCCCGGCGTATGGCCCGGTGGTCCTCTGGCAACATCCCGACGCGGCCGAGGCCGCCAAAGGTGGCGCGCAGGACGCCACCATCTTCACCCAGCAGTTGAATTATCGCGGGACGGAGCATGTCGCGATTCTTCGGGGCGAAAGCACCGCGCACATCCTCCTTCCGCCTGACCGCAAGCCGACCACGCAGCCCACGACCCAGCCCGTCGCCGCGCCGGCGAACCCGGCCGGCGTTCCCGCCACGCGTCCCAGCGCGCGGCCGACTGAGGCACTCGACGCCAAATGGAACCGCGAAGGCCGGCTTCACTTCAAGCCCAGTACGCCCGGCGGAACCGGCTCGACCGACTCCATGGCGTTCGATCACGCCGAGTTTGAAGGCGACGTCGATATCAAGCACCCGCAGATGGCGCTCAAAAGCCAGCGGCTGGAACTCTTCTTCGAAGATCGTCCGCACCCGGCGACTCGGCCCTCAACCCAGCCGAACACGCAACCCGCCGCCGGCCCGACGACCGTGCCGGCCAGCCAGCCCACGAGCCGACCGAGCACTCGGCCGACGTCGCAGACATTGCTTAAGAAGATGATCGCGACAACGGACGTCTGGTGCGACCTGACCGACACCGCCGGCAAAAAGCAGACTAACACGTCGCAGCGGCTGACGATGATCACAGCTCAGGACGCCGACGGAAAGCTCTATCCCCGTATCGTCACGGCCGAGGGGCAGGCCCACGCGTTTGACGCTACGCAGGATCTGCGGGCAGGCGGACTGGAGATCAAACTCCTTCCCTCCACCCGGCCGACATCCCGGCCGACGACTCGGCCCGGCTCCGCAACGAATCCTTCGGCTCCTTCTCCCACCACACAACCAAGCGGCGGCGGGCTGGGCGGGACCGACACCGCCAATGTCGAACTTCAATCGATGCGCGCCTGGGACCAGGTCGCCGTCCGCAACGCCGAGGGATCCCGAGCCGTCGGCGACAGGATGAATGTCGATGTGATCAACGGCCAATCGATCGCCCGCATCATCGGCGCGCCGCTGGCGACCGTGACCGACCCAAAGGGGAGCACCGTGACCGGCCCGATCATCGACTTCGACCCCTCGCGCGACTGGGCGAAGGTCACGGGCAAAGGAACCATCCACGCCATCCAGGCCGAGCCGACAACCAAACCAACCACCCAATCAACGACGCGGCCCGCCAGCGACCCCGCGACTCATCCGTCCAACCATCCCGCCACCGCGCCGTCGACTCAGCCGACCGTCAAGTTCGCCGACATCTACTGGGAAAAGGAGGCTGAGCTGGACGGCGGGAAGAACCGGATCTATGTCAGCGGCCCGGTCCACATCGTCTCAACCGACCCGGACGGCACCGTCAACACCGCCGACGCCGAGAACGCCGTCATCGAGCTGACCGATGCCCCCAAGCCGCCCACGCCTGCGACCAGGCCCAGCACCCGCCCGGGCAAGTCGACCACGCGGCCGACGACGAATCCGACCGGCGGAATGGCGGCGGGGGCGGGTATGAACATGCTCAAGGACAAGGTCGTCTCCGCCGTCAATCTCAACGGCAAGGCGATCGTCTCCTCTACGCTCTCTGACGCTGGTGGAATCCTGAAACAGACGCAGATTCGATCGGACAAACTGAGATATGAGACCGGCGACGCGGCGCTTAGCAGCGTGTCGGCCCCGGGCGTCGCGGCCGGCATACCCGCGACGCGCCAAGCAGGCTCGCCGATGGCGATCGGCCAATCGGGCAATGGTCGGCTCATTGCTCCTGGACCGGGAACGATGATCTATCGCGACCACCGCCCGGCGGGCAGCGTTAAATCCGCCGACGGCGGCGATCCCGGCCCCGATCAAGCCCGAGGCGTGACGGCGTTCCGCTGGGATCAGTCGATGACCTACGACCAGTCGAACCACGCCGCCCAGATGCTCGGCAATGTCCGCATCGTGCAGCAGGGCGATGAGCCGCAGGCCGAGCCGGTGCATGTGGTGAGCGATCAGGTCGATGCGCTGTTTGAAACCAAATCCGCTGGCAAGCCAACCGGCGTAAAACCCGCGACCAAGCCCGCCGCCGCGGGCGGTGCCGGCGGGACGTCTCCGGACTCGGCCATGCAACTCAAATGGCTGACGCTGACCGGTCACATGACCCTGGAACGCGCCGGCAATGTGCTGACGGCCGACCGCGCCGACTACAACCCCGCGACCGGTTGGCTGACGGCGGTCGGCACCCCGCAGACCCCGCCCACCTACATCACCGCCACCGGCCTCGACACCATGCGGGCCGACCAGATTCTCTGGAACACCGTGACCTGGGCGGTCAGCGCGAAAAATGTTCGAGGCGGCACCGGTCGGAAC
>JBBRDH010000282.1:0-2527 GCA_038204125.1 Mycobacteriales bacterium
GTCGCAACAGTGTCGGTGAGGCTGGTGATCTGCGCGGTGTCGGTGGCCAGGGTTCCGCCGCCGTAGATGTAGGTGAAGTCGGTCAGGGTTGTGCCTGCGTGGACGGCCTTGATCTCTTTGGTCCGCCCGGAGTCGTCGGGGATGTTGGTCATCACCGTGTTGCCGGGATAGGTGGTCACCTGCCGAGTTTATCCCAGGCCGAGCCTGTCAAGATTTCTGTGTAAGAGGCATTGGCTATTTGATGCCTAGGCGGTCGCCGTAGGTCATCGCGAAGGGGTTGAGGATGGATTTCCAGCCGTTGATTTGTCCGGTGGGGTTGGCCCGGTTGGGTCGTCGTTCCCGGACGGTGAGGTAGAGGATTTTCATGGCGGACTGCTCGTTGGGGAAGTGCCCGCGCCGGCGGACGCCTTGGCGGAACCGGGCGTTGAGGGTCTCGATGCCGTTGGTGCTGTAGATGAGTTTGCGGATCTCGGCGGGGAAGTCCAGGAACGGCACGAACTAGGTCCAGGACCGTTCCCACATGCCGATCATCGCGGGGTACTTGTCCCGCCACGTTTCGGCGAACTCGGCGAACGCCGTTTCCGCGGACGCGACGGTCGGGGCGGTGAAGACCACCTTCAGCTCGCGGGTGATCTTCGCCCAGTGCGCCTTGGACGCGTACCGCAGGGTGTTGCGGACCAGGTGCACCACACACGTCTGAACCTTTGCTTGGGGCCAGGTCGCGGTGATCGCCTCGGGTAGGCCTTTGAGGGCTCTTCGATCTTGAGCGTGGAGTGTCGTTGATGTAGGTGCTCGTGGTCCTGCGCGAGTCTGGTTGTGTCGAAGCATCCGGACCACAGACAGGACCACGAGCGTGTCCAAGGGTAGAGCCGTGTCGGCTGCCACAGTGTTGTTCAACCTTCCTGACTATCGAGTTGTGCGTGTCGTTCGTGACCACGCCGGCGACCGGACGGTGACCGTCGAGACGCTGTCCGTTGAGGCGGCGTGCCCGTCGTGCGGGGTGTTCACGTCCTCGGCGCACCAGCGGACGTTGCAGCGGGTCCGCGACGTCGCCTTCGACGGCCCAGTCACGGTGGTGTGGGACAAGAAGCGTTGGCGGTGCTGGGAGATCGGGTGTTCGAGGCGGTCGTTCGTCGAGGCGACCGCTCAGGTCCCGGCGCGGGCCAGGTTCACGACCCGGCTGGGCGCAGCAGTCCTGTCGGCGGTCACCGCCGAGGTGCGGGCGGTGGATCGGGTGGCCAAGGAGTTCGGCTTGTCGTGGCCCACGGTGGGCCGGCTGCTGGCCGCCGCAGCCAAGGAGCTGGCGGCCGGCCCGGTGCGCCTGACGCGGGCACTGGGGATCGACGAGCACCGCTTCCGTTCCGTGCGCTGGTTCAAGGACGAGGCCGGGGCGTGGCGCCGGGTGGAGCCGTGGTCGGTGTTGTTCACCGACCTGGACAGCGGCGCGGTCCTGGGGGTCGTGGACGGCCGCGACGGGGCCGCGGTCCGCGGCTGGCTACGGTCTCGGCCGCGGTGGTGGCGGCACCGGGTCCAGGTCGTGGCGATCGACCCCTCAGCTGCGTTCCGGGCCGCACTGCACCCCTCGCTGCCCAACGCCCGCACCTCGGTCGACCACTTCCATCTGGTCAAGCTCGCCAACGATGCGGTGACCGCGGTCCGGCGGCGCTGCTCATGGGAGGAACGCGACCGGCGCGGGCGGGCGGTGGACCCGGCGTGGGCGCACCGTCTGCTCCTGCTACGCGGAGCAGACACCCTCTCGACGCGGGGCTGGGCCAAGTTGGCCCACGTCCTTGACGTCGACGATCCCAGCAACGAGATCGGCGCCGCCTGGAGAATCAAGGAACAGCTGCGGATCCTGCTCCGCTGCACCACCGTGGCCGACGCCCGCGCCGCCAGGGTCGTCCTGGCCAACTACGTCAAGACCGCGGACATGGCCGAGACGACCAAGCTGATGCGCACACTGGACCGCTGGTGGGACCCCATCGAGGTGCTCATCGACACCCGCGTCACCAACGCCAGATCAGAAGCTGCGAACCTGACATGCAAGAACCTCAAACGCACCGGAAGGGGGTACCGCAACCAGAGCAACTACCACGCGAGGATCATGCTCCACAGCGCCGCCCAGAAGACGGCGTGATCACCCAGACCCGACAAGATCAATCACGTCGAAAATCGAAGAGCCCCTTTGAGGCCGTCGCAGCACACGATGTACACATCGAGGATGCCACGGTTACGCGGCTCGGTGAGCATGTTCATCCACTATTTTGTGCCCTCCCCACCGGAGGGGCCGGCCCACAGACCCAGCACGTCCCGCTGACCGTCCAGGTTGATCCCGACCGCGACATAGACCGGGCGGTTCGCGACCTGCCCTTCCCGGATTTTGATCATGATGGCGTCGATCAACACGATTGGGTAGACCGCGTCCAGTGGACGCGACGCCCTCGCGGTCATCTTTGCGACGACCGCGTCGGTGACCTTGGAGACCAGCTCCCGGGACACCTCCGCGCCGTACACGTCTGAGAGGTGG
>JBBRDH010000283.1:0-2526 GCA_038204125.1 Mycobacteriales bacterium
CTACGGCGCTCAGGTGTCGGTGAGCGTCGATGGCCGGACCGTCACAGTTTCCGTGAGCGGCCGCGGGGTCTCCGTTGTCCCCGGGACGGCCTGGAGTGTCCAGGGCAGCGCATCGGGACCGTTGGAGCAGATGCCGTGAAAGCCATCATCGGAGAGGACCGCGGCGATGCCGGCGGTCATGCGCTGGAGCTGATGATCATCGCGCCGGCGTTTCTGCTGTTCGTGTTGCTCCTCGTGGCGTTCGGTCGATCATCTGCCGCGGGCAGCAAGGTCGATGCTGCCGCCGCATCGGCGGCCCGGGCCGCCTCGCAGCAACACGCCGCGAATGCGGCGCAGCAGGCGGCCGATGACCAGGTGCAGCAGGCCATGACCGGTGCGGGTATCCGGTGCGCCAATTTGAAAGTGGATGTCGACACGGCGGCCTTCGCCCTCCCGCCCGGGCAGCCCGGGTCCGTGACCGTACAGGTTCATTGCACCGTCGACCTTTCCAGCGTCTCGGCGCCGGGGATTCCCGGCAGCGTGCAGCTCTCGGGCAAAGCGTCCTCCCCGGTCGACATCTATCAGGAGCGGCCGCAGCCATGAGCGAACAGGCGATGAGCACCGGACAGATACAGGTCGCGGGCAGCTGGGGTGAGTTGATGGTGGTGGCCTGGCGCCGCTCGTGGCAGTTCACCGGGCTGTACCGCCGCAACACCACCGCAAGCATGACCGCGTCGCGGTCCTGGACCTGGCAGTGGGCGGTGGTGATGTGGCAGGCATGCGCCCTGTACCCGACACACCTGATGACCGCCGGAATGACCGCCGCCGAGATCTGGACCGCTACCGGGTCGGGATCGGCCCACAGTCATCGCGTGGACCGCAGGCGCCGAGTCACGCTGCCCGGCCTGATCCTGGCGATAGGTACCGCATTGGTGCTGGCATCCGCGTTGCTCGCACTCCTGGTGCTCGGCCTGCTCGGCGGCCAGGTCGTCGGTGTGGCCATCGTTCCGATGCTCCTGCTGGTCTGGCTGTTCGGGCTGGCACCGAGCCTGGTCCGGCCGCAGCCAGAGGGGTTCGGCCGGCTGGGTCGGCGGGCGCGTCAGCTCACCGACGGGCCGGCCGTGGTGCTGACCGATGTCGTCGTGGGCAAGCAGCAACGCGGAGACGGACTGCGGCTGATGCGCAGCATGGCCCACCAGTGGACCTGCGACGGAATCTCGACGGCGGTGTTGTACGCAGGCAGCGATGATCTGGTCACCTTCTACCGTGACGTGGTCGGCGACTGGGCCTTGGACGAAGGCTCCGTCCGCCGAATGATCTGGACCGGTGAGAACCAGTGAACTGGAAAAGGTTCCGTCGCGACGAGGACGGCTCAGCAGGTGGGTTCGCGCTGATCGCCCTGCTCGGCGGCATCTGTTTGTTGATCGTGCTGGGCTTGGTCGTCGACGGCGGAACCAAGGCGTCCTCGGCTGATCGGGCGAATCGGATTGCTATGGAGGCCGCTCGGGCCGGCGCGCAGGTCCTCACGGAGGGTTCTGGGTCGGTCGACCAGGCGGTGCAGGCCTATCTCGCAGTGGAAGCCGTCAACGGGACATCAACGGTGACGGGTGACCGCGTCGATGTGACCGTGCATTTCTCGGTACCGACCAAGATCCTGTCGATGATCGGTATTAAAGAGATCGACACCGACGGTGAGGGGTTCGCCTATGCCGTCTATGGAACGGCGGGGGGACCGTGACGGGAATCGCTACGACCCGTCCAAGGATGGGCTCGACGAGTTGGGCGCTGGTCTTGTTCAGCACGGCGGTCACCGGTGCTGTACTGCTCAGATTGCTGCCCGCGGTGCTCGCCGCGACGTTGACCGCCTGCGTCGCCGCGTTGGCGGTGCTGGCGCTGTGGGATGTGCATACCCACCGGTTACCGAACGTCGCCACCTTGACGTTGTCTGCGGCGGGTATCGCCGCTACCGGCGCACTGATGATCGCGGGCCAGACATCGTCAATCTGGCCCGCGATAGCCGGGTTCGTCGGATTCGGTGCGCTGGGGTTCGCGGAAGCTCTGCCACGGGATTCGATCGGCGGTGGAGATGCGAAGTTACTCGCCGCAGTGGGGGCATGGACGGGGCTACTGGGCTGGTCTGCGTTGCTGCCCACCGTGTTGTGCACGCACATGGTGATGCTGACGGTCCTGGCCGTCGGCCGCGCTTGTGGTCGTGGACGGGTTGTCATGGGCCCCGCCATCGCCGCCGGAACTGTAGTCAGCTGGGCGCTCGTCGCTCTGGCGACCTGAAAGGAACGAGAGATGAACATGATCCGTCGCCTTTTCGCCGCGATCCTGCTGCTGGGGGTTGTTATCGGCGCCCCGGTCGCGTTGTGGGTGTTCGGTCGGGATCTGCTTCCCGATCATGTTCCCAGCCGGGCGGAGGTGGGGGCGTTCTTCACGCAACGAGACACCGGCGCGCTGTTCCTGGGGGCGTTGATGCTCATCGGGGTCGTGGCTTGGCTGGTCTTCACCATCAGCGTGCTCGTCGAGTTGGCCGCATTGATG
>JBBRDH010000284.1:0-2246 GCA_038204125.1 Mycobacteriales bacterium
GCGCAGAATGCGCCGGACGCTGGCCCGGCTGACGGTGAGACTCTCGATCTGGGTCAGCTTCTCCTGCAGATGACTGTCGTTGAATCCGGCGTACTTGCCCATGGCCAACTGGGCCACCCGGCTTCGGATGTCTCCGGAGATCGCGTTGGCCGGTGTTCGCTCATAGTTCCCGTGATGCACCCACCCGGCGTCAGTCGCGTCGTAATCCCGTTTCAGCCGCTTCACCTGACGATCGCTCACCTGCAGCAGTTCGGCAGCCTCGGCCACGCTCAATCGGCCTTCCACTGCGCTCTCCACCACCTTGATTCGCTGCAATTCCTTCTGGCTCAATGTCACCCTCCATTATTCGATGGGGGTGACAGAATCGCTGAACAACTACATGGGCTGTCGTGGGCCTTGACACAACGCTTCTTTCCCTGTATCGTCTCTTCATCACCTTTGGTTTCCAAAAGTCTGAGGGTGCAAATGGCCGGGGTCGCAGGCAGAACCGCTTTCCGCCAATGTGAGCCTCCGAGGGTGAAGATGTCAAAACTGGACGCACTTCTTCAACAATCTCTCACCATTTGGCGGGCCGACCTGGGCCACGCACGGTCCGGCGAGTTTCCCGGGCTAGCCCTTGCGGATGTCGAGCGCAGGCGAGTGTCCGTCACCGTGACCCACACCGGCGGGCTGGCCGAGCTCCAGGCTGCCGGGCTCGACGCTGGCTACGACCACGGCGGGGTGGTCTCAGGGGTCATCCGTCTGGGAGAGGTCGAACGCCTGGCTGCTGTTCCCACCGTTGTCTTGATCGCCAAGGAGCCCGAGTTTCGCGTAATGCTGGACCGGTCGGTGGTTGAGATGAGGGTGCCGTGGAAGGTGCCCCCCGACACGCCCTGGCCTGGCAAGGGCGCGGGCTCGATCGTGGCCGTGGTCGACACTGGAATCGACATCTTTCACGATTCGTTCCGGAAAGCAGACGGGCAGACCCGCATCCTGGAGCTCTGGGACCAAGCCGCGACCACGGGCGGAACCACACCACCGGCTACTTTTCCGCAGATCGGGCGGGTCTACAATGCCGCCGCTATCAATGCCGGCATCACGGCCAGCCCGCCCTTCGCCAGCGTCGATTCAAACGGCCACGGAACGCATGTTGCCGGGATCGCCGCCGGCAACGGACGGCAGGATGACCGGTGCAGCTTCCCCGGCCGCTACGTCGGCGTCGCGCCGGAAGCGGACCTGGTCATCGTTAAGGCCATCGCCCTGCCCGCCGGGTCCTCGTCGAATTCGAGCGAGGCCATGCGGTGGTGCGCGGAGGCGCCCACACGGCTGTCGGTGAACAAGCCTGTGGTGATCAACTGCAGCTTCGGCAGCGACACTGGTCCACATGACGGCGGCAGCAGTAGCGATGGAGCCGTCGACCGCCTGGTGCGGCCGGCCGCAGGACCTCCACCCGGTCTCGCGATCGTGGTCGCGGCGGGAAACGCCGGAGAGCTGGAGATCCACGAATCCGGCGTAGTGGCTGCCAACGGCTCGATCATCGTTTCCTTCTACATCGACGAAGGCTCGCTCCGGCCGAACCATCTCGATATCTGGTTTACCGGCACCTCGACGCTCAATATCGAGGTGATCGCGCCTCCGAACCCCGCCGTGGCAGGCCCCAACACCACGGGGACCGTGACGCCGGCAACGCCCGGGTCGCCCTTCGCCGTCGGCCGCATGAATGTGGCCATCGTCTTCGGCGGCCCCTTTGCTGCAAACGGCAACCGCAAGAACATCGACGTCACCATCAGCACGCCGCCTACGATTTCTGTCAGGCCCGGCATTTGGCAGATCAAGCTGACCGAGACCGCTGGCACCGCCGCCGTCTGGGACGCCTGGTTCGACAGCAAGCACGGCGACACGTTCCCGACTTTCAAGCTGCCCGGCGATCCGGAACATACGCCGCGCCGGCGCGAAAACACCATCGATCAGCCTGGCACTTCGCGGAACGCCATTGCGGTCGCCTCCTATGACGATGACGATGGCAAGCTGGCGGAGTCCTCGTCCCGCGGGCCCGACATCACGCCGCCGGGACTCCCGGCAGGCGAGTTCAAACCGACGGTCGCGGCGCCAGGCGTAGGCGTGAGATCGTCGCGCAGCCGCAACGACCCGGCCGAACCGTCGTCCTGCTGCGACCAGAAAGTGGTCGACAAGGACGGCACCAGCATGGCCGCGCCGCACGTCACCGGACTAGTCGCCCTGATGTTCGAGAAAAACCGTAACCTCAC
>JBBRDH010000285.1:0-2234 GCA_038204125.1 Mycobacteriales bacterium
GGCGCTCGCTCTGCCGCCGGGTGGTCGAGGGCCTCCACCACTTCGAGGTAGACCCCGCCCCGAAGCGGCAGTACGAAGTTACGCGTGCCGAACCGTGGGTGAATTCCACCATCGGTGAAGCCTGCGCCGAGTTGTGATCCGAGCCGCTGCACGCACGAGGCCAATCCTTCGCCGCCCGCTGCGTAGGAGAGATGATCCAGTCGCATTGGTCGATACTGAACCAACCTGAAATGCCGCCGTTCACCGGGGTGGGTGCGTGTCTGCGACGGGCGCAATGTGCTAAACGCCGACCACCCGGGCAGTGGCGGTTATCAGGTCGACCGACGCCCGCCCGCCGGCGGACCGCACCACCGCGTCCTTGCCACCCAACTCCAGCCAGCAGGCGACCACATCCTCCGCGGTGTCCATCGGCCTGCCGGCTGACACCTGTTCCAGAAGGCCGGCAGCCAGTTTGCCCTTGTGATACTTGGACGGGTACGAGATCACGCCGAGCGTGCCGTCCGGCTTCGGGGACAGCACGCGGACGCTGATCAGCCGATCGGCGACCGGCTCGGCCGGCCCCGGACGCCACATTCCCGCATAGTCGGTGGACCGCAGGTCGATGATGAGCCCAGCGCCGAGCAGCTTCGGCATGAGTGTCTGCAACCGGCTCCGCCAGTAGCTTCCGGCAATGCCCAGCCCGGGCAGCGTCGCCTTCGCCGGCACCCGGTAGTCGGGTACCGGATCGCCCCCGTGCACTACGCCGAACAGCCCGGAGAACACCAGTACGGATCGAGCCGCCAAGCCTTGCGCAGCCGGCGTGAGCTCCGGAAACGACAGTCCGTCGTAGACGATTCCGGCATAGCGCTCCAACGCAGGCAACGTCGGGCTGGTGGTGACGCTGGCGTTGACTGCCAGGGCATGCTGTACCGCCGCGGGTGGCAGGCACAGAGCCCGGGCGACAATTTCGGGCTCGGCGGTGGAGATGAGGGCGGCCAGCGCCGTCAGCACCGGCCCGCGCGGCTCGTCGAGGGCGCCAACTCGACGACGCGCCACCAGCGACACCCCGCGGCCGCCGGCAGTCTTGGACCCGCTGGGGGGAAGCAGAATGCGCACGACGGCAACGGTAATCCTCACTCAGCGCAGGGCACGCAGGGACTGCTCGTCGAGGACCACCAGGTTCTGCAACGATGGTGGCCCAGCGGCCATCACATGGTCGGCATGGGCCCGGTCGAGGACCATTTCGAGCCGCACCAACAGCCTATGCAGGCTGCCGACCTCGATCCGATCGGACACTCTTTCGGCCGATACGCCTTCGGCGTTCAGCTCGGCCAGCAGTTCGGCGTCGCGAACCTCGGGACCGAGCAGTAGGCGGACCGGATCGGGGGTCTGCTGGAGTTGAGGCCAGGCCGCGGCAAATCCGCGGTGCAGAACCAGGTTCTCGACCTCGGTGACGGGGATCCACTCCACGGTCACGCTCTCGGCATTCGCAGCGATCGGCCGCAGCGGGCGAAGCGGCCGAGCCAGTACGGTCGTGTACGCCCACCCGCCATGGTCGACGATGTAGAGCCCGATCGGCTCGATGTCCCGCGGATCCAGCCCAGCCTCTTCGTTGGCCTCGCGCAGCGCCGCCGCCGCTGCACTCTCCCCGGCATCCCGTGCGCCGCCCGGAATGCCCCAGCTGTCGCCCTCATGGGTCCAGGGCGCACGCTGTTGCAGGATCACCCGACCCGCGTCGAGGACCAGCAGCCCGGCCGCTCCGAAACGGCCCCAGTGGCGGTGTCCCTCGGAGCAGATCGTCCAGCCGTCACCCGACCCCATTCGATCCGCCGTCCGCCGTGGCTGAGTCTGATCCGGCGATGGGATCGCGCGGATGTGTTGCGGCGTCGGCCCGCCAGGTCGCCTCTCGGCAAAAGGCCGCTCGTGGCGGCAGTTGTGGGACCGGGGGCCATGGATCGGACCGACGCCGTGTTGGAGTTTACCGGCCCGGTCAGGCATTGGTGACGTCCGGACGCCGATCACGCCGGGTCGGTGCCGCAGTGCGCTGCTGCCCGGTCGTGTCCGGTGAAGACCTACCCTGGACGGGTGACCTCGTCAGACCGCCCGCACCGGCCCGCTCGCCGGGCAGACCTGGAGAGCATCGCTGGCTCCTACCCGGCGGTGGAACCCTTCGCCCGCTCGGAACTGGCGGCGATGACCGCTGCTGCGGTGATCACCCAGGGCCGCGCGCAGGGCGACGATTCGCTGGTGGACCT
>JBBRDH010000286.1:0-2054 GCA_038204125.1 Mycobacteriales bacterium
AGGCCATGGAAGGCCGAGCAGCTCGGCGGCGGTTACCGGCTGTCGAGCTGGGCCGAGCAGACGGCCTACGAGTCCGCCGACGCCGTCATCGCGGTGTCGGACGGGATGCGGGCGGACATCCTGCAGTGCTACCCGCAGCTCGACCCCGGGCGGGTCACGGTGATCAGGAACGGGATCGACACTTCCATCTACCGGGCGACCACCGAACGGTCCGTCCTGGCCGACAAGGGCGTCGAACTGGACGCGCCGATCGCCTCTTTCGTCGGCCGGATCACCCGGCAGAAGGGCGTCGGCCACCTGATCGCGGCCGCTCACCACTTCGATCCCGGCATCCAGCTGGTGCTGTGCGCCGGCGCGCCGGACCCACCCGCGCTGGCCGCCGAGACCGCCGACGCGATCAGGGCGCTGCAGGCCGTCCGCCCTGGCGTGTTCTGGTTCGACGGCATGCTGACCCTGGACGAGGTACGCCAGGTGCTCACTGCCTCGACGGTGTTCTGCTGTCCATCGGTCTACGAGCCGCTGGGGATCGTCAACCTGGAGGCGATGGCGTGCGGCGCTCCGGTGGTGGCCAGCGATGTGGGCGGGATACCGGAGGTGGTCGACGACCTGGTGACCGGAACCCTGGTCCACTACGACGCGGCCGATCCGACCGGGTTCGAGGCCCGATTCGCAGCGGCCGTCAATGCAATGGTGGCCGATCCGGTTGCCGCTGGAGCCCAAGGGGAAGCCGGCCGGGCCCGCGCCGATTCCGAGTTCTCCTGGACGGCGGTCGCCGAGAAGACGGTGGCGCTGTACCGGTCACTTCTCGATTAGCTGGATCCCCGGGACGGGGTCCCCGGGGGTGGGACAGCAAAGGGCCCGGACCCGGCTGACCTTGCGGCCGCCGGAGTCCGGGCGTCGGATATCAGCTGACGACGGCCTTCAAAGCATCGCCGAGAGCGGATGCCTCGTCGGCAGAGATTTCTACTACCAGGCGTCCGCCGCCCTCCAGGGGTACCCGCATCACGATGCCGCGGCCCTCCTTCGTCACTTCCAGGGGACCATCCCCGGTACGGGGCTTCATGGCCGCCATTTCCGACTCCCTCCACACTGAGCACGTCGGGTTCGGCATCGTGCAGATCCGATTCGACGTGCGGCTCATCCGTACCGGACGGTGGTGTCCGTCCGGCGATCCACCCACACTTGTGGTTGCCTTATTCTCCCTCATGCCGGGTCGGGCGCCGACCGCAGGCAATCGGGACGCCCTTTCCAGCTCGTCGGTCACCAGGTTCGGGTGATCGCACAACACCGAGACAGGAGCGCGCAGTGACCGCTTCGATGGCTGCCGACCAGTCACCAGGGACGGACTCGGCGACGCTGCAGATCGGAACCACCGGCGGCGTCCGCACCCTCACGTTGAATCGGCCCGGCTCATACAACGCGTTGAACCTCGAACTCAAGGCCGCGTTGTTGTCGGCCCTGACCGAGGCCGCGGAGCAGGAAAGCGTGCGTGCGGTGGTGATCTCCGGTGCCGGACGTGCTTTCTGCGCCGGTCAGGACCTCAAGGAACACCTCGAACTGGTGCAGTCCGGCGATCCGCGGGTGGCCACCACGGTGCGGGACTTCTACAACGTCGCGGTCCCGGTCATCGTCGGGATGCGCAAGCCCGTGATCGCGGCCGTCAACGGCGCGGCGGCGGGCGCGGGAGCGGGCCTCGCCTATGCCTGCGACCTGCGGGTCGCCGCCCGCTCGGCGAACTTTTCGATGGCGTTCGCCGGGGTGGGCCTGAGCGCCGATTCCGGCGCGAGTTTCACCCTTCCCCGACTGGTCGGCGCCGGCCGGGCCGCTCGCCTGATGCTGCTGGGTGAAAGGGTGGATGCCAACGAAGCGCTCCGGATCGGGTTGGTCGACGAGGTCGTCGATGACGACGAACTGACGGGCCGGGTGGCAACCCTCGCGGCAACCCTGGCCGACGGCCCGACGCGGGCCTATGCCGGCATCAAGTCCTCGCTGCACTTCGGCTCGACGAACAGTCTCGAGGCGACCCTCGACTTCGAGGAGCGGACCCAGGCGGC
>JBBRDH010000287.1:0-2020 GCA_038204125.1 Mycobacteriales bacterium
GTCAACCTCGCATCATCGACAAGCCATGAACCGTAGTGGGTCTGACTGAGGCTCGATCATAGTAGATTCCATCCACCGTCGATTTCCTGATCCATGGCTACGTGACCGTGGAGTTTCGCACTTTCGTGAGCTGACGTAGGGCCGTTTCTACGTCGATCGCCGGCGACGCGCCGAGGCATGTCCCCCCTCCTCAAGAGGGCCCACGACATGATCAACCTGCACGCGGAGCGCGTGCAGCCTGTGGGTGGGAGGATGGTTCCAATGACCGAGCGTGCTGAGGGGTGGCCGCGGATGATCCGCGGCTCTGTAGTGGTGCAGCGCCGGCGTTGTGGCAAGGCGAGTTGCCGGTGCACCGACGGTGAGTCGTTGCATGAGGCGACGGTGCTGAGCTATTCGCAGGACGGCCGGAACCGGACCGTGATGCTCAGCCCGGAGCAGATCGCGCCGGTGCGGGTTGCGGTCGGGCGGTATCGGGCTGCGCAGGCCAAGCTGGAGGTGCAAGGCAACGCCGGCCTGTCCGCGTTGCTGGCTAGCAAGGCTGAACTTCGACAGGGCCGGTGACGGCGTTCACGGCGTTGCTGGACCGCACCCGCCCGGGGTTCACTGCGCCCAGCTTCGCCATCTTCACCGACCTGCTCACCGGCTGGGTCCTCGCGCCGGGACGAAGGACCATCACCGCGATGATCGCCGTCGCCGACCCCACCAACCGGCGCGCGCATGATGCGTATCACCGGTTCGTCCGGGACGGCCGCTGGTCGATGCCCGGGCTCTGGCAGATCCTCGCGGTGCAGGCGGTCCGGGCGTTCTACCCCACCGACGGACCGGGCGCGGTGGTGTCGGTCGACCTCGACGACACCCTCTTTCACAAGAGCGGCCGCGAGATCGAAGGCGCGGGGGTCTTTCGGGATGCTGTCCGGTCCACAGCCCGCAAGGTCGTCTACGCCACCGGCTTGAACATGGTCGTTGTCACGCTCCGCGTCACCCCACCGTGGGGCGGGATGCCAATCGGGCTCCCGATCAACGCGCGGCTGCACCGCAAGCACGACAAGGTCACCACCGTCGCCCACGCCGCCGCGATGGTCGGCCAGCTCGCCGACTGGCTCCCGGACCGGACCTTCCAGGTCTGCGCGGACGGCGCCTACAGCCACCTGGCCGGCGCTGGTCTGCCCCGCACCCATTACACCGGCCGGATGCGTCGGGACGCCGCCCTGTTCGAAGCCGCGCCACCACCGACCGGCAAACGCGGCCGACCGCGGCTGCGAGGAGAACGGCTCCCCACCCCACCCGAACTCGCCGCCCGGCTCCGCAAGAAGGACTGGCAGACCGTCACCCTCGACGTCCGCGGCAACACCCACACCCGGCTCATCTACCAGCGGGACGTGCTCTGGTACGGAGTCCGCCGGACCGCCCTGGTCCGGCTCGTCATCGTCCGTGACCCGAACGGGATCGAACCCGACGACTTCTTCTTCAGCACCGACCTGACCGCCAGCGGTGCCGCCATCGCGTCCCGCTACGCCGGCCGCTGGAGCATCGAGGTCACCTTCCGCGACACCAAACAAGCCCTCGGCGGCGAGAACCCGCAGACCTTCAAACGCCAAGGACCCGAACGCGCCGCCTGCCTCGCGCTGTGGTTGCACGGCCTCACGTGGTGCTGGTACCTGCAGGAACACCCGCAAGGCGGCACCTGGATCGTCCGGCCCTGGTACCCACGCAAGGCCACCCCCAGCTTCCTAGACGCCCTCGCCGCGCTCCGCAGATCCCTTTGGCAGCAACGAATTACAGCCATGTCAGCCTCCCAGACCGGCCCGCACGACAAGACCGAGATTACCCAAGCCCTACTCGACACGCTCGCCTACGCGGCCTGACACTGCGAAAGTCCACTGACCGGTAGTTCGATCCACGACATCTGCCGGTTCCCGACAAGATTCCGGCCGACGAGGTTGTCGAACTTCCACTCCCTGGTCTGGCGCGAACCAGAGAACACGATCCTGGTGTTCGTGATCACCGCCGATCCCGAGTC
>JBBRDH010000288.1:0-1989 GCA_038204125.1 Mycobacteriales bacterium
CGTACCAGGACCCGATCCAGGAACGAGCAACGATCTGGAGGGTGCCCGTGCCATAGGCGCGGCGACCATTTCCCGACGAGGCGGTCACGGCGCGTCCGCACGCCCGATTGGTACACGATGGAACACGGCACACCCGACCGCGACCGCGCAGGCCGGGCGGTCGCGCCGACGCGGCGAAAGACGATTCCGCGGAATCGCGCAGCAGAGACCATGTACTGTTTCATGTTCCATTTTGACCTGATCGTACCTGATCCAACGGACAGAAAAGGCCCGTAAATCAGCACAATCACATCGAACGAGAACTAGTCAGTTCCGGCTGGGGGCCGGGCGGTCGCAGGTTCAAATCCTGTCTCCCCGATACACGAGAGGCTGTCGGGCAAACTTGTGACGGGCGAGGGTGCGTCTGCGGATGCGGTTGGGTGCCGTCCGGTTTTATCCGGTGGCGGGTGCGATCCAGTGGCTGTGGAGCTTCAGCAGGTTGTGGGAGGCAGCGATCAGTCGCCACTCTGACCTGACGGCGGCCCTGCCTCTTCGTCCGAAGCGGTCGATCCGGCGGTTGCCTTTGATCTGGCCGAACACCGGCTCGATGCTGTGCTTGCGCTTGCTGTAGAGCGAGCGGCCCAGGTCGGTGGATAGAACGCGGCGCATGAACGCGTAATACCCGCCTTCCCAGCCCGGTCGTGGGCTCTCCCGTAGTCCGCTGTCAGGCGGGACGAGTACCTGCATTCCGTCATCGACGAGTCGTTGCATCTGTTCGGTGTGCCAGTAGCCGGCGTCGGCGAGCACCGTCGTGGGTGTCTGGCTGACTCCGGCGGCGTGCAGGTCGCGCAGTGCGGCGTGGACAACCGGCTCGAGCTGCCCGAAGTCCGGTGGGTCCTGGTGACCTCGGCCGCGACGATGATCTGGTTGGTGGTGACCGCGGCTTGGGCGTTGTAGCCCTGCATCGGTGGCTGGCCCTGCTGGATCATCACCGCAGAGTCCGGGTCAGTCGTGTTGATCTTCCCTTCGGGCACCAACGGCGGGACGTAAGGATGGGGTGGCGCGCCGAACCGTCGGCCGTTGCTCATCCGGCCGGTCGCGCGATGCTGCTCATAGCAACGGTTGGCGGCGTGGGTGAACGCGAGCTCCTCATCCAGGCGGCGTTTGACTTCCGCGATCCGCTCCTCTCGTCCGCGGGGCACCGGACGTGCCTGCTGTTCGCGCTGGGCGTCTAACACCCGGCGGCCTTCTCGCAGCCACGCCTTGCGGCCCTCCGGCCGGGTCACGAACCGCTCGGGAACCAGGTCCAGCTCCACGCGGTCAACGACCTCCTCACCCGCTGCTTGCCGGGCTTCGCGCTGGGTCTGCAGCCGCTCCTTGGCCGCGGCGAGCGCTGCGCGGCGTCCCTCTCGGGTGCGCAACTGCTCAGGCACCTCATCACCGCGCGCGTCCCCGAAGCGCTCATCCTCGGCACGGTCGACCTGTTCGGCCTCACTGAGGATCTCCTCCACGATTGACGCATAGCCGCGGTTGCGGTCATAAGACGCGCTGGCGTGCATCTTGGTCCCGTCCACCGCGATCTCGCCCACCTTGACCAGCCCGGCTTCCGCGCACAACGCCAAGACGTTGACGAACAGCTCGCTGACCGCGTCCTGGTGGCGGCGGCGAAAGTCCGCGATCGTGGAGTGATCCGGAACCTCCATCGCCGTGATCACCCGAAACGCCACATCCCCCCGACACGCCTGCTCGACCTGCCGAGAAGACCTGACCCCGACGCAATACGAATAGAGCAAAAGGGCCACCACCATCCGCGGGTCATACGCCGCCCGGCCCTGCCCGTTGGCGCGATACGCCCCATAGAAACGATCGAGGTTCATGTGATCAACTGCGCACAACACCGTCCACACCAGTGATCATCCGCCAACCAGTCCGTCACCGACGGCAGCAACAAGAACACCTGGCCACGGTCGCACGCAATGAAGTTCTGAGCCATACCGGCATGGTCTTAAG
>JBBRDH010000289.1:0-1924 GCA_038204125.1 Mycobacteriales bacterium
AAGCCGCAGGTGGCAGCGGCCCACGTCGACGGAGCCGGGGTGCAGCAGGCCGTGTCGTCGGAGCAGACGGCCGACCCGGGCGATGCCGCGCGGGGATCAGGCGGGGAGGGCGGGCCTGACGGGTCGAGCCCGTACATACCCCCGAACCAGCAGCCGGAAGTTCCGTCGGGCCCTCGGCACGCGGCGGCCGAGGACACGAACGGCGGCTATCCGCCGATCACCGGCAACGTCGGCAACAGCGCGGGCGGTCTGAATGGCGGGGCGAAATCGGCCGGCCAGGGCGACCGACCCACCGTCACACCGCGACCCAGGTACGACGTGGACGCGACCTAGGCCGGCTTTTGGTCGGTGGCGCGGGCCGACTCAGCGACCGGCGGGTGAGATGCCCAGCGAAACCCCGGCCAGCGGACGTGATCGGGCGGCGAGGAAGTCGGCGACCGATCCGATCGCGAGTGCCGCCGGAGACAGCGGATCGGACAGCATCAACGGAAGTCCGACGTCCCCGGCGGTGCGGACCGAGGTCTGCAGCGGGATCTGGCCCAGCAGCGGCACTTGGGTGCCCATGGCCCGGCTCAGCGCGGCCGCGACAACGTCGCCGCCGCCGGACCCGAACAGGTCCAGCACGGTCCCGTCGGGCAGGGTGAGCGGGGACATGTTCTCCACCACTCCGACGATCCGCTGCCGGGTCTGCAGTGCGATGGCGCCGGCCCGCTGGGCGACCTCGGCCGCGGCCTTCTGCGGGGTGGTGACGACCAGGATCTCGGTGGTCGGGATCAGTTGCGCGGTGGAGATCGCGATGTCGCCGGTGCCGGGCGGCAGGTCCATCAGCAGGACGTCGAGATCGGACCAGAACACGTCGGCCAGGAACTGTTGCAGGGCTCGGTGGAGCATCGGTCCGCGCCAGATCACCGGGGTGTTGCCGTCGACGAACATCCCGACGCTGATCACCTTGATCCCGAAGGCCTCCGGCGGCAGGATCATCTCGCCGATCCGGGTCGGGGTGCCGGTGACGCCCAGCATCCGGGGAACGGAGAAGCCGTAGATGTCGGCGTCGAGCACGCCGACAGCCAGGCCTTTTGCCGCCAGGGCAACTGCCAGGTTCACCGTCACCGTCGACTTGCCGACCCCGCCCTTGCCTGAGGCGACGGCGTAGACCCGGGTGCGCGATTCGGGTCGCGCGAACGGGATGTCCTTGGTGGCGCCCCCTTTGAGGCTGTCCCGCAGGGTCGACCGCTGCTCGTCGGTCATCACGCCCAGGGTGAGGCGGACCTCGGTGACCCCCGGCACGGCGCGGACTGCTGCCGTCACGTCTTCGGTGAGCTTGTCCCGCAGGGGGCAGGCGGCGATTGTCAGCAACACGGTGAGGATGACGACGCCCTCGGGGCTCACCTGCAGCGAGTCGACCATCCCAAGATCGGTGATGGGACGACGGATCTCCGGGTCCTTGACGCCGTCGAGGGCGGCACGGACCCGGCCGGTCAGTTCGGCAGAATTGCTCGTCATACTTCCTTCTCGTCGAACGGTTCCATACGGGGCGATCCAGAGTGGGGGCGGCCGCGTCCGCGGCGCTCCCTTCGAGGTTACGGGTAAGGCCCCCGGCCCCACCCGCCTGTGGGCACACCGCCGGCTCGCAGGCTCCGGCGGGGTCCGGCCCGGGTTGTCCAATTCTGCCGACCCGGCCCACACGGTTTGCACAAAGGTCCGTGCCACCATGGGGGTCACGAACATCGAGGGGTAACGAAAGGAGCACCTTGACATGACCTCCGCCATGGGCTTTCCGGGAGCCGGAGCGGTTCCCACCATGCCCACTCCGCCCACCGGCTTCGCGGTGGCCGCCTATCCGACCTACGCCCAGGCTCAGGGCGCGATCGAATTCCTGGTCAAGAACGACTTCTCCGTGGAGGACGTCACCATCGTCGGCTCC
>JBBRDH010000290.1:0-1904 GCA_038204125.1 Mycobacteriales bacterium
CCTCGGTCAGCGGCCCGCCCGTCGTCGGGCCGCGGAGCACCACGAAACATTGCGGAGTCGAGCAGCCGGCCGGGCGTTCCTCCCGCAGATAGGCACCGAGTTCGGCGAAAAATGCCCGCTCCACCGGCACCACCCGTTCCCGGCCGCCCTTGCCGAGCACCCGCACCCGGCGCAAGCCCATGTCGACGTCGGCCAACTGCAGTGAGCGGACCTCCGCAGCCCGCAGCCCACCCAACGCCATCAGCAGCACGATCGCCCGGTCCCGGTAGGTCCCCAGGTCCGCGAGGAAATCGCTGATCTCCTCCGCACTCAACGATTCAGGCAACCGCTGAGGCTCGCGGATCAGCCGGCCGCCGGTGCCCGCCCGGCCAGGTGCCGGCGGTGTCATACCCTCGAAGCAACAGCCCAGTTCAGGGCTAGTTGAGCTGAGACGGAGCAGATGTGACGCGCAGGCGGTTGACGTTCGAGGATCGAGCTGAAATATCTGCCGGTCTCAAAGCCGGATTGACACTCACGCAGATCGCCGAAGGCCTGGGTCGATCGAAGTCGGTGATCAGTCGAGAACTGCTGCGCAACAATGCGTCCGGGGTTGGTGGGTATCGCCCGGTGCTCGCGGACCAGCTGGCCACCGACCGACGCAAACGCCCCCAGACCCGCAAGGTCGACGCGGACCCGACGTTGCTGGCCCGGGTCCGCGCCGATCTGCGTCAGTCGCGGACGCCGCGGCAGGTCGCCGGGCGGTTGACGTTGGAGGCGACCGATCCCACCCTTGATCTCATGGAGCATTCACCGCCGGCCGACGGCGCCACCGTCTCCCATGAAGCGCTGTACCGGTGGATCTATGCGATGCCTAAAGGAGAACTCGCGCGGTCGGGAATCCTGTTGCGGTCCAAGCGGACTGCCCGGAAAAGGCGACGCCCGTTGGGTGAACGAACCGGTGGCCGCATCGTGGGGATGGTGTCGATTGACGACCGGCCGGAGCAGGCCATCGACCGGCGGATGCCGGGCTGGTGGGAAGGTGACTTGATCGTCGGTGAGGGTGGGAAGAGCGCCGCCGCGACGTTGGTGGAGCGGACGTCGCTGTTCACGCTGATCCTCGGTTTGCCGCACGGCAAGAAGGCCGACGGGTTGGCCGATGTGCTCATCGACCATCTCGAGGGGTTGCCGAAGTTCATGAGAGCGGGCCTGACCTGGGATCAAGGGACGGAGATGGCCCGCCACGCTTCCGTCACGGTGGCCGCTGACCTGCCGATCTACTTCGCACACCCGCACAGTCCGTGGGAGCGGCCGACGAATGAGAACACCAACGGTCTGATTCGCGAGTACCTGCCGAAAGGCACCCATATCACCAGCAGTCAGCTGTATCTCGATCAGATCGCTCACGAGCTCAACGAACGCCCGCGGGCCAGTCTCGGGTTTTACACACCGCGGGAGGTGTTCGAGCGGCTACTCCGCGACAATGTTGCTTCCACGGGTTGACAGAGCCGGGACTTCGTCGAGCTGATGCGCTCGTAGAACGGAAGGGGATACACACGGCCGGAAGAGCCCTGGTAGACCCGGTGGTCCAGGAAGACCGGGAAGTGATCAGGGGGCTCGAGCTCGTAGGTGTCGATCAGCACCGGCTCGGCCCAGGCGGCGACCTCGAATCCGGACTGGTCGGTCGGCACTGGAGGGAGTTCGATGCGGGACTCGTGGGCAAGCAATGGTTGTTCGGTCCATTCTCTGTGTGGGTGGGAGCCACGCGGTGGGCATGCCCCGGAATCAGCCCGTGGCCGGTTCGCCGGAGTGCAGGTGCCAGTTCATTTGTCGCTGCCGACCAGCAGTCCGGACACGAAGTGCTTCTGGAAGGCGAAGAAGACGATCGCCGTCGGCAGCGCCGCCAGTAGTGAGCCGGCCGCCACCAC
>JBBRDH010000291.1:0-1877 GCA_038204125.1 Mycobacteriales bacterium
CCGCGACTGGCTCGCCGACCTCGCCGCCGAACAGCGCGCCGCGGACGGGCTGGTGCCATACGTGGTGCCGGACATTCTCAAATACATCGACCTTCCAGAAGACCTCCCTAAGCAGGAGAACAGCACTGCGATCTGGAGCGACGCCGCAGTTTGGGTGCCGTGGGCGCTTTGGCAGGCCTACGGTGACCCAGCTGTCCTGGCCGAAGCCTTCGACTCCATGACCGCTCACCTGATACGGGTGCAGGCGCTGCTCTCCGCAACAGGATTGTGGGACACCGGATTCCAGTTCGGGGATTGGCTCGACCCAGACGCGCCGCCCGACAAGCCGGCTGACGCCAAGGCCGACCGCGGAGTGGTGGCCACCGCCTGTCTGTACCGCAGCGCACGGATAGTCGCGGAAGCAGCAGCGATACTTCACCGCCCAGAAGACGAAGAGCGTTTCAGCTCGCTGGCCCAGCGCGCCAGGGCAGCGTTCAACCGGCATTACGTATCCGGCGACGGCCGAATCCGGAGCAACAGTCCCACCGTGTACGCGCTGGCCATCCAGTTCGACCTACTCGACGACCCACAACGGCAGCAGGCGGGGGAGCGCCTCGCCGGACTGGTCGCCGAGAACGGCTACCGCATCTCCACCGGTTTCGCCGGCACGCCCTACGTGGCCGACGCGCTCACCGCGACCGGGCACGTCGATGACGCCTACCAACTGCTGCTGCAACGGGAATGCCCCTCGTGGCTCTACTCCGTCATCATGGGAGCGACCACCATTTGGGAGCGATGGGATTCCATGCTCCCCGACGGAATGATCAACCCGGGGGAGATGACGTCCTTCAACCACTACGCCCTCGGCGCCATCGCCGACTGGATGCACCGGGTCATCGGTGGTCTATCGCCGGCCGAACCTGGCTACCGCCGTGTGCGCATCGCCCCCCGTCCCGGCGGCGGTCTCACCTGGGCGGAAACATCTCTGGACACACCTCACGGCCACGTCGCGGTCAGCTGGCGACTGTCGCCAACAGGCGAGCTGGACGTCAACATCACCATCCCAGAAAGCGTCACCGCCGATATCGACCTGCCCGGGGCAGTACCCCAGCAGCTCACCGGCGGTCGACACCGCCTCGCCGGAGCTGTGGCCTCGCCGTACCCTCCACCTGAATCGACGGCTCAGATCCCCATGCAGAAGTCACGCTCCTGACCGTTCAATCATGACAAGCCGCCAGGGTCTGCAGCCCATAGCGTGCTCAGGGTCTCGCCGAGGTACTTGGCCCGCAGCAGCCACCACCGCCTAACATCGATCAAGATCGGATCGTGCGGTGGCTAACTCAGACACCACAATTCCGGGCGCGACCGTCCCATCGTCGCCAATGTCTTGGACGGAGAACCGCACATGCCGCTGTGGATCAAGGCGCGGCCGGTGAGGCGGAAGTGACGGCGCGACCAGTGGGTCATAAGCGAATCTGTAACGTAACTCGTGTCCGTTTTTGGTTGCCTACGCAAGTCTTACAAGTTGCGTAGGCGGGTATTGTTACAGGCATCGTCAAACGATCGTTTGGCGTCATTCCAGGGCACGGGCCCTCGCCGGGTCACTCGACGCGCTGGTCGGCTGCGGGAAGTCACCCGGGCTGAAGGAACCACCCGGAGCCGTTTCGGCCCGGCCTTGAAGGTGGCCGGTCACCTGGCCACCTCGGCGACAGTCAAGGCTACGAGATACCGTCGTTGGGGACGGTTGGATCGAAGCAATCCGAGGCGGTGGGAGGGGGCAGTCTGGTACAGCCAATTGTGACGGGCCTGGTACAGCCAATCGTGAAAAGTCTGGTATAGCCAATTGTGTGCCTAGTACTACAGCAGTAGATCGGGCCGGTTGGCGTGTCGTCGCAGGT
>JBBRDH010000292.1:0-1800 GCA_038204125.1 Mycobacteriales bacterium
CTGGTGCGGGGCAACACGTTGTACGCGGTACAGAACCAGCTGAACCAGGTCGCGGTGATCATTTTGAACGACTCCGGGACCCGAGGACGTCTCACCTCCACGCTGACCAGCCCGGCCTTTGACGTGCCGACCACCATCGCCACGTTCGGCCACAGTCTCTACCTGCCGAACGCACGATTCGGGATCGCCAATCCGACGACGGCCACCTATTCGGCGACCCGGATCGATCGCCGCTGAGGGCTTCACTGAACGGTCTGCGGACCGGCGTCGCCGAACGAGCGGCCCCGGCTGAGAACGGGTGGAGGCATTCCCGTGGGCAAGCCCGGCGGTCCGCAATTCGAGAATGACGACGCCCAGTCGACGCCCAGCGGTTACCGAATCAGCGAGCGAAGGAAAGTTCGTGTCTCGTCGTCCGTCGAGTAGACGAGCGTGCCGACCATGCCGCGGGTCAGGAGCACCTTGTAGACGTGCCGGACCAATCGGTCGAACTCCTCGTCGCTGACTGTCTTACGTGATCGGAAGTCGGGGTCCCTGTTGAACCTTCGCCGACTCACCCATGCACCCGATCGCCAGACCAGGTCGGGCCCGATGATGACGCCGTTCCAGTCGTACTCGAAGCCCTGCGCGGTGTAGACACACCCGACCTGTCCGAACCCATCGGGTTCGAAGGCCCACAGTGCCGCCGGGGGAGCGCCGGGGAGACCGCGGTCGCCGCGCAGATTCCACGGGTGTGACCAGGTGCTGATCTTGACGTCTGGGACGAGGGAGCCGTCCGGCCGTGGGTCACTCCACGGCCAGCAGTAGCCCGCGGCCATCCGCGCTCCGTAACCAGAGTCGCGATAGGCGGCCAGCCGTCCCTCGAGTTCCTCGGGAGAGTCGACGACATCAAGCTGAAACGGCGGATCCGGCTCCCATGGCGCGGGACCGTTGCCGCGAAGTCCCAGCAGGCTTTCGACCCACCCGATATAGCGCTCGCTGCCGCCGCACCGGAACTGCGCATCGAGCGCGATGTGGATCGTGTCCAATCCGACGGCGGCAGCGGCTGCGGTGATCTCGGCGATCGTGCCCATCTCGCCGGGTCGCACCACCTGATGCTGATCGAGCAGGAACACCGGCACCCGGGCGGCGGCGATCAGTTCGTCGACCTGTGGCCGGCCGGTACGGGCTTCTGCTTTGGTGTATCGGTTGGCCGAGGTGGCCCGTACCCGGTGGGCTTCGTCCAGGATGAGGACGTCGAGGCCGTTGCGTTCCGCCTCTGTGAACTGGTTGAAGTACTTGAACAGGCTGCTGGCCCGGCCACCCTTGCGACCGCTGACTTTGCGGAGCGTCATGGTGAACGATCGAGATCCGGTCGCGTGAATTGCGGTGCGCCCGCGTTCCGCCAGCTTGCCGAGCAATGACAACGCGATGACGCTCTTGCCGCTGCCCGGGCCACCGCTGATCACGATCACCGACTTCGTATCGGCCCGGCGGGCGTCCTCGACGGCATGCAGCACCATGTCGACAGCCACGAGTTGCTCATCCAGCAGAATGAATTGCTCTCGCCCTGCGATCTCCGCGGCCGCGACCGTCAGTAGTTGGCGCGACGGCGCGACCCCGGATCGCAGAAGCTGGTCTGCATAGGGCGCCCCGGAGGCCTCGCCGTCCAGTCGGGACCTCAGGAAGTCCAGGAAATCCCCGCGGTCCACTCCGGTGAACAGTCTGCCGGTCGAGCTCTGCGGGTAGCCACCGAGCGTCTGCTGCACGTCGGCGCCGGCGTTGTGAAGGTAGGCCGCGCCCGCCATCGGGTCGGCCTGGTCA
>JBBRDH010000293.1:0-1755 GCA_038204125.1 Mycobacteriales bacterium
TCTAGGGCGCTTTCGAAGGCCGCGCCGCCTTCGGGAAGGGGACGATCAGTCGTCGTCTTCGCCGTTCCAACCCCTGACCGACCGCGGCCGAACTTACCGGGGCGCGGCGGTCGACTTGGTGAAATCGAGATCCTGGAAATCGAAGCTGAAGTCGGTGGTCGGCGACAACGGCGACATGGTCATGCCGCTCACCGCCCCATCCATGCCCGTGCGGAAGTTCACCAGCGCGTCGGCCTTCAGGCTGCGGTCTTCCCAACGCACCGCGAAGACATTGCCCTTCATGGCCTGCAAGTCGCCCTGCATGTCCTTGGTGCGGCTGAAGGTCAGCCGCAGCTTGTCGCCCCGCCTTGTCACCGTCGCGTCACCGCGCCAGGGGTCGTGATAGACCCCGACATAGGCCTCCAGCGGCAGGAAGGCATGGCCGCCCGCCGCCCGGATCGCGGCGTCGGCGTCGCGGTCGGCGACAGCGCCCTTCTTCACCTGCTCGTTGGTGCGCTTCTGCCAGATCGTTACCCAGTCGCGGGGCGGCTGGTGCAGGAAGGCGTCGAGCAGGGTCTGCATCATCGCCGACATGGCGCCGCCGCTCTGCTGGTTGGTGAGCACGATGAGGCCGACATGCTGCTCCGGCAGTAAGGATACATAGCTCACCATCCCGATCAGTCCGCCGGTGTGTGTCACCCGTTCGGAGCCGTCGTAGTCCTCCAGGAACCAGGCTAGGCCGTAGTTGCGGAACCGTGTCTGGATCGGGCTGGACGTCGCCGTCACCGGGACGATGGTCTGTGGGGTCCACATCTCCTTGTGTCGGGCGGGGCTGAACAGCGCGGAGCCGTCCGGCAGCCTCCCCTCAGCCAGCTGCAGATTGGCCCAGGCGGCCATGCCGCTGGCGTTGCACTGGATCGAGCCCGCCGGGTCGTAGGCCGTGCTGGGGTCCGGCGCGACCTCGGTCAGCTTGTCGTCGATGACCACGTGCGGGGCGGCCACATTGTGGTTGCCGGCCGCCAACGTCAGGGTCGATACGCAACCGGCTCCCAGCCGGTCCAGGATCCTCGTCTGGACGAACTGCTCCCAGCTGATCCCCGTGATCGTCGGGATCAGCTCCCCGGCCACGATGTAGAGCAGGTTGTCGTAAGCGTATTTCGACCGGAAACTGGAGGCCGGCGGAAGATAGCGAAGATTGTGGATGACCTCGGCTCGCGTGAAGTCGCTGGGCGGAAACAACATCAGGTCGCCAGAGCCCAGGCCGAGCCCGCTTCGGTGGCTCAGGAGATCCCTCACCGTCAGTTCGCGCGTCACGTAGGGATCGTAGAGCCGGAAGCCGGGCACGAGGTCGGTGACCTTGTCGTCCCAGTGCAACTTGCCCTCGTCCACCAGCATGGAGAGCGCGGCTGCGGTGAACGCCTTGGTGTTGGAGCCGATGCCGAACAGGGTCTCGGCGTCGACCTTCTGCGGCTTGCCGGTGGCGCGGACGCCATAGCCCTTGGCGAAGAGCACGATCCCGTCCTTGACGATCGCCACCGACATGCCCGGCACCGCGAAGGTCTGCTGGATGCGGGCCGCCAACTGGTCGATGTCTTGGGGTCGGGCGCCGACCGGAAGAACCGGCGGCGGCGGCGCCCGCGCCGTCCAGCCGGGCATGGCGACCGCCAATCCCAACACGCAGGCGAGCGCGCCCATGAGGCCCGGCCAGCCTGGCCAGCGATCGGGCTGGCGATCGGGCCGGCGAGCCGCCGACGAGATCTTGTTGGGCTCTGGCAT
>JBBRDH010000294.1:0-1583 GCA_038204125.1 Mycobacteriales bacterium
GAGTCTGGATTGGCGGACATCGAGACCGCGGCCTGGGTGTCCGGTGAGGATGCCGCCGACGACATGACCGATAGCGTTGTTGTCGTGCGGCCAGACCCAGCCGCCGCCGGCGAGCGCGGACGCGAGTCCGAGCCCGGTGACAGCAGCCAATGCGGCTATGACTAGGACGCTTGTGATAGCTAGGACTGCTACCTCCCAGCCGTGACTGATCGGCTGTGGGTCGCGTCGCTGTTGGTAGGGCGCGGTCATCGCCCGCGCCAATCTGGACAGCGCGCTTCGGGTCCTGAACCGGCTGGCCGGTCGGGCCAGAGCATAAGTGCGGGGTCGTCATCCGCTACCAGTTCTGCCATCTCATGAGCCCACTCGACGTGCCCCGGCACTAGGTAGACATCGCCCTCTTCGTCGTCGAAATACACTCGCAGGCTGATCCATCCGCGGTTGTCGATGACTTCGACGAGGCAGCCGCTCTCACCGAGTTCGGTGCGGGTGGATAAGGCAGATAGATCCAGGGGAGGTTCATGCCTGGTGAAGGCGTCGAGCAATCGTGGGTCCCATGCGTCCTGCTCCGCTTCCCAGCAGGCGCATTCATCCTCGATTTCACTGCAACCCAGGCACAGCGACGGTTGCGATCCTGCGGTCATGACGTCGTTTCTCCTTTGTTCGTAGACGGTTGTCGTCGAATTAGCTGATGTGGCGGACGTTGGTGATTTGCCCGGACCATTCGGTGGCCTCGGTCAGCTCGACGGGCACGCCAGTCATCGGCGCCTGGATGATGAACAGGTGTCGGCCGTCCTTCTCGTCGACGTAGCCGGCGACCATGCCGACATGACCGGGGTCGGCCGGCGTGCCGTCCGAACCGGGGATCATCACGAGATCACCGCCAACGGCCTGGCTCAGGTCAGTGGGCTCAGCGGTGCCACGCGATGTCTGCCCCGAGGCGAGGTGGGGCAAGGCGACGCCGGCAGCCGCCCACGCCGCCATCGTCAGTCCGCTGCAGTCGAAGGCATTCGGCCCGGCGGCGGCGAATACATAGGGTTTGCCGAGTTGCGCGAGGGCGTACTTGACCGCTAGGTAACCCTTGGCCGATCCGCTGATCACGAAACCAGTCGGGATGGTGGTCGTGCCGGCGACGTTGTTTCCGGTCGGGCCGATGATCTTCCCGGCGACCGTCCCGCCGCCACCCGGTATCGCCCCGCCGCCGCCCGCGCAGATCGCCGGGCCGGAGCCGATCGCCGGGGTGGCAGTTGCACTCCCGGACCCGGCCGGCGGTGGATCGCTGGGTGCGGGGCCTGCCGCCGCCGCGGCAGCGGGCCAGAACTGGCCGACGATTTGCTGCGCGAGGGCGGCGTTGGGCTGGTAACGCTCAGGTCTCCCAGAGACTTGGACTGTTTGCGCATCAACGCCGACAGGGTTCGTCTGCCAGTTGGCGACGCTCACCAGCCGATCGAGGAACGCGTTGGTCGCCTTCACCGGGTCATCGGCGACCGGTTTGGTGTAGACCGATATCCGCTGCTGGAACAGCCCTTCGGAGTCGTGGTCGGTCTCGGTGAGCTGGTTGTGCAGGCTTACTTCGGTGTAGGACG
>JBBRDH010000295.1:0-1574 GCA_038204125.1 Mycobacteriales bacterium
CCACCCGGGGAGCCGCGAAGGTCGGGCATTCACATCGGAGTGACTTCCCCGGGCACGTTGTCCCCATGCGGAGATTTATCCACAACTGAGGGCATGGGGGCCGCGGTGTCGGGAGACGCCGGTGAAGCTTGGGGATGGGAACGATCAGGACGGACGACTGGCCGGGCAACTGTTCGATCGAGGGGGTCCGGTGATTCACGTTCGCGACGCCGACGCCGACGCAGCCGGAGTCGGAGTCGGAGTCGGACGAGGGGTGCTTCAGCGCCTGGTCGAGCGCGGAGAATTGACCCGGATAGCGACAAGGGCACTCATTGACACGAAAATGCTGGCGGCTCAATCGGCCTGGGGGCAGTTTCGGCTCGGTCCATCGGTTTCGGGTTGAGTATCGGCGACGATGCCTATCTGACCGGCTCCGCAGCAGCGATCATCCACGGATTGCCCTTGGCGTCCGACCCTCCAAGATTTCCGACGGCGGTTCGACCAGGAATCCCCATACCGGGCATGACCGGACTCCGTATGGCGCGTTCGTCACGGCTTTCTGCCCGACTATCACCGCACCTTTCGTTCCCGAGTCGGGGTCGTCGACCAGGCCTATTGCGCGGTCGACGTTTCTCGTCACCTCGGCCCGACGGACGGCCCGCTCGTCGCCGACGCCGTTCTCGAAGGCGGCGGCCACCGGGAATCGATGGTTCGACTAACCGAAACATGCGCCCGTACCCGGGGATCCGGACCGCACGATGGGTCGTCGAGCACGCGGATGGACGCACGGAGAGTCCCCTGGAAACCATGGGCAGGTTGGTCTTTATAGCGGCCGGAATGACCCCACCCCTTTCCAACCCATGGGTGCAGGGCGGAGACAGGTGGTTTCGGGCCGACCATCAACGCCGACAGGAAATCGCGAGCGCCTGTTGCGGAAGGCGGGCTTCGGCATCGTCCGGTACACCTGGAACATTGCGGACGGACACCCGGCCGAATTGCTCCGTCGCGTGCGGGAGATGGAAGGGCTCCGCTTCGGTCAGCCTGTTCCAACGTGCTGGAGCATGCAGGGGCCGTGGGATGACCATGCTCGTCGGGTTGGCTGACGGCCGAGCCCGCTGACCCACTGGGCCCACTCAGTAAGCGCACACGCAGGCCTGCGAACGGCGCTGAGCAGCGCGCACGAAGTAGGACTCTCCCGTCCCGCCAGTACCATTTGGGCATATTTCATCCGCGCGGCGGACAATGATCCGCGCGGCCAATGTTGATCCGCGCGACCAGACCGGGCCTTGCCTCCGCCCGGCCCGGCCAGGCTCGTGAGCGGACCCACCCGGCTCGGTCAGGCCTGAACCTCGGTGCGATCGCCGGACCACAGGGTGTGGAAGGTGCCTTCGCGGTCGACCCGGCGGTAGGTGTGGGCGCCGAAGAAGTCGCGCTGAGCCTGGATTAGTGCGGCCGGCAGTCGCTCCGAGCGCAGGCCGTCGTAGTAGGACAGGGCTGCGGCAAAACCCGGCGTGGGCAGGCCGGACTGGGCCGCGCCGGCGACCACTCGGCGCCAGGAGTCCTGCACCCCGGCGACTGCCGCGGTGAAGTAGGGC